>DASRJA010000105.1:0-5981 GCA_035649695.1 Mycobacterium sp. | reverse complement strand
GCACCTCCTCGCGGCACTTCTGGATCTCGACCGCCACCACAGCACAGCTGACCAACACCGCTGAGGTGACGTTTACGCCGACTGGTCATCGGCCGCAAGGGTGTTCATTCACAGCGCCGCACGCACGGCCGCAGCGTGTCGCCAAACCGCTCCATGGCCGCGTAGGATCCGAGCCTGAGAGTGATCCATGGACAGCGTCCGACCGTGCCCCGCGTATGTCGGCCTCGGCGTCGACGAGATCTCTCGGCGGGCTGCGCAGGCTCGGGTTCTGCTCGGTCCCGACCGGTGTCGTGTATGCCCGCGACTGTGCCGGGTTGACCGGCTGAGTGACGTCAAAGGCCTGTGTCGGATCGGGCGTACGGCTGTTGTTGCGTCGCACTTCGCGCATTTCGGTGAGGAGAACTGCCTGCGTGGGAGGAACGGCTCGGGCACGATCTTCTTCTCCGGCTGCAACCTGCGCTGCGTGTTCTGCCAGAATTACGACATCTCCTGGGAGCTGTGCGGGGAGCAGGTTACCCCGCAACGGCTAGCGCAGATGATGTTGGAGCTTCAAGACAAGGGTTGCCACAACATCAACTTCGTGACGCCCGAACATGTGGTCCCACAGATCCTCGAGGCGCTGCCGCACGCGATCGACGCTGGCCTGCGGCTGCCGATCGTGTACAACACCAGTGCGTACGACAGCCTCGACAGCCTTGTGCTGATGGACGGGATCGTCGACATCTACATGCCCGACGCCAAGGTGTGGAGCCGCGAACGGGCCCGCCGGTTCCTGCGCATGCCGGATTATCCGGACGTGATGCGCGCAACCATCCCAGAGATGGGCCGACAGGTCGGGAAGCTCGTCCTTGACCACGACGGCCTGGCGGTCCGCGGTTTGTTGGTGCGCCACCTGGTCATGCCCGGGATGTTCGACGAAACCGCAGAGATTCTGCGTTGGATCGCCGGCATGCTCGGACCCGACACCTACGTCGACCTGATGGCCCAGTACTTCCCGGCCGGCCTGGTCGGGCGTACCGATGTACGGGATCCGTACCCGGAGATCAACCGGCATCTGCACCGAGACGAGTACGTGCGTGCGGCGGAGCTCGCCGACGAACTCGGCCTTCGCCGGTTGGACCGGCGCAGCGTGGCATCCGGCTACCTACTGGCGACGTGAGCGATCCGGCGGCGTCGTGGCCCGAATTCGACAATTTTCGACGAGGGATTCATAACGAGTACTCGCCGGAATCACGGACTTGACTTCGGCAGCAACACTGCCGCCCGTCTGACTTCCTGCAATTGAGGATCTGACCTGAGGTTGTTCTTGATTCGTGTCAAGTCCATACCGAACGGGTAATTCGCGCTACGGGGCGAGCTCGTAATGCAGCGTCGGCGTGCGCATGATCTTGTGCGTCAGTCGCACCAGTAGGCGCTGTAGTACCGGGTACTTCCGGTCGATCAGCCGCCCAGCCGCCTCGGACTCCTCGCCGGACAGCAGCCGGGCGTGCGCGGTCATAGTAGTGCCGCCGGTTGGCTTCCCTGACCATGTGCAGGGCCGGATCTGCACCTCGGGGAAGTTGCGCAGCCGCTTGTTCTTCGACGCCTTCCCGGGGGTGCGGAAGTACGCACGATCGCCCCGTACCGCAATGTTGACCGGGGTGTCCACCCAGCTGCCGTCGCGTTTGCGGGTCTGCAACAGAACCACCTTCTCAGCGTCGAGCTGCTGTGGATTCAGCGGAATGTGCCCGGTCATGTGAGCGCCCCTTACGTCGAGGCCGTGGTCGAATCCACGGCTGGCCGTTCATCTGCCAGGCCAGTGGACCTACTCTGGCGAGCATGGCCACCGAGTCCACTATGCTCGCCCTCGGCACCCCTGCGCCGCGGTTCGCGCTCCCTGAGCCCGCCACCGGCGCCACGGTTAGCCTCGACGAGCTCACAGGTCCCGCGCTTGTCGTCACCTTCATCTGTAACCACTGCCCGTACGTCCAGCACGTCGCCGCCGGGCTCGCCGCGCTCGGTCGGGACCTCACCGATCGGGGCGTCGCGATGGTCGGCATCTCCAGCAATGACGTCGTCACCTACCCGCAGGACGGACCCGATCAGATGGTCGCCGAGGCCCGCCGCCACGGCTGGACGTTTCCGTACCTCTACGACGAGACCCAGGACGTCGCCCGCGCCTTCTCTGCGGCGTGCACGCCCGACACGTTCGTCTTCGACGGCGAGCGTCGACTCGTCTACCGCGGCCAGCTCGACGACTCCCGCCCACGGAAAGACCTACCGGTGACGGCCGCTGACGTCCGGGCGGCGGTCGACGCCGTGCTCGCCGGGCGGCCGGTCGAACCCGACCAGCGGCCGTCGATCGGGTGCGGCATCAAGTGGCGTTGAGCCGGGCTCACGCCGACCGCACGAGGTGGGGTGCCGCCCGTCTCGTAGCCGAACTGTCGGACCACCCACTGACTGTCCTCTGTTGGCTGAGGCTCGCGAAGCTGATTTGCGACTGCCATCCGCGTACCGAAGAAGCACCCGGCGCAGCAAACAGCTCCCTTGCTGCCGCATGCCCTCTGGGCACCCGCGGCCCCAGAGTAGGCGGTCCATCCGACGCAGCAGCTCCACCTATGTCGGCATCGCTAAATAATCGGCGTCCGCACGACGATTACGGCGAGATCGAATACGGCGGGCTTACCGGTAAACTACGCCGTATCCGTTATCATCTTGTACAGCAATGCCTTTCGACTCACCCAGCACGGTCGATAAGATGGGTTATCGTTCGTCTTGAAGTCGCTCATGTACAGGTCGACTGTTCAGGACCAGGCCTGGGCGCAGAGGCAACCAGCGCCTAGCGGCGGCGGCGCACAGGCGTGGGCGGTGTGCCAAGGCTGCCTATCAGAACCGTAGCTCGGTGTGTTTAGAACCATAGCAACGTAACCTTTGATTGCCTGCTTGCGGCAGGTTCTACACCAACACAGGTGATCACCGAGCGCTGGCGCTCGTACGGCCTCGTGCATGTTGTTCTTCACCAACGCTCGTCGTGGCCAGCGGCATGACGGCCGGTAGATTCCGCGGGATCGAGCGCGCCGACAATCACGTCGGCTAGCCGTTCCAGTGCAGCGGCAATCGCCCACAGCGCTTCGGCTTGGGATCCCGTGTTCTTTGAACCAACGGGTTCAGCGGCCGCAGTCGAAGAGTGCTTGGCCGCGGTCGGCCGTTCGGCATGTTGTGGCTGGCCGGACGGTTCAATCCGTGGGCTGGCCTCCCGCGCGAGTGGGTCGGGCCGGTCAGTTGTGCTGATACGTGGTCTGCGGGTTTCGTCCCATTGAAGCCAGTAACTAAGCGGGCCGGCGTGGTGAGCCAGGGCATGGTGGTCGCCGCGGTGACCGTGTTCGAGTACGCATCCGTGCACCCAAGCCACTTCCTGAGCGAGGTCCAGCGTGGCCAGCGACCGCCACAGTTCCTCATCGATCAGCACCGTGGCATAACAGCGATCGCCGTTCACTGTGTCGCCCATGGGCCGAAAGTGACTGCGGCCCGCAGCGGGTGTACGTGCGTCATCGAGCCCCTCTTGATTGTGAGCCGCGGTTCAGATGCAGTATCCGCCGCTTGGGGCACCTTGTTGCGGACCGGTGCGGTAACAAAATGACGCCGTCCGGCCGCGAGCTCAACGATCGCGGGAGACGCGGGGTGCTTCTTCCCGCGGTTAACCTGGCAAGACGATCGATTGGTGGCGAGGTCACGCGTGAAGCGACGAGTAGGACCCCGGCGCGGCGTCACATGAACCACCGCGGTTGCTCGCCTTCGGCGGTGACCAGCCGCATCATCCGCTCGTAGGCCTCGGGAACGGAATAGGCCACGCTCATTTCGACTGTCGCCGAATGGCAGCCCAGGACCCGCGCGTGCCCCAGTGGACGCAACGGGCCCACAGGGATCATGTGCGGGCAGCTCTGTTGAAAACGCATGTCGAGTAACGACATTGGGTAGAGGGTTGGATGAACGCGACGGCCGGGCAGATCTGGTGTGCGAAGGCGGTGATGTGGAAGGTGGAAGTCACATCCGCGCGTAACGGCTCAAAGCAAAGCTGTAGCACCCGTAGGCGGCAAAACCCGCCGCCGCGCACATGATCAATACGGTGCCGTGCGGCGCCTGTCCCAGGGTCTTGACCGCCCCGTCGAGCCCAGTGGCTTTCGACGGGTCAGCGCGCACCGCCGCGACGATGACCAATATGCCGGCACCGGCTAACACCAGACCTTCAGCGACATAGCCGAACAAACCCAGCATTGTGATCGCGCGTCCGGGCGAAACCGTGAGGTCGTTGCAGAATCTGCGTGATGCGCCCTTATAGGCGAAGTAGCACCCAATGGCGGTGATAGCGAGCCCGATCACCACGAGGACGGCCTTACCTTCCATGGATCGCATTAACCGGCCGCTGAGCCCGGCATTCTGGGCGGCGCTGGATTTGCGGCCGCCGAGCGCGAATTGCACTGCGGTGACGGTGACTGCGGCGTAGACCACCGCGAGACCAAGCGCCTTCAGCCGGTTCGCCAGTCGAAAATCTTTAGGGTCGCGGTCGTGGCGCTCGCCCGGATGCAAGCCCAGGACCGTCTCGGCTAGGCGCCATAGTGTCAGCGGGACGAGTGCGACCGCAACGGCCCACAATGCAATATTGCCCCCGGTAGTACCAGCGATGGCTCGCAAAGCGCCGGTCTGATCCGCGTCGCCGCCGGATCCGATCGCGATTCGGAAAATGATGTAGGCGATCAGCAGATGCAGGACCCCGCTGATGACATAGCCGGCGCGAGCCGCGACGCGGGCAACCGGGTCAGCGGTGGCGTCGCGGACGACACCCGTCGGACTGGTCCCGCCAGTCATGAGGGATCGAGTCTCCGCTACATCTGGCGGCGGCGGCGCCGGGGGCGGAATGCGTCTTTGACTTTTTCGCCCGCGTCTTTCAGGTGAGATGTCCGCTGATCGGCCCTGCCTCGAGCTTCCAAGCCGGGGTCGTCGGTCGCGCGCCCGGTTGCCGCCTTGATCTTGCCCTTGACCTGCTGCAGTTTGTTCCTGGCTTTATCCGCACCGCTCATAGCAAATCCTTCTAACTCTCTGCCTCCAAAGTGAAGCACCACCAAGCGGTTACCCATTTTCGTCACCGACACCTCGCTCCCTTTGATCCTTCGGCCCGCGATATCCCAATCGGGCGGCCACCGGCAGTGGTGTCGAATACCGGTGTCGCTCGTGTTAGCGGCTCCGCCGCCGAATCCGCTTGGGTTTCGACGACTGCACTGGGGGTGATTGTTGTACGCTTCGGCTCGAATTCGCCGTTGAGATTCCAGATGGCGGGATAGGTCAGCATCGAGATGGTCGTGTCGAAAAGGCTTACGTTGCAGTCCATTCCGCCGTCGAACTGGCCCCTTAGTTCTGCGGTTGCAGAGTCGTTAGCTGGTTATCCGTACGGTATGCACGATCTTCCCAACAGCGTTGTGCCACAGAGGAGCTCCCGCGTCTAGCAGGGCTTCGAGACCTCCGCGTCCCTGATTCATCTGCTGGAATATGCAGTGGGTACCGGTACGCCGTATTCAATCCCGCCGTATTCGCCACCGCATAGGTGTTGGGGGAGAACCTGAGCAACCGTGCACTCTAGCGGTGTCGCGGGGAGCCGCGCGAGGGTTGGATCGGCTCAACGTCCAAGCAGTGCCTGTCGGCTAGTTCGGCAGCGCTACCACCGCGCTGTTACATTGGCAGCGATCTGGTTGGCAATCTTCGACGCCGAGTCAGCGGGGTTAGCGCTGCACGTGTTGATGTCGATCATGACATTGTTTCTGAGCGCTAGCGCGCGTCCACAGGCCCAGCCTGGGGCACTGGCGTTCTGTTGAGTCGCGGTGGTACTCAGTGTGACGTTAGCGTTGGAGATCTGCCCGACGGACCACTGCGACTCGCTCTGCGTGTGGGTGTACTGGCGGCAAACCGGCCACCGCTGGGCGGAGGCATCGAAGAACACACCGGCCTTT
>DASRJA010000104.1:0-10396 GCA_035649695.1 Mycobacterium sp. | reverse complement strand
GGGGTTGAGGTTCACAGTGCCGTTCTTCGGACCCGACACCAACGTGGCGCTCAGCGAGTTGCCGTCGGCGTCGGTGTCGTTGGCCAGCACCCCGGTGGCCGGCCCGATGGTCAGCGTGTTGTCCTCGTTAGTGGTGTAGCTGTCGTCGGTGGCCACCGGTTTGGTGTTGCCGCCGCCCCCGCCCTTCTTCGCGGCGGGGGCCTTAGTCGTCTTGGCGCTCAACGCGATCGCTTCGGTGGTGGCGACCGGCTCGTCGACTGCCGACGTGGTCTGTTGAGGCGTTACCTCCGGTTTCCCGCTGCCCAGGGCGCGCTGCGTTTCGCGGCGTGCCCAGGCCAGCACGGCCAACAGCACCGGCGCGTCGGACGGGGCGCCGCCCGGGCCCGGCTGCACGAACGGCGCCAACGCTGCGGCCAGCACCGTGGTCGTCAGATCGACGATGCCCGGCGATGCGGTCGATTCTTGTGGCGCACTGAGCGCAGACACCTCCATCGCGCTGGCAGTAGGGGACTGCTGTGAATCGGTCGCCCCGATCTCGCCACCGTTGGGACCGGGGACCAGGCGGGCCTGGGTGTGCTCGCCAAGGACCGTCACTGTTGTGGTCGGCTCCGCCGGCTTGGGTGCGTCGCCTGACGAGGGGGGTTCGGAGGAATCCGCCGCCACGGTGGCGGAAGGATGGGCGGCTGGCGTCGAATTGCCTTGCTGCGGGTTGTTTTTCGGTTGGGGCGTTGGAGTCGGCGCCGTGAGGGATGAGGAAACGGTGGGCACGGACTTCGGGTCCGTTTTCGGTGGAGTTTTCTTGTCTTCATCGCCGGAGGTGAGTGCTCCGCCGGAGCTGTCGTAGTTCATTTCGGGGACCGACGGGGTGTTGGTCGGCGCCGACGGCGGCTCGCTGGAAGAGCTGGTTGGCGTCGGCGTATTCGACGGTGGCGTCGGCGAGTTCAGATCACCTGACTCACCCGTCGGCGAAGGACCCGACGGCACCGAATTTGAATCAACCGACGGCGAATCATCGGCGCGTGCGAAACCCATTCCCTGGCCAGTGGCGACCGCCATCCCGACGCCGAGTGCGAGGGCCAGCGCGCCGACCCGACCGACATGCTTGGCATAGCCGGTGGAGGTGCCTGCACCAGGCATGTCGCCGGTCGGCGACGGATAAATGCGGAACGTCGGATAGACGGCTTGCGCCCCACCGGCCCGCCTTGACCTGCGATGGCGACTCTTGCTGCGGCCGACGTTGCGTCGCGATCCAGCGGCCATGGTTGCTACCCCCCACTGCTTCGGGCCCCGGTAAGGATTTCCTAACGCAGCAGCGCACGTCCGGTCCCGGCGGCGCTGCGATAACAGCAAATTTACGGTCAGCCCGACGATGAGGAATCGGGTGTTTCCCTACCTTCGGTGCTTCTGCGCATCAGCAACATTTACGCCGATGAAAATCGATTCGCTAAGGAACGCACAAAATTGCCATCGCTGATTCGGTTGGCGAGAACGTTCTGGCGAAGCTGATAAGGTAGGTCCGCCCCACAGGCAAAACCCGGCCGATCGCGGATCGGTTCTACGCATAATCGCAAGAACTCATCTATCGGTGAGTCGAGCGGATCTGTCACCTCCGCATCGCGAGAGCGACGCAGCGGTCAAGCTCAGTTGTATGTGGATTGCTGACCCAGATGCGTGTTCCATATGGCTAACGGACGTGTGCCCCGGCTCTGATTCCGCGAACAGCATCCAGCCAGCGTGTCGGCTGCAGCTGGCAAATCGTTGGACGCGCACGCACCGCATGGTGAGCTCCGACGGTCGGACGACGGCTGTGAGTTGCCGCCCGGCCCAGCGCGGCCGCGCCGAAGAAGGACCGGCTGCGGCTGCACACGTGTTCGCTGGGCGCGCCGATCGTCATGATCGCTTGTACCGCAACGTCGTTGACGTTGCGCCCGACAATTTCTCGCGACGCTTGCAAATTCTCGACCCAAGCTCCGAGTTCTGCGATCCGATTAGTAGACATCATCTGCGCGAGTTCATCACCAGACGGCCGTCATCAACGACGGTCGGGCGGCGCGGGCGGGTCTGTTGCTTGTGCCCCTGCCACGATCACCGCGCGATTTCGTTCCGCCACCACCGGAAGCGCCATCTTGACCACCTGCCGGTCATAGCTCAGTAATCCGTTGACCTCGTTTTCGACGTCTGTCGTCTGGGTATAGATCGCACCCGACAAACCGCCTTCCTGCACCGCCTTTTCGAGATCCTGGCTGACCTCGACATACCGCTGTGTCAGCCGCTCCTGGCTGTCGGTCATCTCGTACGCCTGCGGCAGCCCCGGCCACCGGTTCTTGTCGAGCACCAGCCCGAGGCCGCCGTACTCCCCATCGACCACCACGCGGTGCTCGAGTGGCACCGGATGGTTGTCGAGCATCAGCCGTTCGTCCTGCGGAGTCGTCGGGTTGTCGTGCAGCACCGGACGGCCGGGACCGACATAGGTGTGATCGTCGTAGACGTCTCCGGCCCTGCTGTCGCCGCGCGATTTGCAGCAGTTGACGCCGCTGTTCGCGTCCACCATCCGAGTCGGGTCCTGGGCTTTCACCGCGTTCGCGATTCTGGCGGTGTCGAACTCGCCCCAACCCTCGTTGAAGGGCACCCAGCCGACGATCGAGGTCACACTGCGGAGCTGGTCGATGATCGCCGATAGTTCCTTCTCGAAGTTCGCCTTCGCCGGCGGAACGGGATCCGGCGCGGGACCCACCGGAATGTCGAGCGACACGTCGAGCGAAGGCATGTCCTGCCACACCAACAGGCCGAGTTTGTCGGCCCAGTAGTACCACCGCGCCGGTTCCACCTTGGCGTGCTTGCGGACGAAGTTCATCCCCAGTGCCTTTATCTGCTCGAGGTCGAACCTCAACGCGTCGTCGGTGGGTGCGGTGTAGATCCCGTCGGGCCAGTACCCCTGATCCAGCGGACCATGTAGAAAAGTGATCTTGCCGTTCAACGCGATCCGCGGCCGGCCCTTGGCATCCGGCACGGTGCCGATGGTGCGCAAGCCGGCGTAGCTCGAGACCTCGTCGACCACCTTTCCGGATCGGCCGACAAGGCGAACCTTGATGTCGTAGAGGAACGGGTCATCTGGCGTCCACAGTCGCGGGTTCAGCACGGGGATCCGCAGCGTCGCTCCCGGCTGGCCCGAGCGCACCATCGCTTCCGCGCCACCTGGCTTGGAGACGACCACCTGGACGCGCTGGTATTGCGTTCCGGAAACCTTTGGCGTGATTGTGAAACCGGTCAAGTCCGGCGCGATGTCAAGTCTGTCGATGTGCGTGGGGCGGACCGGTTCCAGCCATACCGTCTGCCAGATGCCTGACGATCCGGTATAGAACAGCCCTTCCGGCCTGTTGCGCTGCTTACCAACGGGGAACGGGTTGGCCTCGTTGCGGTCCTCCACTCGCACGGTCAACTGCTGCAAACCTGGCTTGAGCGTTCCGGTGATGTCGGCGCTGAACTCCGTATATCCCCCTTCGTGATACGCCACCTGCTGGTTGTTCACCCATACGGTGGCGATCTGGTCGACCGCGCCGAAGTGCAGCAGCACGCGCCGCCCGCCCCAACTACTCGGCACCTCGAAGACCGTGCGGTACCACATTTGGTCGTCGTGGCGTTGGATACCGGACAGCGCCGACTCCGGCGGATAAGGCACCAGGATCCGCTCCCTGTACTCGGTCGCGGGCGGCGGTGCCGTCAACGTGTCCTGACCAGACCGGCCGGTGTAATTCCACAGGCCGTTGAGGTTCATCCAACTCGTCCGCGCCATCTGCGGACGCGGGTACTGAGGCAGCGCGTTGTCAGGTCCCACCAGGTCAGTCCACGGCGTTGACACGGGTGGTGTCTTCGGATGCCAGGCTGACACGGCGTTAGCCGGCGCGTTAACCATCATGCTGACACCTAACAGCGCGAACCCCACGGCCGCGAACCTGCTGATCCGCAAGGGATTCAACCCCACGACGCACCAGCGGCGGTCACCGCGTGAGCGATAGGGCCGAATGAGTGATCGTTCCTGCTGGACTTCGCGGCGATACCACGGCTCGAAGCCAGCGGCCACAGTAGCTACCCCCAAGGTTGAACACGGACAAGACCGACGTGCGGCGCGTGCCCAACCTGACCCCAGCGCACCGTTGCTGTACAGCAAACGAAACCACCCAGCTGGCGACGAGGAAGTCCAGCAGTTCCCTACGACGCGCGCCGAACAGGTCGGGAGGATGGGTTGCCGACGGCAAATGTAGCCTAGCGTCAATCAAGATCGCTACCAAATCCGAAATTCTTTTCGCACAGTAACTTTCGGCGCACAGTGATAACGGAGATTGTCAAGTTGCAAGGCCATAAACCGTGCGAAGCCAACAGGTATTGTGTCGGTCGTGCCGGATCGTCGGCGCCGTTCCAGGCGAGCGATGCTTCCCTAGGGAGCAAAAGGTAGCCTCGCAGGGCTCTGCCAGTTCGTGCTGGCCTGCCGCATCGGAATCCTGAAACCACCAGTGCTCCGTGAACGACGGTGCAGGATGAGCCTGATTAGGCGAAGGAGCACAACGTGCGCAAGATTTGGCTGTTCGCCGCGGCGGTAATCTTCGCCGCGGGCTTGATGATTCCAACCGCGCCTGCGGCACGGGCCACCGTGTGCGGCTCGATCGGCGGCGCACGCGTGGATGTCAGCGGATGCGCCGATCCGTTCTACGAACTCAACGATGCCCTGACAGCGCCGCCGCCTCCGCCCCCGGCTCCCAACGTGAGTGTCTGCGTGAATGCGGGCCGGCGGATCAGCGTGAGCGGGTGCATCTAGCGATGAGTGCATCCCTGGAACCGACTCCCGATCAGATCGCCGCGCTCGCCGCACGGCCGGCCGACGAACCCGTCGTGATGATCAACCTGCTGCAGTTCCGCGCCGACGGCGGCAGGCAGAGCTACATCCGCTACATACAAGAGGTCACGCCGCACCTGCAGCGGGTCGGCGGCACCGTCCGCTACGCGGGCGAATCGCCGACGGTCGTGATCGGCGACGGCGAAAAGCCATGGTGGGACGCCATTATCGTGGTCGAATACCCGTCGCCCGCTGCGTTCCTAAACATGGTGACCGACGAGGACTACCTCAAGGTGCACGAACATCGCGCGGCGGGGCTGGACCGCGGCGACCTCGTCGCCACCTCGATCTGGACCCGCGCCGAGTAGCGCCGTGTACCTGATCACAGGTGCCGGAGGCGGCATCGGCAGCGTCAGCCGCCGGGTCGTGCAGCTCTTGCTCGACGGCGGCGCACAGGTGCGAGCCATGGTGCGGCGCGACGACGACCGCGCCGACCAACTGCGGGAGATGGGCGCCGATGTGATCGTCGGCGACCTCACAAGTGCAGGCGACATCGTCAACGCGGTCGACGGTGTGCGCCGCATGTTCTTCAACATGAGCGTGTCACCGGATTACCTGAGGGCTACCACCGAGGTCTGCGCCGTGGCGCTCGACCGAGGCCAGCTCGACGTGATCGTCAACATGTCCCAGATGACGGTGTCGCAGATGACGCTGACAAGCACCGACGAGTCGAAACAACACCGCCTGCACTGGCTGGCCGAGCACGTGCTCAATTGGTCGGGTCTACCGGTAATCCACGTCAGGCCAACCACTTTCCTCGACAACCCGTTATTCACCTTTCTGGCGAAACAAGCTGTCCGCGACCGCGGCGTGCTGACCCTCCCGTTCGGCGCCGGCCGCACCTCGCCGATCTCCGCAGACGACGTCGCCCGCGTCGTGGCCGCCTTGCTGCGCGACCCCGCCGACCGGATCGGCCAGATATACGAACTGACCGGACCGGAGGTGCTCGACATCAACGGCCTCGCCGAGCAGTACAGCCGAGCGCTGAACCGGCCGATCTCGGCTGAAGACGTTCCCCTCGACGAATGGGAGCGCCAAGTGCTCGAACCGGTGGGCCTGCCCGACCACGTCCGACAACACATCGCCACCATGGCGCGGTTGCATCGCGAAGGCCGCTACGACCGCGCCACCGGCGACGTCGAGCAGATCACCGGTCAGCCCGCTCAAACGGTCGAGCAGTACGTGGCGTCGAATCCCGATCTGTTCTACTGAGCGCCGTGGATCGCGAAGCCTTCGACCGTCTCTTCGACATGACCGGCCGCTCTGTCATCGTGACGGGGGGCACCAGAGGCATCGGCCTGGCGTTGGCGGAGGGCTTCGTGCTCGCCGGCGCCCGCGTCGTGGTCGCCAGCCGCAAACCGGACGCCTGCGAGCAGGCCGCCGAGCACCTGCGCGGGCTCGGGGGCGAGGCCATCGGCGTGCCCACGCACCTCGGTGATGTCGACTCCCTCGGCGTCCTCGTCCAACGGACGGTCGACGAATTCGGCGGCATCGACGTAGTGGTGAACAACGCCGCCAACGCGTTGGCGCAGCCGCTGGGACAGATGACCGTCGACGCCTGGACCAAGTCGAACGAGGTGAACCTGCGTGGACCTGTGTTCCTGGTGCAGGAGGCGCTGCCGCATCTCAAGGAGAGTCAGCACGCTGCGGTGCTGAACATGATCTCGACGGGCGCCTTTCAGTTCGCGCCCGTGGTCTCGATGTATGCGGCTGGCAAGGCGGCACTCTTGTCGTTCACGCGGTCGATGGCCGCGGCCTACGTCCCGTTCGGCATCCGGGTCAACGCGCTAGCGCCCGGACCCGTCGACACCGACATGATGCGAAACAACCCGCCGGAGGCGATCGAGTACATGAAGGGTGGCACGCTGATGAAGCGGCTGGCCTCGCCCGACGAAATGGTCGGCGCCGCATTGCTTTTGACGTCGGATGCCGGTAGCTACATCACCGGGCAGGTCATCATCGCTGACGGTGGCGGAACGCCTCGGTAGCTTCGCCCATAACGCCGGCTGCGCCGGCGAGAATCTGGCTGCGGTTCTCCAGATGCAGCGCGGACTCCAGGCTCGTCGCATCCACATTCGCCCACATCACCTGCTTGGTGGACTCCACCCCGAATTTGCCGTAGCCACACAGTGTTTCGGCGATGGCCATTGCCTCGTCGACGACCGAGTCCGACAACCGCGAGACGAGGCCCAGCCGCAGCGCCTCGGCGGCATCGACCACACGCGCCGTCAGGATCAGATCGAACGCCGGCCCGGCACCGATGATGCGCGGCAGGGTGTAGCTGACGCCGATGTCGCAGCCGCCGATGCCCAGCTTGATGAACTGGGTGCAGAACCGCGCCGACTCGGAAGCAATACGGATGTCGCAGGCCAGCGCGATGCCGAAGCCACCGCCGTACGCGGGCCCGTTGACCGCGGCAATGACCGGCTGCCGCAGACGATGGATTTTCGCGGTGAGGTCCGCGATGAGCTCTTGCCAGCGCATGCCGGACCGCGGGAACTCGGTGCCGCCGCCCGCCTGCGACGGATTCGGATCGCTCAGATCCAGGCCCGAGCAGAAGCCGCGCCCAGCGCCGGTGAGCACCACGACCCGGCAGTCGTTATTCGCGCGGATCCCGTCGAGGGCGGCATGAAGGTCCTCGACGAGCTCGTAGTCCAGCGCGTTGAGCTTCTCGGGCCGGTTCAGGGTGAGCACGGCGATGTCGGGGCGCGGGTAGGTCAATTCGAGGTGCGGCATGCACCTCACGCTAGATGGCGCTGCGCCACCCGCTGACGCCGACGGCGATCATCCGCAGTTGCTTGACCGCGATGCGCTTGATTTCCTCGATCGCCGCTGTGTCGTTGGCGTCCTCGATGGCCTCGGCGATCACGATCATCGAGTTCACGAACAGACTCGCCAGAATGTTGAGATCCTCACCGCTCCAGGTGTTCAGACCGGGAAAGCGGGCCAGGTCGATCGCCAACTCCGAAACGATCAAGCGGATTTCGGTGCGGATCGCATAGCGCAACACCGTCACGCCGCTGGACCGCTCGCGTCCGATGAATCGCCAGTGTTCGCGATCCTCGTTGACGCCGTCGATGAGGATGTCGACCGAGGATTCGATGACGCGGTTCGGGTCCAGCTTGCCGGCCCGCGCGGTGCGCAGCATGTCGCGCAGCCGGCGGAACGACTCGTCGATCAGCACCAGCCCGAGCGCCTCCATCGACTCGAAATGCCGATAGAACGCCGCGGGCACGATGCCCGCCTCCCGGGTGACCTCACGCAGGCTCAGCGCGGCGAAACTGCGATCCTCGAGCAGCTTGAGCGCCGCCGCGACGATGGCCCGCCGGGTGGCTTCTTTGCGCTCCTCGCGCGACAGCGTGTCGCGGGAGCGCGACTTGCCCGAACGACCAGATCGGCTCGTTCGTGAACTGGGCGTACGACTGTTCACTGTGTGAAACCTACCACAACCTGCTCGAATCGGTTGACGCCCGGCCCCGTCATGCCGCACGGTGTACGCATGTTCACTCAAACTTTGACGCGGCGGGTGCTGGCATCACCGCTGGTCGACCTGCTGACCGGGCCGCATGGCGTGGACCGGTACACCGAGCTGGTCGCCCCGACTTGGACCACGGGTGAAGCCCGGGCCAAGATCGTCGCGGTGCGGGGGCAGACCCCGCGCAGCGTCACACTGACCCTGGAGCCCAACCGGGCGTTCACCGGCTTTCGCGCGGGCCAGCACATCAACCTCACGGTCGAGATCGACGGCCGTCGCCGCACCCGGCCCTACTCACCGGCCAGCGCCGAAGGCGCCCCGTACATCGAACTCACGATCGGCCGCCACGACAGCGGCCTGGTCTCCAACTACCTCTACGAGCATGCCCGCCCCGGCATGGTCGTTGGGCTTGATTCTGTCGGCGGCGACTTCGTCCTTCCCGCAGTGCGGCCTCGGCGCATCTTGTTCGTGTCTGGCGGCAGCGGTATCACGCCTGTGATGTCGATGTTGCGCACACTGCGCGCCGAGGGCTTCACCGGCGAGGTCGCGTTCATCCACTACGCGCGCGCCGCCGAGGAGGCCTGCTACCGCGACGAACTCGACGCCATGCCCGGCGTCAAGGTGTTGCACGGCTTCACGCGTACGACCTCGGGCTCTGATCTCCACGGTCGGTTCGGTCCCGAACATCTGGCTGCCGCGATGCCCGACCCCGGAGAAGACACAGTGGTGTTTGTCTGCGGCCCACCGGCTTTGGTCGAGGCCGTCCGCGAGCATTGCGCGAACGTGCGGTCGGAGAGCTTCGTTCCGCCGGTGTTCGATCTCCCGGCCGAGGCGTCCGGCGGCCGAGTGTCATTCACAGACAGTGGCACTGAGATCGTCGACGACGGCCGGCCGCTGCTGGAGCAGGCCGAGGCCGCGGGGCTGATGCCCGAAAGCGGATGCCGGATGGGCATCTGCCACAGCTGCACGCGCCGCAAGACCCGCGGCGCGGTGAAAAACCTGATCACCGGAGCGGTGTCGAGCGCCGAGCAGGAGGACGTGCAGATCTGCGTGTCCGTCCCTGTCGGCGACGTCGACATCGCACTCTGACCGAAAGGTGCTCGACATGACCACCACGATCACTCCCACCCCGAAGACACTGCAGAAGACGGTCGGCGGGAAAACCGTCGCCATGACCCCCGAGCAGGCCGAGGCGTTCGGCCGCGAGCTCGACGCACTGAAGGAACGCGTGATTGCCGATCTCGGCGATCGTGACGCCACTTATATCCGGCGAATCATCAAGGCGCAGCGCACCTTAGAGGTCGGCGGACGGGCGCTTCTATTCGGCAGCATCTTCCCGCCGTTCTGGCTGGCCGGCACCGCGATGCTCGGCCTGTCGAAGATCATCGACAACATGGAGATCGGCCACAACGTGATGCACGGCCAGTACGACTGGATGGGCGATCCGGCGATCTCCAGCCGCGGGTTCGAATGGGACACCGCGTGCCCCGGCGACCAGTGGCGCCACTCGCACAACTACATGCACCACACGTACACGAACATCGTCGGGATGGACCGCGACATCGGGTACGGCATCCTGCGGATGAGCGAAGACCAGAAGTGGCGCCCCTACTTCCTCGGCAATCCCATCTATGCGTTCCTGCTGATGGTGCTGTTCCAGTACGGCGTCGCGCTGCATGAGCTCGAGACCGAGCGCATCCGCTCCGGCGAGATCACGCTGGCGGACAAGCGCGAGATCCTCAAGGGCATCCGGCGCAAGACCAAGCGGCAGGCGCTCAAGGACTACGTGGCGTTTCCGCTGCTGGCAGGACCGTTCGCGCCGTTGGTGTTCGCAGGCAACCTGACCGCCAACCTGATCCGCAACGTCTGGTCGTTCATGATCATCTTCTGTGGCCACTTCCCCGAGGACGTTCAGGAGTTCTCCATCGAGGAGACCAAGGCCGAGACGCGGGGGATGTGGTACTTTCGCCAGATCCTCGGATCGGCAAACCTGACCGGCGGCAAGCTCTTTCACATCCTGAGCGGCAACC
>DASRJA010000103.1:0-7582 GCA_035649695.1 Mycobacterium sp. | reverse complement strand
TTTGACGGTGTTGGCGCGGGCATGGCGGTGGAGTACAGCCCGCTGGGTGCGATTCCGTCGATCCGCGATGGCATGGAGTACGTGCGGGCCGCGAGCCGCACCGCGCGTGCCGGCCTGCTGGTCGACTCCTGGCACTTCTGCTTCAGCGACGACACGTGGGACGACTTGGCGGCGGTGCCCCTCGAAGATATGGCCTATGTCCAGTTCACCGACGCGCTCGAACCGGAGTATCGAGACCGCATGGTCCGCGAAAGCCTGCACCGTCGCGCGCTGCCCGGCGAAGGGATTCTCGAGTTAGACCGTTTCGTCGCAACGTTTCTCGATCGCGGCTGGGACGGCACTGTCAGCGTTGAGGTGCTCAGCGCGCAACTGCGCGAGTTATCCGTCGACGAGCTAGTCGGGCGGTTATACACCACGACCGCCGCGTACTGGAGCTGAGCAACGTCTCGCGCGAGCGTGCGTGTCTGAACACAGAAACGCTGACATTGGTGAACATTTCCCGCACTCTCGCCGGCGGCGAACGTGCGCAAAATGTAGGCGCTCTGCGGCGTGTCGACGTGCAGACACGCACGCTCGCGGCAAGCTAGGCAGTGAGTTTGGCGGGGTCCGAGGTGATCTCGTCGATGATGGTGTGGATGAACCGCATCTTCTCGAGCACTGCCGGGGGAAGCACGAACGGGTAAAGGTCCTCTTTACCCATCGAGCGGTTCACCATGTTCAGCGCCCATGCCAGCGGCAGCCACATATCGATGATCGTGTCAAATCCGCTGGGACCCAACGCCCGTCGCTCAAACGTCGCGGCGGCCTGCGCGAAACCGAACGCCGCTGCCGTGTCGAGCGCGTCGCGGATGTGCAGGTAGTGGGCGAACGTCTCCGCCCAGTCCTCCGCGGGATGCATGCTGGCGTAGGACGACACATAGTCGTCTTTCCAGCCGGCCGGCGGGCCATCGTTGTAGTGGCGGTCCAGCGCCTCCTGATAGTCGCCATCAGGATCGCCGAACAACTCCCGGAAGCGCTGCGAGTAAGCCTGCGACAAGCCGACCAGCCGGTAAAAGTAGTAGTGGCCGATCTCGTGTCGAAAATGGCCCAGCAGCGTGCGGTAAGGCTCGTCCATCTCCACCCGCAACTGCTCTCGGTGCACGTCGTCGCCCTCGGCGAGATCGAGCGTGATCACGCCGTTGTGGTGGCCCGTCATCACCTTCTCGAGTTCGCTCGACAGCAGGTCGAACGCCAAGCCGTAGTCCGGGTCCTCATCGCGGCCCACGATCGGCAGCTTGAGCTCGTACAGTTCGAAGATCAGCCTGCGCTTGGCCTTCTCGGCGGCCGCGAATGCGGACATCGCCTTGGTATCGCTGTCATTGGGGCGAGTTCGGGTCAGTGCGCACGACCTGCACATTAGCCTGGTGACAGGCCCCTTCTCGACGAGCCAATTGCATTCGGCCAGATGCAGATTGGCGCACAGCTGGTACTCGCTGGAGTCGACCGCGCCGCCGTGGTCGCTGTCCGCCCCCGACGCGATAACCAGCAGAGCCGTGTCGTCAAGCGAGAAACCCAGCCGGCTTCCGCAATTCAGGCACAGCGAGTTCTCGAACGCCAGGCGCTGACCGCAGTTGGGGCACTTGAAATCACGCACGCAGCACGCCGCCTTCGTACGGCGCCACGTCGACGGACACGTCGATCACGCTGCGCTCGGAGTCGGTGTAGATGATGCCGCGCAACGGCGGCACATCCGCGTAGTCGCGGCCGAACCCGACGACGATGTAGCGCTCGTCGACCATCTGGTCGTTGGTGGGATCCAACCCCAGCCACTGGTTCTGCGGCGTCCACACCGACGCCCATGCATGCGTCGCGTCGATGCCGATCATGCGTTCCTTTCCCGGCGGCGGGTCGGTCGCCAGGTACCCGGACACGTAGCTGGCCGCCAACCCGTTGGCGCGCAGACAGGCGATGGCCAGCCGCGCGAAGTCCTGACATACCCCTTCCCGCGCCGCCAAAACCTCGCTGACCTGAGTGGACACCGTCGTCGAGCCCGATTGGTAGGTGAAGTCCCGGTAGATCCGCGACGTCAGGTCGCGCAGCACGTCGATCAGCGGCCGGCCCGGCTCGAAACTCGGTGCGGCGTAGGCACGTAGCTCGTCGGTGATCTCCGGCGGCTGCAGGTCGAGCGTGAACTCGGTGGCCAGCGCCCCGTCGACGCCGACCGGACGCGCGATCTCCCACGGCGCCCGCGCCGACCCGCCGCCGTAGAGCTCGGGCGGCGGCGGATCCACCTCGACCACCGAATTGCTGGTGATCGACAGCGTGTGATGGCGCTCGGTGACGTGGAAATACGAGCTGACGTTGCCGTAGACGTCACGGCTGGTGGAGCCGTCGGCCGCCTCGGGTTCGATGAGCAGTTCGTGCGAGAGGCACCGCTGCCGTGCGGAGTCGCGGGGTATGAGGAAGCCGCGGCCGTAGGAGCTGGTGACGACGTCGGAGTAGCGATACACCGTGTGGTGCGCTATCTGATAGCACCGACTCGACGGCGAGGTGATGGGCCCGTCGGTCACGGGACGACTCGGAACTCGTCGGGACCCCACAGATGCTGCATGCCACCGGGCAGCGACAGGTGGGTCGCGGTGATGACGCCGGACAGCTCGCGGAGATCGCGGTGCATTCCGTTGAGCAGATCGGCCAGTTCGGCCCGCCTGCCGTCGGCGGTGACGTCTTCCAAATCGGCCGGGTCGAGGCGGCGCAGCCGGATGGCGATCTCGTCGACCAGCCGCTCAGGTCGCGACGATCCCGACGAACCGGGCAGCGCCTTCAGGTTGGCCCGCAACCGCTCCAGTTGGTAGACCAGCGAGCGCGGGTTTTCAGTGTCGAACAACACCAGGTCCGCCACAGCAGCCACACTAACCTTGCCCAGCGTGCGCCGGCGGTAGATGACCGACGATTCGCAGGCCACCAGTGTCGACTCCGTGATTGTTTGCTCGGCACCCGGGCTGCGGACCGTCGTCAGCGTCGCACGCAGCAGTGCCGTCAGCGCCAGCCCGCGTTCGATTCGTTTGCCGATGTCCATCATTGTCCAGCCGACGTCGTGCACCATCGATTCGGCCGCGACGCCGGACAGGGCCAGCATCCCGGCCAGGGTGAGGTTGTTCGTCGACGACAGGAACGCGTCGCCTTCGGTCTGCGATTCGGGCGGCGAATCGGGTGCATGCAGGAGCGCGCGTTCGACGGCCGCCAGCACCATCCACGTGTCGTTGGACATCTGGTCGCGCACGGCGCGGGCGGCCAAACCGAGTCTCTCGACCGACTGCGCCAGCGACCCAGCGCGATGCCGGTCGGCGGTCAACGACCACAGCGTCGTCTGGGCCGTCGCGATCATCTCCGCGTCGTCGCCGCCGACGCCCGTGTCGGTTCCGGTGATGTGTCCGAGCGCGGCCAGCAGCACCGGTACACACTCGCGGCCTTCCATCTCGCTGCGGTAGCGGAATTCGTGGTAGCGCTCGCGGGTGACGGTGAGGAGACGCGCCATGTTCTCAGCCCGCTCGGCGTAGCGGCCCATCCAGAACAGGTCGGACAGCACGCGCGGCGAGCTGACGGCGTGCGTCGGGCTGGGCGTCATCGCCGGCAGCTCGACCGCGCTCGGTATCCCTTCGACCGTGACACGGGTCGGGGTGCGCACCCAGATATCCTTTGCCGCAACGGTATTCAACCGATACGCCGCGTTGCCGGGCGCCAACAGATATCCCACCCCGCCGATCATCGGCGCGTAGCCACTTCGCTGCGACACCGTGAACAACCGCATGCCGACGCTGGCCGACGACAGCCCACCCTGGTAGTAGTCGGATGGCGCCGACGAGAACTGCGGTAGCTCCTGACCCACCCACTGCCACGGCGTTGCCTCGATGCGCACGCCGAGCGCTTTGCGCTGCGCGGACGACAACGCCGGCCCGACGATGGCCTCCCCGCCCGACACCGACTTGACCAACAGCGAGGACAAGTTTGTCAGCAGATGCGAACGTTCCGTGTTGATACCGCCCCAGTACATCGGCGCCGTCTGCAGCAACGGGGTCTCGCCCAGCAGCCGCTCGGCCAGTTGGGGCAGAAAGCGAAGCAGTCCAGGGCTTTCCAGGATGCCGCTGCCCAACGTGTTGACGACTGTGACCGCCCCGCGACGCAACACCTCCACCAGGCCGACCACGCCGAGCCGCGAATCTGCCCGCAGGTCAAGCGGATCGGCGTACTCCGCGTCGACCCGGCGCAGCACCACGTCGACACGCTTGAGCGTGCCCATCGACCGCATCCACAGCTTGCCGTCGCGCACCACCAGATCGGCGCTCTCCACCAGCGGGAAGCCCAGCACGCTCGCCAGATACGCCTGGTCGAACGCGGTCTCGGAGTGGATGCCGGGAGACAGCACCACCACCACGGGCTCCTCAGCCGATTCGGGGGCGGCATCGATCAGCGCCAGCCGCAGCGCCTGCGCCCACGGCGAGGCCGGCCGCGGCCCTATCCGCTCGTATAAGTCGGGGATGGCATGCGCGACCACTCGCCGATCGGCCAGCGCGTAGCCCGCTCCCGACGGCGCTTGGGTCCAGTCGGCGTTCGCCCGGAAGCTGCCGTCGGCGGCGCGGCTGATGTCACAGCCGTGCAGGAACAGTTGATGCCGGCCCGGCACCTCGATGCCGCGGGCGGCCCTGACATAGCCGGGGTGCGCGAAGAGCAACTGCGGCGGCAGCACACCGCTGGTGATGGCATGGCGTGGTCCGTAGAGGTCGGACAACACCGCGTCGAGCAGCCGGGAACGTTGCACCAGACCGGATTCCAGGGTGTCCCAGTCTGCTGAGGACAGCACCAGCGGCAGCGCATCGAGGTGCCACGGCCCCGGCTCAGCGGTCCCGTCGCCGTTGGTCACCGCGTCGCCGTGCCGGTCCACCTCGATATAGGTAATGCCGTCGTTGTCGACTAGGCCGCGAACGATCGACCGCAGCTGATCCAATCCGCCGCGGCCCCGCTCCCCCACACATTCCGCGAGTTCCTGCCAGGCAGGGCGGACATTGCCTGCCCCGTCGACGAATTCGTCATATCCGGTACCGGCGCCGGCGCCACGCACGTCGAAGAGCGCCTGCTGAGCCCGCGCTGTGCGGTACCGGGCGAGCAGGTGGTCGATGTCGTGCGTATCGGGTGCGGGTAGAGCCATCACTGCAGAACGGTACGCACTCGGCGTAGATCCAAGATGCCCGGCGCGCCCACGTCGGTGGACTGGCGGGCCTGCTTCTCGAAGATGTCCGACATGTCCACCTTTCCGGCGGTGAAACCAGTCGCGTCAAAGCGACGACCTCGCCGGGACTCGGCCTCCACGGCGTTGACCGGCGGAGCGTCATAGGCGCGGCCGCCCGGGTGGGACACGTGGTAGGTGCAGCCGCCGCGCGACATCCCCGTGACGGTGTCAACGAGCTCGAAGCGCAGCGGCCCGTCGACCGTGATGGTCGGGTGCAGCGCGCTGGGCGGCTGCCACGCCCGGAACCGCACGCCGCCGACTTGAACGTCGGGGTTGTCGGTGGCCAGCAGCGGGATCGGGTAGCCGTTGGCGGTGACGACGTAGCGGTGCCGGTCGGCGCCGATCAGCCGGACCTGAATGCGTTCCACCGACGAGTCGACGTAGCGCGCGGTGCCGCCAGCGGTGGATTCCTCGCCGAGCACGTTCCAGGGTTCGATGGCGCCGCGCAGCTCGATCTCGACGCCGTCGAACACCGCAGTGCCAATGCGCGGGAACCGGAATTCGGTGAACGGGTCCAGCCAGCTGGTGTCGAAGTTGATGTCGTGCGCGCGCAGATCGGCGGCGACATCGGCGATATCGTGAATCAAGAAGTGCGGCAACAGGTATCGGCCGTGCAGATTGGCGCCGTGGCGGATGAGTGGGGCCCGTAGCGGCTCATCCCAGAACCGGGCCACCAGCGCGCGCACGAGAAGCGACTGAACCATCGCCATCTGATAGTGCGGCGGCATCTCGAAGCCGCGCAGCTCCAGCAGGCCGAGCCGGCCGCGGGCGCTGTCCGGGCTGTAGAGCTTGTCGATGCAGAACTCGGCCCGGTGGGTGTTGCCGGTGATGTCGGTCAGCAGATGGCGCAGCGCCCGATCGGTGATCCACGGTTTGGCAGTGCCTTTTCGGACGCCTTCGCCGCCCGAAAGCCGCGCGATCTCGGCGAATGCGATCTCCAGCTCGTAGAGCGCCTCGGAGCGGCCCTCGTCCACTCGTGGCGCCTGCGATGTGGTGCCGACAAACCGCCCGGCGAACAGGTAGGAGAGCGACGGGTGACGCTGCCAGTAGGTCAGCAGCGATACCAGCAGGTCGGGTCGGCGCAGCAGCGGGGAGTCCGCCGGGGTGATTCCCCCGAGTGTGATGTGGTTGCCACCGCCGGTACCGCCGTGGGTGCCGTCGAAGTCAAATGCCTCGGTGCTCAGTCGAGCGAGCCGGGCCTGCTCGTAGAGGGTTTCCAGCTGCGCCTTCTGCGCGGCGAAGCTGGGCGTCGGTGCGACGTTGACCTCGATGACACCGGGGTCGGGGGTAACGCTCATCGACTGCAGCCGCGAATCGGGCGGTGGCCCGTACCCTTCGACAACGACCTGGCAGTCGACCTTCGCCGCGGCGGCCTCGATGCGGGCGATGAGGTCGACGAAGTCCTCCAGCGCTTCGGTGGGCGGCACGAAGATGTAGAGCAAGCCGTCGCGGATTTCGGCGACCATCGCCGTCACAGGAACGGCATCGGCCTCCTCGACGTCCTCGACCGGCGCGTCACCGGGTTCGGGCGCCACCGGCAGCCTGCCACGCCTGGCGAGCGGGTCGGCTTGGAACGGGGGCTCAGGCGGGTGCCAGCTGATGGAGTTCAGCGGCAACCGCAACCCGGCCGGCGAGTCGCCCTCGAGCAACACGATTCGGCCGCGCCGTAGCTGCCAGTCGGCGCTGGCCCAGCCTGAATCGTCGTCGCGGCGATGCAGCGGTAGCACGTAGGCGGCGGGCTCGGTGACAAGCTCCTCGAGCCGGGCCAACAGTGCCTTTCGACGGTCTGCGGCATCGTCGGCCAGATCGTCCTCCGACGCAACAGGCTCACCTGCGGGCTGCCGCACCGTACCGGCAAGCCTGCTCAGCGCATCCTCGTAGGCCGGCCGCACCTGCGAGGCCGGCAGCCCGAGCCCGTCGGCGACGGCACCGAGCACCTGCGCCCCGGCGTCACTAGCGATCGCAAACGCCTCTGCAGCTCCGGAAGGCCAGGGATCGGCCAGCAGCTTCTCATCGCGCCACAGCGGTTCGCCATCGGTGCGCCAAAACAGCCCAATCTGCCAGCGCGGCAAGGGTTCTCCCGGATACCACTTGCCCTGGCTGTGCTGGATCAGACCCTGGGGTGCCCACACCTTCTTGAGCCGGGCCGCCAGCGCCGAGGCGCGCTGCCGTTTGTGCGGCCCGTCGGCGTCGGTGGTCCACTCGGGGTCGACCTGATTGTCGATCGACACGAACGTCGGCTCGCCACCCACGGTAAGGCGGACATCACCGGCGGCCAGACGTTCGTCGACACCGGCCCCCAGCGCGCAGATCGCA
>DASRJA010000102.1:0-13768 GCA_035649695.1 Mycobacterium sp. | reverse complement strand
TGCGCGGGAAGCGTGCTGCCGGCGGGAAACATCGCGACCCGCAACAGGGTCAGCTGCTGGTCGGTGTGCGGCGCAGAGCCCGTGCCACAACCCGCGAGCACAAGCGTCAGTGACGCAAGCACATTCGCCAACAGACGAATCAGCTTCCCGCGTCGCATCAGCTCCGGCACCTACCCCCCTGGTCCATGAGCTCGAACGTTATGCCAGTTGCCGCCGTCCCCACACGGAAATCAGCGCCATCGACGCGGGATAGAGCAAATCGGGCAGCTCGAGAAGTCGGCGGAACTCGGCCAGCTCCGACGACGTCATCAACCCGCTATCGACGATCGAGGGACCGAGCTGGTCGATGTTCGCCTTGGAGAGCGCGGCCACTGCGTCCGTACGGAACGGAACGAAATAGCCCTCGGCGCCGACGTCGGACAGGCCGGCCTCGGCCATCAGTCGCGGGATCTCCCGCGCGAACACGGGATCGCCGCCCTGGCGCCGAATCGTCTCCACGATCGCAGTGCGGCCCTTCCGCGCCACCTCAGCGTCGGGCTCATCGGCTGAATCCAACGCCTCCGTGATCGGCGGGATCAGTTCCTCAACGAGTAGCCAGCCCTGCGGCTTGAGCGCGGTGAACATGCGCCTCAACGCCGATCGTCGCTCGGGAACGAAGGTCAGCACCGCGCGGGAATGGACGACGTCGAACGCCGCCTCGGGCAGGGGGTCGACGCCGATGTCGTGGCGACACATATCCACATTGGCGGGCATCGTCGGGGCCATCCAGTCGGTGTTGATGTCGGTCGCCATCACGTAACCCTGCGCGCCGACCCGCTGGCTCATGATGCGCGCGATCGACCCGCCGCCCGCACCGACTTCGAGGCATCGCCAACCGGCGCGGATTCCGAACCGGTCCAGGTGGCGACACGTCACCTCGTCGTACAGGGCGGAAAGGTTCGCGAAGCGGTCGCCGGCCTGCGGCGCTGCGTTGTCGAAGGGATAGTGCGGCGACGCCGGGGCGGAATTCACGACCGGTTCACCACCGAGGTGCTCTCATGTAGAAGATGGTCTAACGAACCGGGGGGACTACGACAGAGTTGATGCCCGAAGATTCGGCCGAAGTCTTTTCTTTAGGGGAGCAGCCGCTGCTGTTCGACCGCGAGGACGACCTCGCTGCGCTCGACGCTGCGCTGGCCGAAGCCGGCGCAGGGACCGGGGGTGTACTGCTGATCGAGGGGCCCGCAGGCATCGGGAAGACGGTGCTGCTGGAGGCGCTTCGTCGTCGCGCCAGCGCTGCGGGGATGGCCGTGCTGACCGCCCGCGGCGGGGAGTTGGAGCGCGGGTTCGGCTTCGGAATCGTCCGCCAGCTGCTCGAAGGCGCGCTGATCGGTGCTGACGACGCGGAACGCGATCGCTTGTTGGCGGGTGCCGCGCGCCTGGCCGAGCCCGTCTTCACCGATGTCGCGGCGGCCGAGGACACCGGCGACGTCGCGTTCGCCACTTTGCACGGGCTGTACTGGTTGGTGGTCAACCTCGCCGAGCGGGCGCCGCTGCTTCTCGCCGTCGACGATGCGCAGTGGGCCGACGAGCCGTCGCTGCGGTTCCTTCTTCACCTCGCACATCGGCTCGCGGGCCTACCGGTCATAGTCGCGCTGACCGTGCGATCGGATGCCGACCGGCATCGGCAGGACCTCGGATCGCTGATGCTGGAGGCCCGCCCGCCTGTCCTTCGCCCCCGGCCGCTGGGAACGCCGGCGGTTGCGCGTCTCGTTCGGAATAGCCTCGGCGACAACGCAAGTGAAGAGTTGTGCCGGGCGTGCGCCGAAGCGACCGGTGGCAACCCGTTCCTGTTGTCCGAACTGCTCGGCGAGTTCCGCCGCGACGCGCGCCCGGCGAACACAATCGACCCACGGGCGGTCGACAGGTTGGCGCCCGAGCGCATCGCTGCTGCCGTGCTGCTTCGCGTCAGCCGACTCGACCCGCAGGCGCCCGCTCTGGCGCGGGCAGTCGCGGTGCTGGGCGAACAGGCCCGACTGACGATGTGCGCCGAGCTGGCCGGGTTGGACGTAAGGAAGGCGAGCGCGCTGGCGGCCGCCTTGGTCGACCTCGCGGTGCTCGACAGCGGGGAGCCGCTGCGATTTGTTCATCCGATCGTGCGAACAGCGATCTACAACGATTTATCCGCCACCGAACAGGCCGATCTCCACGCGCGGGCGGCCAAGCTGCTGGCCGACCAGCGGGCCGATCCGGGTGCGGTGGCGGTGCACCTCGTTGCGACGCCGCCGAGCGGAGACCGCAACGTTGTTGCGATGTTGCGGGAGGCCGCCAGGTCCGCGCTGGCCGGCGGCGCCCCCGACACCGCGGCGGAGCAGCTGCGCCGGGCACTTGACGAGCCACCGGATGCTCACGATCGGCCATCCGTGCTGTTCGAACTCGGCAACGCAGAACACGAGTTGGGGGACCCAGCCGCTCCCGGTCATCTTCGGGAAGCGGGTGAGACCGCGACGGATCCACTGATTCGCGCGCGCGCATTGATCGCCCTGGCGTGGACGACGCATCCGAACCCGCCCAAACAGCGTGACCAACTGCCGCTCTACGAGTGGGCCGCCGACGAAGTCCGACCCCATGATCGTGAGCTCGCACTGCAGCTCGATGCGGCGAGGTTGGGCGCACTCATGCTCAATCCGGACCTGCCCGCCAAACTCGAGGACGAAGCGGAGCGCGTCGCCGGCTTGCCGGCGCTGACGGCAGCAGAGTGCCTGTTGCGGTCCTTTGTCGCCCGCAGGGCACTCGACCGTGGACCCGTGAATGTGGCGGGCGATCTGGCCGAACAAGCAGCGGCCCATCCCGCACTCGTCAGCCAGGGCGGTCACCCGTTGTGGCGGACGAACGTCACGATCTGCTTGATCGAGGCCGAGCGTTACGAGGTTGCCGAACACATTCTTTCTCGTGCCGCGCGCCACGCCGAGCGCAACGGTTCGCTGCAGTGGTTGTCGCGTGCGCTGTGGTTGCGCGGTCTGACCCGCATTCGCCGCGGCGACGTGCGTGCGGCAGAAGCGGATGCCCGCGCCGCGGTCGACATCCTCGGGACCAAGGACTACACCAAGGTGCCGGGCCTTGGCGTGGTGATCGAATCGCTGGCCGATCAGGGCCGCGTCGCCGAAGCCGAAGCCTTGCTCGCGGAATACGCGATGGACGGCGAGCTCGTGCCAAATCTGTTCTCGGTCTTGCCCTTACTGACTCGTGGGCGGCTGCGCGCTGCCGCGGGTGACGATGTTCGTGCGCGGACCGACCTCGAAGAGGCGTTGAGGTGGATGCGCTTGAGCCGTGGGCTGTGGCCGTGGACAACAGATGCTTGCGTGGCGCTCGTTCCCGTGCTGCGTAACCTCGGCGAGGATGACGCCGCCCGCGCTGCCGTCGAACAAGCGATGCAAGCGGCGACGGTCGCACAGTCTCGGCGCAGGCTCGGCGGCGCCCGGCGGGTCGCGGGACTGCTGGAGGGCGGCAAGCGTGGACTGGAGCTGCTTCGTGAGGCGGCCGACACGTTGGCCGATTCGCCGGCCTTGTTATGGCGGGCACAGGCATTCGTCGATCTGGGCGCCGCGTTGCGGCGAGACGGGCAGGTCGCCTCGGCGCGGCTAGTCCTGCGTGACGGCATGGAACTTGCCCACCGATGTGGCGCCACACCGCTCGCCGACCGGGCCGAAGAAGAGTTGCGCGCCGCGGGCGGCCGACCACGACGACGGGCAGGAGTGGGAGCGGACGCGTTGACCGCCAGTGAGCGGCGAGTCGCCGAACTGGCGGCCGAAGGGGCCAGCAATAAGGAGATCGCGCAGTCGCTGTTCGTCACCCTGCGAACGGTGGAGATGCATCTGTCCAATGCGTACAGCAAGCTTGAAATTCGATCACGCCACGAACTGGCCACAGCGCTGGCGTCGTGACGGCGCGGGAAAAGACTTCGGTCAATGCTTCGGGCCGATACGGTAGTCAGCAAAAGTAGCTCCGACCAGACTAAACAGTGTGTTGGAACTGGGGGGCTGGCCGCTGATCGGCCGAGCCGAGGAATTGGATGCGATCGCGGGGGCGCTCGCGAAGTCCAGTGAATCTGCCGGCGTGGTGATTTTCGGGGAGCTGGGTGTCGGCAAGAGCAGGCTCGCTCACGATGCTGCCTCGCGATGCGAAGGCGCGGTCGTTCGGTGGGCAGCGGGATCGTCGGCGGCTCGGGCGATTCCGCTTGGTGCGTTCGTCAACTGGCTGCCTATCGACGTCTTCGAGCCGGTGCGGGCAACGGGCCAGCTGATCAACGAACTCATCAGAGGCACGGGGCCGCGGTCCTGCCGCGTGGTCGTCGATGACGCCCATCTGCTCGACGACACCTCGGCGTTCATGTTGCAGCAGCTCGTCGACCGCCGCCTGGCGCGCCTGCTGCTCACGGTCGGCACCGACACGGCTGTATCCGATCCCGTGGCCGCGCTGTGGCGCGACCGGCCGCTTCAGCGCGTTGACCTGCAGCCGCTGGGGCAGTCCGACTGTTTGACCCTGCTCAAGTCTGTCCTGGGTGGGTCGGTGGATCCGGTCAGCGAGCGCCGGCTGTGGCGCCTGACTCGCGGCAATGTGAGCTTCCTGCGGCGCATCGTCGAACAGGAGACGTGCGCTGGACGTCTGCGCCGTGCCGACGGGACATGGACATGGCTACCGGGCGCTGTGGTCCCGTCGTCGGTCTGCGAACTGATCGATCACCAGATGGGTGACTTGACGGATGCGCTCGCTGACACGGTCGACCTGCTTTCGGTCACAGAACGGTTGCCCCTGGGGATGCTGGAAGACATCGTCGGGCGCGAGACCGTGGAGCACGCCGAGATGCGCGGTCTGATCGCCGTCGACGGGCGCGAGGAACTCGTTGTGCGACTGGCTCATCCGCTCTATGCGGAGGTTCGTCGGCTGAGGGCCGGCCACATCCGGTTGCGCCGGCTGCGGGGTGTGGTCGCCTCGCGCCTGGCGTCTGACGGCGATGCGAGGCACATTCTGCGTCGCGGCACGCTGCAGCTCGAATCCGACCTCGCAGCGACGCCGCACGACATGCTGCGCGCAGGCGAGGCGGCGCTCTGGAGCGGCGATACCGAGTTGGCGGTCCGGTTCGCGCACGCCGCTGCGGCGGCCGGAAGCGGATGGCGCGCCTCGCTCGCCCTGGCCGAGGCGCAGACCATGGCGGGCGAACTCGACGAAGCGGAAACGCTTCTCGCCATGGATGATCCGCCGCGCGACGCTCGACTCCACGTGGCACTCGGCCTGTCGAAGACCTTCTATTTGCACGGTCGGACCGCAGACGCGCGTGCGGTTCTGGACCAGGCAACGCTGGGGCACCCGGAGACGACTGCGATGCACGCGTTCCTCGACGCGTGCAGCGGAGACTTCTCCTCGGCGGCGTCGACTGCCGACACTGTCCTGCAATGCACCGGCGTGGACCATTACTCCGCGATGCTCGCGGCGACGGTAAGGACGATTGCGGCCGGTGAACTGGGCCGCGCCGACGAGCTGGCCCCGGCCGCGGCATTCGCTCGCCACCTCGGCGCCGCGTCGCCGTCGACTGGATTACTCCGGTTCGTTCTCGCCGAGGCGCACATCTCCGCGTCGCAATTGCTCGGATCGACGGACGCGGACGATCCGGTCGACAGCGTCCGTGACGACGATCTGCCGCCCGACGTCTTTCGCTGGGTCGAGATGATGGCCGGTTCGGTAGCCCTCAGTCGTGGCCGCGTCGAGGATGCCGTGCCGCGGTTGCGTGATGCACTGTCGGCACACAACCCCGCTTTCTTGGGTGGCTGGCTCTGCCGCTACCACGTCGACCTGGCCATCGCGTTGGCCGTATGCGGCGAGACCGACGCGGCAATGCAGTGCCTGAGCAGACTCGAAGCTGCTCGCAGGCCGGAGACTGCGTGGCTGGAACCGATGGAAATGCTTGCGACAGCATGGATTTCGGCGTCGACCGGTGCGGTCACACGCGCCATCGGGGAGGCGCGAAGCGCCGCGGTGACCGCTGCGTCACGCGGACAGCCGGCGCGTGAGGTGCTGTGCCTGCAGACTGCGACACGGTTCGGGGACACGACGACCGTCGCGCGGCTGGGGGAGTTGGTTCGGGTGGTCGGCGGTACTCGCGCCAGGGTGGCCGCCCGTCACGCGGCTGCGCTGGCGGCGAGCGATGGTGACGGGCTGATGGCGGCCTCGGCGGCATATGAGGAGATCGGCGACGCGTTGGCCGCGGTCGACGCCGCCGCTCAGGCGTCCGTCGCGCTCCGACAGGCCAACCGGCGGGGATCCGCGTTGGCGGCGACGAACCGGGCGCACGAACTGGCCCGCCGGTGCGGCGACGTCCACACGCCTGCGCTGAGCGATGCCGCCGCTCCAGCGGTATTCACCGGCCGGATGCGTGAGGTCGTCATGCTGGCAGGCAGCGGACTGACCAACCGCGAGATCGCCGAGCGGCTTCAGTTGTCCGTGCGCACCGTGGAGGGACACCTCTACCGGGCGGCCGGACGCGTCGGTGCCCGCGACCGCAACGAGTTGGCACGGGCGTTCGGCGATGCGGCGGCGGCATCGGCATAGGCCTCGCGGTTGCGTGGGCTGGGGCCCGGGTACGCGAAAAATCGAGTAGAGGCGTACTCACCCCGTGGCCACCCGGCGGGTGCACGCTGATGAGGTGGCCGATGAACTCAGCTCCCATGAGAGCGCACTTCGCAAGCTTCCGCTGCCGTACTCCCTGGCGCTGCGGTTACGCGACGCGGGCGTCGCGCCCGAGCTGGTGAGCGAGTATGTCGGGGTCGACGAGGCGGCACTGGACGGCGTCTACCGCATCGCCGAGGCGAAGCTCAGCGCTGCCGAACAATCACTGGCGCCATGCGAAGCGCAATATTGACGACGGGCGGGGCTCAGTAATTCGGTAGCTCGATGGCGTCGGCCGTGGTGAACCATTTCTTCTGGGCGTAGTAGCGAAATGGCCAGCGCTGCATCCAGCTCATCACCTGCGCAGTGATCGCGATGTCGCTGGCGGACTTCGGCAGATACCCGTCGATCCCATTGGGGAGATCCTGACACCGGTCGATGTAGGGCCGCATCACCGCTTCGTAGCGCTGCAGCGCTGCCCTGATCCGTTCGGCGCCAAGTGATTCAGCAGCGCCAAGCTCGCCGGCGAGCACATACGCACCAACGAGCGCGAGGCTGGTCCCCATGCCGCTGAGCGGAGAGGCGCAGTATCCGGCGTCACCGGCAAGCGTGACTCGACCCTGTGAGATCGACGGCATGTGCACCTGCGCGAACGCGTCGAAGTAGAAATCGTCGGCCTCGGCGGCCGCCGAGAGCAGGGCGTCACATTGCCAACCGGCGCCCGTGAAATGCTTTGCGAGCAGGGCCCGTTGCTCGTCGGCATCGCGGCGGTCATAGCCGATGGGTTCGGAGCGAAATGCCAGCCCGGCCTTGCACATCGTCGGCTCGTGCGACGGTCGCATCGACGCGTTGAGGCCGGGCGCTTGGTACATCAGGTACCAGCCGTCGAGCCCTGCCGTGTCCGGTGCAGTGAACCACGCGTTGTATCCGCCGAGCGGCTTGACGAACTGCGCTTCGGGGCCGAACACCAAGCGGCGCACCGAGGAATGGGGACCATCGCAACCGACGACCAGATCAGCAGACACTGTCGTTCCGTCGCTCAATGTTGCCTCGATACCGTCGTCGTTCTGGCCGAGATCCTCGATCCGGGTGTCGAAGCGGTAGTCGGTCTGGTCCTTGGTCGCCTGATAGAGCACATCGACCAAGTCGCCGCGCAAGATCTCGAGCTTGGAGACCAACCCGTTGCCGTCGAACGCCGTCACCGGCATCTCCGCTCGGCGGCGCCCATCGGATTTGATCCAGGCCACGCCACGCTGATCGAGCGCACGCTGGCGCATCTGCTCGATCAGGCCCATGTGCTCGACCACGTCGCCGCCGGCGCCTCTCAAGTCGACGGTTTGTCCGCCGGGCCGAATGCCATCCGCGAGCTCAACGATGATGACGCGATACCCACTCTTGTTGAGCCAGAAGGCAAGTGCAGGCCCTGCGATTCCTGCTCCGCTGATCAGGACGGTCGGCGCTGCCATGAGCGCAAGGGTAGTCGCTAGATGTCGAGCGCCTGATAGGTCCGGCGCACGAATTTCGGTTGCGTGGACTGAAGTTTCAGCAATGAGGTGTTGCCTGCAACGGCGGCCGCGGCGTCGGCGCCGAAGTTTGGCAGGTTCTGGATGAGATAGATCAGGATGAGGTTCGCGCTCGGATCAGCCTGCCACCATGTGCCGTAGGCGCCGGGCCAACTGAAGGTGCCCAGGCCGCCGGGCCCGAACAATTGACGTGACTTCGCCGGGTCGGTCACCACCGACAAGTTCAGGCCGAAGCCACGGCCGATCCAAAACGGCATACCAAGAAACGGGTGACGTTTCTGCTCGTCCGTCAGTCGGTCGGTGCGCATCAGCCGGACCGACTTTTCGGAAAGCACCCGTACACCGTCGACTTCGCCGCCGCCGAGCAGCATTCGCGTAAACGTCAGATAGTCGTCGGCGGTGGAGAACAGATTCGCGCCGCCCATGCAGAACGGCGGCGCCGCAATCGGTGGCGGCCCCATCGCGTCATGGCTGAGTGTGTCGTCGTCTTCGAGCTTGTACATCGTGGCGGCACGGCCCCGGTTGCGGGACGCCACAAAGAATCCGGTGTCGGCCATGTTCAGCGGACCGAGGATCCTCTCGGTCAGCACGTCCTGAAGAGACTTGCCTTCACTGCGTTCTAGCAGGATGCCCAACACGTCGGTGGCGTTGCTGTAGGTCATCCGGTCGCCGGGTTGATGCTGAAGTGGGAGCGCCGCTACCTCGGCCAACCAGCGGTCCGGGTTCTGCCGCGCGGAGATGCGTGAGTACGCCTTCGCCAACGGGCCGGTCACCGAGAAGAAGTAGGCCAGTCCGCTGCGGTGGGTCATCAGGTCTTCGACGGTGATCAGGCGGCGCGCCGGATGCGTCTTGTCCAGTGGGCCGCCTGGAGCGTCGAGCACCCGTAGGTCCGACAGCTCGGGCAACCACTTCGCGACCGGATCGGTCAGGGCGAGCTTGCCCTCGTCGACCAAGGTCATCGCGGCGGCGACGGTCACTGGTTTGGTCATCGAGGCGATGCGAAAGATCGTGTCCCGCTGCATGTCGAGATTGGCATCTACGTCGCGGTGGCCGAGCTCGTTGACCTGCAGCACCTCGCCAGACCGCCAAACCAGCGTGACCGCACCCGCAAGCAGGCCGGCGTCGATCGCCTCGCGAATGGAGGCCTGATTGGTGTCGAGCTTCATCGGCGACAGCGTACCCAAGCCCAATTGCATAGGCCTTCTAAGTTGCTTTGCGTAATCGAGTACTCCACTACCTAATCCCGCCGCGGACGACGGACTGATGATGTTCTTGCGGCTTGAGCTGCATATTCGCGTCCGTTCTGGGAGGTGGTCGTGATGGGTTACGCCAGGTACGTCGGTCGTGTCGGTGGCTTGGCTGTGGCCTTGGGGATCGGGGTTGCGGTGGCGACCACGCCGGGGGTGGCGTTGGCTGGTCCGTCGGATCCGGATTCGTCGAATTCGCCTTCACCGGGTAGTCCATCGGCCCCTTCCGGTTCGGCGGCGGGCTCGCCCTCATCGTCACCGGGAACAGACACTCAGTCACCTTCCTCTTCGGACAGCCCCAAGACCCCGGACGCGTCCGGCGATGACGAGGCGAGCGGTGACGACAGTGACGGTGCCGCTGGCGATGAGGAATCCAAGGGCAGTGACACCAGCGAGACGGACAAGAAGTCCGAGACGGTCAAGGACAAGAAGTCCGGTTCGGATGCGTCGACCGCTGCGGTGACGCCGAAGAAGCCGAAGCGGGCGGTGGCGCACACACCTTCGGACAGCGATGTCCGCAAGGGAGAGCCGGCGGCGGACAGCGGTCCGGCAGTACAGCCGAAGTCCGAGCCGATGGCGCCGCCAACGGTGGGCAGCGTGTCGGTAGACGTCGGGCTGCAATCCGCGTCATCGAGCGCTTCCACGGTGCAGGACCTGCCCAAGGTTGAGCCGGCGCCTGAACCGGATGTGAGGCCGTTGTCGTCGACGGTGTTGTCGGCGGTCGGGCTGGCGCCATCGGCCGACGATGATGCTCCGGAGGTGCCGGGCGAGTCGCCGTTGTTATTGGCGGGTTTGGCGGCGTTCCGGCGGCAGACCCAGCAGTCGCTGGTGGGGGATGAGGAGTCGACGCTGAAGGTGGCTGAGCCGTCTGGGTCGTTGTTGATGGCTGCTGTGGTGGCCAATTCTGCGCCGTCGGTGTCGCCGGTGGTGGGTGTGCCGGATCAGTCGTCGGGTGTGGTGTCGGTGTCGTTGAATGCGGTTGATGGCGAGGGTGATTCGTTGAGTTATGCGGTGACGGGTCAGCCGGTGAGTGGCACTGTGTCGGTGTCGGGTGCGGGGGTGGTGACGTATACGCCGACGGCGGTGGCGCGGTTGGCGGCGGGGTCGACGAGTGTGCCGGATTTTGATTCGTTCACGGTGTCGGTCTCTGATGGTGAGACCAGTACGCCGGTGAGTGTGAGTGTGCCGGTGTTGCCGGCGGTGTGGACTAATCAGTCGTCGTCGTCGAATGTGACTGGGGTTAGCCCGTATGGGGTGGCGGTGGTTGGCACGACGGCGTATGTGGCCAATCAGGGCGCCAATACGGTGTCGGTGATCAATACGGTGACCGGGCAGGCGGTTGGTAGTCCGATTGTGGTGGGTTCGGCCCCGACTGGGGTGGTGGCCTCGTTGGATGGGGCGTATGTGTTTGTGTCCAACCGTAATTCGGGCACGGTGTCGGTGATCCGGACCTCCGATAACAAGGTGATCGATATCAATCCGGCCACCCCGACGACGGTTGATGCGATCAAGGTGGGGTCTCAGCCGGAGATGTTGGCGATCAACACCAGCACGATCACCACCGCGACTGGGGAGATCGCGGCCGGGGCGCGGTTGTATGTGGCCAATTATGCGTCGAACACGGTGTCGGTGATTGATATCAGCAATCCGGTGGCGCCCAAGGTGATCGACACGAATCCGGCCACCACCACGACGGTGGATGCGATTACGGTGGGGTCTAATCCGCGTGGGATCGCGTTCGCCGAGACGGTCAATGGGCCACGGGTCTATGTGGTGAATCGCACCGGTGGCACGGTGTCGGTGATCGATGCGGTGACCAACAAGGTGGTTGACGCCAATCCGGCCACGCCCACCACGGTGGATGCGATCAAGGTGGGTACCACGCCGCAGTTGATCGTGGTGTCCCCGGATGGCACCCGGGCGTATGTGACCAATTATGGGTCTAACAGTGTGTCGATCATCGACACCGCGACCAACAAGGTTGTTGATGCTAATCCGGCCACACCGTCGACGGTGGATGCGATTGCGGTGCCCTCGACTCCGGTCGGGGTGGGGCTATCCAAGGACGGCAGCCTGTTGTATGTGGCCAATGGCACTGACCGGATCAGTGTGATCGACACCAAGACTCGTGCGGTGATCAACACCATTCAGATCGATACCGCACCGGAGACCAACTACCACACCCTGGCGGTGCGCGCCGATGGCGCCCTGGTGGTCACCGATTTGGCCGATCGCGCGCTGCGGGTGGTGGCCTATCAGCGCGGCAACACCGCACCGGTGGCGATCGCCAATCCCACTGTCGGAGAGCCGGACTCATCGACCGGTGCCGTTACCGGGTTGGTGAACATCAAAGACTGGGACGGCGACCCGCTGACCTACACCACCGTGGTGGCCCCGACCAAGGGATCGCTGACCTACGACCCGGCCACGGGCAGCTACACCTACACCCCGACCGCGGCCGCCCGCGACGCCGCCGCCAACGGCGGACCCACCACCGACACCTTCACCATCCGCGCCACCGACACGTACAACACCTCCACCACCACCGCCAACGTCACCGTGCCGATTCTGTCCGTGGGTAACCATGCGCCAACAGCCCCGGAGTTTCAGTATTTCTACGCCACCGACCCTGTCACTGGTGAGGTGCGGGGCAGGGTCACCGTCAGCGACGTTGACGGTGATCAGCTCAGTTATCAACTGCTGTGGGGTCCCTATGGGGCGACAACTTTTTCGCTCGACAGCTCGACTGGCGTCTTCACCTATATCCCGTCGCGCGAGATGCGCGAATCCGCGACGTTGTACCCCGGGTACGCCGATTACGACACCTTCCGAGTGACCATCAGCGACGGCACGGCGAGCGTGAGCCCGTGGGTCAACCTACAAGTCATGCCGATCCAGATGGCGCCCGTCGCGTATGGGCCACCGGAGGTGCCATCGGCTGACCCGGCTACCGGCCGAGTTTCGGGGTCGATGAACGTTTACGATCCCAATGGAGACAGAATCACCTTCTCTATGGCTGGCCTCCCGACGCGTGGGACGGCCACCGTCGACTCCGTGACCGGGGTGTATACCTACACCCCATTCGCGTCGCAGCGCAGTGCCGGCGGACTCGACACCTTCGTGGTGTCAGCGACCGACGGTCAAGGTTCCGCCACCTTCACGGTGACGGTACCCGTCCGTCCTCCAGAACTGGCGTCGACCCAGACACAGATTCCGCTTTCTGCTTCTGGCCCAACGATTGCCGTGAACGGCTCGCGAGCCTACGTCGTCAACGAGTACTACGGCACGGTGTCAGCGATCGACACCAATACGAATACCGTTATCGCCACGTCATCGCGGCTGGTCCCGTCGTCAGAGTTCTATCCGGCCAATCTGGCGGTCAGTCCGGACGGCACACGCCTGTACGTGGCGAATTGGCTCCAGGGCAAAGTTGTTGTGGTCGACCCCAATACACTCACGCCCGTCGGCGAGCCGATCCCCGTACAGGGTGGTGCGGACGACATGGTGTTGAGTCCTGACGGTAAGCGCCTCTACGTCGCCCACGATGGATGGGTCCAATCGATGAGCGTCATCGATACGGATAGCAGGACCGTCATCGGCTCCATCCCCATCAGTTCGGACACAAGGGGCATGGTGATGAGCCCCGACGGTCGCACGATCTACGTTGCTGACGGATACAACAACAGGGTGCCGGTGATTGACACCAACACGAAGGCCGTCGTCGGGTCCATCGTGCTTGGTACTGCAACTATCGCACCCTCCCCGGGCGGCATTGCGTTGAGCCCCGACGGCAAATGGGCTTACGTGACCAATCCGATGGACAACACCGTCGCTGTAATAGACACCACCTCCAGAACCGTGGTCGGAACGCCCATCGTCCTCGGTGTCCCGCTGGCCAGCGGCAGCCAGACCGACTGGCCGACAGGCATCGCCGTCAGCCGGGATGGCGGAAGCGTCTATGTCGCTAGCGGCGACGACATCATGGTTATCGACGCCGTGACGCGCGCCGTAATCGGTGCCGTCCGGTTCCCCGGGTACATGAGCGATACTTCTGCCAGTGCATCACAGACCATCGCCGTCGACTCCAGCGGCGACATCCTTAGCTATGGGGGCAGCGGCCTCGTGTCCGTGTCTCTCGGAAGTATGGCGCCTGGTCCTTCGCAGTCCAGAATGATGTTGGCTGATTCTGGCGCAGGGGAGCCGATGATGTTGATGGCGGCTGCGGTGGTGAATTCTGCGCCGTCGGTGTCGCCGGTGGTGGGTGTGCCGGATCAGTCGTCGGGTGTGGTGTCGGTGTCGTTGAATGCGGTTGATGGCGAGGGTGATTCGTTGAGTTATGCGGTGACGGGTCAGCCG
>DASRJA010000101.1:0-15690 GCA_035649695.1 Mycobacterium sp. | reverse complement strand
TCGTCCTACCTGTTCACCCATCCTTGGGTGAACGACTTCTTCACCAGCCTCAAAGGCAAGCCCAGGGACGAGATGCGCACGGATGTCCAGACGTACATGGACGCAAACCCACAGGTGCGAGACGAGCTGACAGCCGTCAGGCAGCCCGCCACCGACTTCCGTGACCGCTGCAACGCGCCTATCCCCGACGGGCCCATGGGCTAGCGCGCTGTTGTATCGCTACCCCGAGCTGGCACGAGCCACCCGATACAGACGGCCGAGCTGATCAAGGCGGCACCGCAGCTCGAGCTGATCCGCGAACCCGACGGGGCAGGGCTGGACACCGTGACCGTCGTCGGGCGACACTAACCTCCAGGATCGTTCCGCGAAAACCTTTGGGCAGTGAGCATTTGGTGACTATGCGTTCAGGGCACCCGCGGGCCGGCCACGATCCCTGCCTGGTCATTCGAATTCCACGTTGAAGTGCTGGGTCTCCTGGAACTCACGCATCCCCTCCGGCCGCCTTCGCGTCCGAGCCCGCTTTGCTTCGTCCCGCCGAAGGGGGCCGACGGGTCGGACACTATGCCGCGGTTGATCCCAACCATGCCGGCGTTAATAGATTCGCCGATGCGCAGGGCCTCTTGTAGGCGGCTGGTGTAGACATACGCGGCAAGACTGTACTCCGTGTCGTTGATCCAACAGGGCAGCTCCTCTTCGTTGTCCCACAACACAATTGGAGCAACGGGGCCAAAATCTCCTGCCGCAGGATGGCGGCGTCGGGGCGCACGCCGGTGAGCAGTGTGGGCGCAACGTACCAACCGTCGGTCGGGGCGTTGGCCTGGTGCGCGATCACCGCACCCTCCGCAGTCGCTTGGGAAATGAGCGCAAACACCCCCCCGCGCGAGCGCTCACTAGCGGACCGACCTGTGACGTGGGGTCGGAAGCCGGGCCAACCCTGATCGTCTCGATCTCGCTTCATCGCCCAAGATCTCTACCTGCACGCCAGCTGGCCCACACCCCGCTTAGCCGGCGTTGTCCGAGACGAGTTCCCCGTCCCAGCCGTTGACGTGAGGTTCCGCCGACTCCTCCGGCTCCGGTTCGGGCTTCGGTTCAGGCTGCTGAGGCTGCAGGTGTTCGGTGCCGGGAACGCCGCCCAGGGCGGCGATGGCGTCCTTGATCCTCGTCGCTTCCTCGTCGGTGGGCGTCCCGCCCGCCTCGAGCTCATCGAGGAGATCGTCGCGAACTCCCGCGCCGTTGGCCACTTCGGTGGCCGACAGTTTGGCGTGCACGCGCGTGACGTAGATCTGCTGGCCCAAACTTGATCCCGGCGCAGCGGCGGCATGTTCCATCAGAGAGTCGTAGCGCCGACGGACATTGCTGAGCGCCACAATCACCGCGGGTGAGGGTCGGCTGGTGCTTGCTGCGTCAGTCAGCGCGGCGCGCAACTTCCGCAAGCCGGACAGCACGACGTCCGCGCGTTTGTGGAACTTGCGGTCCTCTGCGAAAGGCAACGCGTCGATCGCGGCCGTGTACATGTGCATCGCCGCTTCGGCGAGGTCGACGATGATCGCCGAATCGCGTTCCTGTGGCGCGAGTTGTGCCATGAGCCCTCAATTCTCCAACGGATCAAATCGATAGCGGTGAATACGGGGTCGACCCTATCGGTCCGCGCCGTGGCGCGTACACCGCGAGGGAGGTGCTGGCGCGACGCCTCAACCCATGCCGCTCTAGTCTGAACCGGCATGGCGGCACGCTCGGGTGAAGGGAGGCCAGGATGACCGATCTCGTGCAATCCATTAGGGCCGCCGAGGATTCGGAACGCGGCGAAGTGACCCCCAAGCTAGAGCCACCTGCCGCGCCAGTTAGCGGCGAAACCCGTTCGTTCCGCTGGCAGACGATCGGGTTGTTTGCCTGCGGTGCCTTGGGCAGTCTGGCCATCGTCTGGTTCATCGTCTTCAGTCGCGGCCAGCTCGGTTCCAAGGCGGAGTGGTTCTTCGGCGCCGCCGTGTTCTGCGTCGTGATGGCGAGCATGTGGCAGACCCTCAACATTCAGCGTCAGGCCAACCAGCGCGCCGCAGACGCCGTCGAACGACTACGTACGGAGCTGGTGGCCGCCGAGGAGCGAGCGGCACGCGAAGTGGCAATGGCCCAGGCATTGCACCGCGTGGAGATGGAAGCGCGGGAGAGGGCGTTCCGTGCCGAGGTGGAGGCGCAACGGGAGCTGGCCCGCGTCGAGCGTGGCCACCTGATCAATCAGCTCCAGAAGCAGGCGATGGTCGAGGTGTCGCGTGCCGTCAACGGACACACTCAAATGCTTGCCACCCTGTGGAACGAGGGCGCCCGCATCCTGCGCATCGAGGACCGCGACGAGCGCGAGCAGGCGATGAACCCGATCTTCGAGCAGATCAGCCGAGTCGTGAACGACTTCTCGGTAGAGGTCAGCAACGCCAACGTGCTCCTTGAGGACGATCGCCTCAATCGCGCGCTGAACCAGGTCAACGAGGCCGCGTTGATGGCGATCCGCGTGGCTCAGGATGTGCACGACGCCGTCGTCGAAGGGCGCACGCCGAAGCCGGATTCGATGCGGACCGTGCAGCGGCTAATGCAAACGAGAGCGGCAGAAGCTCGTCGACTGGCGTGGGAGTTGCTCCGACACGGGCTCGACGACACAAGGGCCGCAACGGAATCGGCGCCGAACTAGGCCAGCCGGTCGGCGATCGTCGACTCGGCCAACTGCGACAGCCCTTCCCGGATGTGGCGGGCCCACATCGAGCCGATGCCTTCCACCGACTGCAGATCGTCGGACGTGGCTGCCAGCAGGCCCTGCAACGATCCGAAGGATCGCACCAGCAGGTCGACGTGCGCGAACTGCAACCGCGGGATGCCTGCCATCGCGCGGTAGCCGCGCGAGCTCATCGCCGAATCCTGCGCTTCGGCGGTCGACGGATAACCGAAAACCCTTGCCAGCGTTGTGAAATCGAGAAGCTCGTTGTCGGACAGCGAGTCGAGCTCCTCGAGCGTGGCGCTGACCTGAGCCGCCGTCGGCGGGTCGGGGTTGGCGTGGTAGTCGCGCACGATCAGCTCACGGGCGGTGTCGATGTCGCCGGCCAGCTCCTCCAGCTGCAGCTTGAGCTGGCGGCCGTCGGTGCCCAATTCGACGACGTCGGAGTCGATCTCGAGACTGATCCGGCGCACCATCTCGAGCCGCTGCACCACGGTCATCACGTCGCGCAGCGTCACGAAGTCCTCGATCTCGGCGGTCGAGAGCTGCCTGCTGACCTCATCGAGACGGGTCTTGTAACGCTCCAATGTGTCGATGGTCTGGTTGGCCCGCGACAGGATGGCCGCCGAATCCGGAATGACGTGGCGCTCGCCCGCGACGTAGACCGTGACGATGCTCATCGAGTGGCTCACCGAGATCACCGGATAGCCGGTCTGGATCGCGGTGCGCTCGGCAGACCGGTGCCGGGTACCCGATTCCTCGGTGGGGATCGACGGGTCGGGCACCAGCTGCACGTTGGCCCGCACGATGCGGCCGCCGTCGCTGGACAGCACGACCGCGCCGTCCATCTTGGACAGCTCCCGCAGCCGGGTGGGCGCGTAGCGGATATCGAGCTCGAAGCCACCGTCACAGATGCCCTCGACACTGTCGTCGTACCCGATCACGATCAGCGCGCCGGTGCGGCCGCGCAGGATGCGCTCCAGCCCGTCGCGCAGCGCGGTCCCAGGTGCCAACCGCGCGATGGTCTCCCGCAAGGTCGGCCGGGCCAGCTGCACCACGTTGCGGCTCGACCTGCCACTCGCCTTGACGGCCATCGCCCCCTCCTAGGATCGGCCGCTACCCGGCGTCAGTCTGACTGATTTGCCGCAGCACCCGCAACGCAGTCTGAATGTTGTCGGCCGGAAGGGCGCGCAGTCCCGCGGGCACCGCCGTGACACCGTCCGGCACCACGGCGCAGCCGAAGCCAAGCCGTGCCGCCTCCGCCAGCCTGCGGTCCATGCCACTGACGCGGCGCAGATCGCCGGCCAGCCCGACCTCGCCGAGCGCGACCGCGTTGGTGGGCATGGGCAGGTCGGTGTACGCGGACGCGATCGCGAGTGCCACCGCCAAATCCGACGACGGGTCGGTCAGCCGCATACCGCCGACAGTGGACAGGTAGATGTCGTTGCTGCCGACCGGAAGCCTGGCGCGCTTCTCCAGGACAGCGGTGATCATCGCCGCGCGGGACGAGTCGATGCCGCTGACCGCGCGGCGTGGCGAACCGGTGGCAGGGGAGCCGATCAGTGCCTGCACCTCGCCGATCAACGGCCGCTTGCCGTCGAGCGTGACCGTCACCGCTGTGCCCGATACGGGCTTGGGGCGCTGGTCGAGGAAGAGTCCCGATGGGTCTGCCACACACTCAATCCCGTTGTCGTGCAACAGGAAACAGCCCACTTCATCGGCGGCGCCGAAACGGTTCTTCACCCCGCGCACCATGCGAAGGGCCGACGTGCGATCGCCTTCGAAGTGCAGCACGACGTCGACGAGATGCTCCAGCGAGCGCGGCCCCGCGATCGCGCCGTCCTTCGTGACGTGGCCGACCAAGAGCATCGCTACCCCAGATGTCTTGGCGGCCATGGTCAGCGCCGTCGTCACCGCGCGCACCTGGGTCACCCCGCCGGTGACGCCGTCGGCCTCGGTGGTGGACATGGTCTGCACCGAGTCGACCACGACAAGGCTCGGCTTGACTTGGTCGATGTGGCCGAGCGCCATCTGCAGATCCGATTCGGCGGCCAGGTACACCTCGTCGTGTGTGCAGCGAGTGCGTTCGGCCCGCAGCCGGATCTGGCCCGCCGATTCCTCACCGGACAGATACAGCGCGCGCCTGCCCGACTGCGCCCAGCGGTGGGCGACCTCGAGCAGCAGCGTCGACTTGCCGACGCCCGGGTCGCCCGCGAGCAGTGTCACCGAACCGGGAACCAGACCCCCGCCGAGGACGCGGTCGAGTTCGGTGACGCCGGTGTGGAAATGACGGGTGCTGCCCGGGTCGATCGAGCTGATCGGCACAGCGGGGGAGGTCGGCGCGACGGCGCGCCGCAAGGCTGAGCCGTTGACCGCGGCCAGTACGGCGACTTCGTCGACGGTGCCCCAGGTGCCGCAATCCGGGCAGCGGCCAACCCATTTGGCGGTGACGTGGTGGCATTCCGAGCAGCGGTACTGCGAACGCGCTTTAGCCACGCCGTGACCGTAACCGGTGCGACCGACAGAACCTTAGTGGTGACCGCCCGTGTCGGCGTTCTCTGTCAGCGGCTCTTCGACCCGGCGAGGCGCTTCTCCGGCCGAGATCGGCACGGGCACCGTCGTCTCGCCGGACTTCTCGAAGTCGAACGTGAAGTTGTACGTCAGCCCGTTGGTGATCGGCTTGGATATGTCGACCTTCGCCTTGACGGCCTCGGCCGCTTCCGCAGACTCCAGCGCCGCGACCTGGCCGTCGGGCTGGCCGACCACCAGGACGCCGCCAGCCGGCACCGTCGTGTCGCCGGTCAGCGATACGGTGCCGACGTCGGAGGTGATCGAGACCAGCTTGTCGTTGACGTCCGGAGAGGTGTTCACGGCGGTGAAGATCAGCTCGACGTCGCGTCCCGGCTGCACATAGTCCGTCGTCTGGACGGCCCGCAGGTGGATGTTGCGGAGGGCGATGGTGCCCAGTGTGGCGCTGGTGCCGTTCACCGCGGGCTCTTGGGTGGCCGTCTGGGAAACCTGCCCGGCTCCGCAGCCGCTGAGCGCGATCGCGGCGGCCAGCCCGCACGCGGCGACTTTGAAGCGGTTCACAGATGCCTCCTGCTCGACCGACGAGGCGACCGTCGGGCCGGTCGCTGAGATTCGACTATGCACAGTAGTAGGTAGCGGTCGGAGGCGGTAGACGAGGGTTTGCCCTGCCTCGTCGGTGCTTGCAAAGAAACCCGCGCAATGCACGTATTTGTCACCCTGTCAACCCCTGCTCTTCACCGACTGTGCCCCTGACCTGCACCGTTGATCCGCACCTGTCTAGGCCCCGTGCTAACATTGAGTCGTGAAAGGGGCTCGTATCTGATGATTTTTAAGGTCGGAGACACCGTTGTCTATCCACACCACGGTGCTGCGTTGATCGAGGCGATCGAAACCCGGACCATTAAAGGCGAACAAAAGGAATACCTCGTCTTGAAGGTCGCCCAGGGGGACCTCACCGTTCGAGTACCCGCCGAAAATGCCGAGTATGTCGGCGTGCGCGACGTTGTCGGGCAGGAGGGTCTGGACAAGGTTTTCCAGGTGCTTCGCGCCCCGCATACCGAAGAGCCGACCAACTGGTCGCGCCGGTACAAGGCCAATCTCGAGAAGCTGGCCTCCGGCGACGTCAACAAGGTCGCCGAGGTGGTCCGTGACCTCTGGCGCCGTGACCAGGAGCGTGGCCTGTCCGCCGGCGAGAAGCGGATGCTGGCCAAGGCCCGACAGATCCTGGTCGGTGAGCTCGCGCTTGCCGAGAACACGGACGACGCCAAGGCGGCAACCATCCTCGACGAGGTTCTGGCCGCCGCTTCCTGAAGGCCATGATGTCGATCCCGAGAGTCGGGCTCGGCACCGACGTCCACCCAATCCAGGCCGGTAGGCCGTGTTGGCTGCTGTGCCTGCTGTTCGATGACGCTGATGGCTGCGCGGGCCATTCCGACGGTGACGTGGCCGCTCATGCGCTGTGCGATGCGTTGCTGTCGGCCGCTGGGCTGGGGGACATCGGCGATGTTTTCGGCACTGACCGCCCGGAATGGCGTGGCGTCAGCGGCGCTGACATGCTTCGGCACGTCAGTGGGCTGCTGACGGCCGAGGGCTACCGCATCGGCAACGCCGCTGTGCAGGTGATCGGCAATCGGCCAAAGGTTGGCCCGCGACGCGCCGAAGCGCAAAAAGTTCTTTCCGAACTGCTGGACGCGCCCGTTTCGGTATCCGCAACGACCACGGACGGCCTCGGCCTCACGGGCCGAGGGGAGGGCCTGGCTGCCATCGCCACCGCCCTGGTGCTCGGTAGTGGTGATTAGGGCTCGAAAAGGCCGGTAAGCTGGCGCGTCGTGACCGACGGCATGCGCCTCTACGACACCATGACGGGTGCCGTGCGCGAATTTGTGCCGCTGAAGCCCGGCCACGCGTCGATCTATCTGTGCGGTGCCACCGTGCAGGGCCTGCCGCACATCGGCCACGTCCGCAGCGGTGTGGCGTTCGACGTGTTGCGGCGTTGGCTGATGGCCAAGGGCTACGACGTCGCCTTCATCCGCAACGTCACCGATATCGACGACAAGATCCTCAACAAGGCCGCCGATGCCGGCCGGCCATGGTGGGAATGGGCCGCCACCTACGAGCGGGCATTTGCGGCCGCCTACGACGCTTTGGGCGTGCTGGCGCCGTCGGCTGAGCCCCGGGCCACCGGGCACATCACGCAGATGGTCGAGCTGATCGAGCGGCTGATCGATCGAGGACACGCCTACACCGGCAACGGGGACGTCTATTTCGACGTGCTGAGCCTGTCCGAGTACGGCAAGCTGTCCGGCCACAAGATCGACGACGTGCACCAGGGCGAGGGTGTCGCCAAGGGCAAGCGCGACGAGCGCGACTTCACGCTGTGGAAGGGCGCCAAGCCCGGTGAGCCGTCGTGGCCAACGCCGTGGGGACGCGGCCGCCCCGGCTGGCATACCGAATGCGTCGCGATGTGCGAGGCGTATCTCGGACCCGAGTTCGATATCCACGCCGGCGGCATGGATCTGGTGTTCCCGCACCACGAGAACGAGATCGCCCAAGCCGAGGCCGCGGGTGACGCGTTCGCACGCTTCTGGCTGCACAACGGCTGGGTCACCATGGGTGGCGAGAAGATGAGCAAGTCTTTGGGGAACGTGCTTGCGATTCCCGCTGTGCTGCAACGGGTTCGGCCAGCCGAGTTGCGCTACTACCTGGGCAGCGCGCACTATCGCTCGATGCTCGAGTTCTCCGAGACCGCACTGCAGGATGCGGCCAAGGCGTACGCCGGAATCGAGGACTTCCTGCACCGGGTCCGCAACCGGGTCGGCGCGGTGGTGCCGGGCGAGTGGACGCCGAAGTTCGCGGCCGCGTTGGACGACGACCTGTCGGTGCCGATCGCACTGGCCGAGGTACACGCCGCGCGTGCGGAGGGAAACCGCGCGTTGGACGCCGGCGACCACGAAACGGCGCTGGCTCATGCGATGTCGATCCGCGCGATGATGGGCATCCTCGGCGCCGATCCGCTTGACGAGCGATGGGAATCCCACGACGAAACGTCCGCCGCGCTTGCCGCGGTCGACGTGCTGGTGCAGGCCGAGGTGCAGCGCCGCGAGGATGCCAGGGTGCGGCGGGACTGGGCCGAGGCCGACGCCATCCGCGACCGGCTGAAGGAAGCCGGCATCGAGGTCACCGATACCGCCGACGGACCGCAGTGGGCACTGCTCGACGGGTACACGAAATAAATGGCTGGAAACTCACGGCGCCGGGGTGCGGTACGCAAGCCGGGCACCAAGAAGGGGCCGACGGTCGGGTCCGGCGGGGTTCGCCGGCGCGGGCTGGAGGGCCGTGGTGCCACGCCTCCCGCGCACATGCGGCCCAAACATCCGGCGGCCAAGCGCGCGGCCAAGTCCGCTAAGCAGCAACGGACGCCGCGCAAAACCGATGACACGGAGATCGTGCTGGGCCGCAATCCGGTGCTCGAATGCCTGCGCGCCGGTGTTCCTGCGACCGCGTTGTATGTGGCCCTAGGGGCCGAAGCTGACGAGCGACTGACCGAATCCGTAAGGATCGCAGCCGATTCGGGCATCTCGATCCTGGAAGTGCAGCGCCACGATCTGGACCGCATCGCCGCCAACGGGTTGCATCAGGGCATCGCGCTCCAGGTGCCGCCGTATCAATACGCGCATCCCGATGATCTGCTGGGGTCTGCGACGAAGGACAGCGTCCCCGCCTTGATGGTGGCGCTGGACAACATCTCCGATCCACGCAATCTCGGCGCCATCGTCCGATCCGTGGCGGCCTTCGGTGGCCACGGAGTCGTGATCCCGCAGCGGCGTTCAGCGTCCGTCACTGCGGTGGCATGGCGCACCAGTGCGGGCGCGGCGGCCAGACTTCCCGTGGCCAGGGCAACGAATCTCAATCGCACACTGAAGAATTGGGCCGACGCCGGACTGCAGGTGATTGGGCTCGATGCGGACGGCGACACCAACGTCGACGAGCTGGACGGTACCGGGCCGATGGTGGTGGTGGTCGGCTCCGAGGGCAAGGGCCTGTCGCGACTGGTGCGCGAGAATTGCGACGCCGTGGTGTCCATTCCGATGGCTGGGCCGACGGAATCGTTGAACGCATCCGTGGCCGCCGGCGTGGTACTGGCCGAAATCGCCCGCCAACGACGGGGCTAACTGTCTCTGCGAGGCCGCGTCAACATGAACTTGTCGACCGGGGTCACCTCCCCGAACGGACCGCTGACCGCGTAGTACGTGGCAGCCATCGACGTGTTGCCGCCGGGTTGGCCCGGGTCGACATCGAATGACACGAAGCCGCACGGATTCTCATGGTCCCGAAACACCGACCATGGTGCGGTCTCCTGGACGTAATGCGGAGTCTTGTGACGAGTGGCCGGATTGACCTCCCCGACCGACATCAGCACCTGGCAGCGTGGCTCGGCGAAGAACATCCGGTTCGACGGGATCGACGTGCCTCCGCCGCCGATGACCAGGTGAACCGTACCCTTGCTGGTGTCGATGTGATCGGGTTGTGTGTCAACCGGGTTCGGCGTCAGTGTGTCGGTCGGCAGGGTGCCCCGAATCGCGTGACTGCGTTCGTAGTGATGCTCATGTCCGCAGACCACGAGGTCGACACCAAAGCGGTCGAACAGCGGCAGCCAGTTCTCCCGGATCCCGAGGTCCGCACCGTTGGTGCGCTCACCCGTCGAGACGGCGGTCTGGTGCATGCACACCACGATCCAGTCGATTCCGTTGTCGCTGCGGGTACGTTCGAGTTCCTGCTCGAGCCAACGCTTTTGGGCACCACCGGAGTAGCCACGCACGTACGAGTTGCCGCCATCCTGATAGCACACGTCGTCGTTCGCCAGGCTGATCACCCGGACCGATCCCGCGGTGAACGCGTACCACAACCCTCGCAACTGTTGATCCGAATCAGAATCCGGAAGCGCAAAGTAGGCCTGATACGCGCCGTAGCCGATCGGGCCGTTGCCCAACTCGTTCTCGTGATTTCCCGCAGCGGGCATCCATGGCCGGAAGCGGGCTGACCTGGAGTTGTTCTCGAACCAGTCCGCCCACGTCCTGACGCGGTCTTGGGACAGGTTGGCGTAGCACAAATCGCCGTTGACCAAGTTGAACAACGGGTCTGCGCGCTCGACCGCGGTCGTGATGTCACCCGCCGAAGGCGAACCGCGGTTGTCGCGGCCGAACGCGCTGGCGACCATCGCGTCCAGCGTCGGGGTGGATTGGTCGCCGAAGCTGGTGAAACGCAGCGGGGCGCGGCCGCGCGGCGCTGTCCGCACGGTGCCCAACTCGGGGTTGGCGCCGTCGTGCATCGCGGCGTAGACGTAGTCGGTGTCGGGTGCAAGATTCGTGAGCCTGGCATGGTGCACGCGGACCTCTGTGCGCGAGGCGGCGTCGCGATAAGTCACCGTCTCTGCGGCGACGGTACGGCCCATGCCGTCGTCGGGCGTGCCCATCACGACGCGGGGGTTCTTCACCGCTGCTGCCGTGTGCCAGGACACCACCACTTCGGATGCCGCGTCGGCACCGAACTGCAGATGAAGGCCGCTGACTCGCGTTGCGCCGCTGCGGTCGCCGTGGTGCCACACATCCATGGCGGTGGTCAAAGGATCCTGGTCAATGTCGGGTACTTCGGCTCGACGCCGGCCCCAGGCGTCGCCCGGCGTAGCCGTTTGGCCACCCACGGCGCAGCGAACGCGAAAGTCCATTGCAGATTGGCCCAAAAGTTGCGTACCGGCGGCGACGAGGACAGTAGAGCGGCCGACCGTGTGGGCAGCTGGTGCGGAATAGTCAGTGTGTCAAGAACTTTCGCTGCCATCCGCTCATGGCCGAGCGGCGAGAGGTGGATGCGATCTGAAGCCCACATACGCGGGTCGCGAAACTCTGTGAAGCGCCAAAAGTCGACGAGCTGCAGGCCGAGGTCGTCGGCGATCCCGCGCAACAACTCGTTGTAGACCGCGGCTCGGCCGCGCAGTCGCCGAAACAACGGCACCGTGCCGAGATCGCCTGCTGTGAACGCCAACACGTGGGCCCCGGTCTGCTGCAACGTCTTCAGGGCGTCTGCATACCTGGCCATCATCGCGTCGATGTCGTTGCGCACCAACAGCAGGTCATTCATGCCTGCGTAGACGATGACGAGGTCGGGTTCGAGCATGACGGCGGTCTGAAGTTGATCCGCGAGGATCTCGTCCATCCTGCGGCCGCGTACCGCGAGGTTGGCGTAGCGAAGGTCGGGGTTGCCTTGCGCCAGCGCGATTGCGACGTGATCTGCCCATCCGCGCAAACCGTTGGGGCTGGTGGGATGTGGGTCGCCGACACCCTCGGTGAATGAGTCGCCGAGCGCCACGTACCTGCTAAACATGGCCACGAGACCAATCTTGCCGATAGTAAAGCGAATTGCGCGCCTGCAGCGCCGTCGGTGGGCGAATCGACGTCAGCCGTCCCACCATTGTTCGCGTCGATGTAACCGTCGCTTAGGCCTACGCCGTCGATGATGTGGCCGAACCGCACGAGGAGACGACATGGCGCCGCTGAAATCGGACACCTGCGTCGAGCTCTCGTTTCGTGGCCGGTTCAACTTCGGCATCGACCAATGGGAGTACGTGCCGTTCGACGTGCCCGACGGAACCCAGCGGATCGACGTCAGGACGTCGCATGACCAGTTCTCGCTGCTCGGTATCGGCCGCAATGTGCTCGATCTGGGCATCTTCGGGCCGGCCGGCCATGACCTCGGCAACGCGGAGGGCTTCCGCGGTTGGTCGGGCGGGGCGCGTGCGGGGTTCATGCTGTCCGCGGTCAACGCGACACCCGGCTACCTGGCGGGCCCGATCGATCCCGGCCGCTGGGCGTTGGCGCTCGGGCCGGTGGTGCTCAATCCGCTGGGCATGGACTGGCACGCGCAGATCACGCTGACCCGGGGCGTGCAGCCGTCGTTGCGTCCCGCTCCCGACTCCCACCCCGCTGGCCGCCGCAGCAGTCGACCGGGTTGGTATCGCGGTGACTTACACACGCACACAGTGCATTCCGATGGTCGGCGGAGAATCGCCGAGATGGCTGCGGCCGCCACATCAGCCGGCCTGGACTTCATCGTCTCCACCGATCACAACACCAGCTCCGCCAATCGGGCGTGGGCGGTCACCGAACACGACAGCCTGGAGGTCGTTGCGGGCGAGGAGGTCACCACCCGCCACGGTCACTGGCTGGCGATCGGTCTGCCTCCTGGCGGCTGGATCGACTGGCGGTACGCACCGCGCGACGGTGTCTTCGCGACGTACGCCGCGCGGGTCCGGGCGGACGGCGGCTTGGTGGTGGCCGCGCATCCATCCGTGCCGCTGCCTGGATGCGCGTGGGAGTTCGGCTATCACGACGTGGACGCCATGGAGGTCTGGAACGGGCTGTGGAACGTCGATGACGAACTGTCGCTGCGCATCTGGCAGCAGCTGCTGCGGCAGGGCAGGCGGATAGCCGCGGTGGGCGGCAGCGATTCACACACTTCGAGTCAACCGGTCGGGCGGCCGCAGACCGTGGTGTACGCGCAGGGCCTGTGCACGCCTGACCTCCTCGACGGCCTCCGTCGCGGTCGCAGCTATCTGACCGAATCGAGCGCGGTGTCCTTGGCGCTCACTGCATTCCGCGGCCACGGCGCAGCGGCGGGACCGGGTGAGACGCTAACAGTGCGCCCCGACACGCCCCTGACCGTTGCCGCGGAGGTGACGGGCGCGGCGGAAAGCAGCCTCGCCATCATCACCGACGGCGGCTGCGTCGGCCGCGTGAAGACCGACGACTGCGGAGCGGCGAAGTTGCGGTGGGACTGCATGGCCGGCGAGGCTCGGTTCGCCCGAGTCGAGGTGCGCCGCCGGACACGTTTTCCATCGATGGTGGCGCTGTCCAATCCGGTCTGGCTGCAGTCGCTTTAGACGCCGAAGACCCGAATCCCGAGCCATAGGCCGAGCACCGCGACGACGAGTGTCAGCGGCGTCGTGAGCAATCCGATGCGGGTGAACTCGACGAACCCTGCCCTGATGTCGCGGCGCACGACACTGCGCCACAGCAGGTTCGCGAGGGAGCCGACGTAGGTCAGGTTCGGCCCGATGTTGACTCCGATGAGCACCGCGAGCACAGCGGCCGGTCCGGACACCAACGGCAGTAGCACCAGCACCGCAGGCAGGTTGTTGACGACGTTGGACAGCAGCGCCGCAACCGCGGCGATCCCCAGCAGCGCGGTCAACGTATGGCCGCTCGGCAACACGTCGCGCATGGCTTCGTCGAGGCCGTTGAGCATGACCGCGGCGACGACCACACCGAGGCACAACACGAACGCCAGGAACGGCACGTCCAGCGCGTCCGCGATCCCGGAGACCGTGCTGCGGCCACGGATCAGGCCGTGCACGGCGAGCACCACCGCACCCGCTAACGCCACCCACGCAGGCGACAAGCCGAACAACGAAACGACGGCAAACCCGACGAGCGTCAACGCCAACACGACGAGCACGAACACCGGCACTTGCACATCCTCAGGCAGGGTGTCATGCGTCGGCTCTACGGACAGCTCCCGTGCGAAAAGCCAACGCAGCAAAATGAATTCCACGCCGACAGCGGCAAGCCAGGGCACCGCCATCACGGCGGTGAAGTGGACGAACGACAGCCCCGCCGCGCTGAACGCCAGCAGGTTGGTTAGATTTGACACAGGCATCAGCAGCGAGGCTGTGTTGGCCAGATGTGCGGTGGCGTAGGCATGCGGACGTGCAGGCACCCGCAACGCTCGGGCGGTCGCGAGCACCACCGGTGTCAGCAGCACGACGGTCGCGTCCAGGCTCAGTATCGCGGTTGTGGCCGCCGCGATCACGAAAACCATTGCCAGCAACCGCTGCTGGTTGCCCGAGTTCGACCGGGCCATGGCCGCCCCGGCAGCGCGGAACAGCCCCTCGTCGTCACACAACCGGGCCAGCACGAGCACCGCTGCGAGGAACCCGACGACCGGTAGCAGTCGGGTCATTTCGGCCGCAGCGTCGTGCCAGGAGATCACACCGAACGCAATCAGCAGGCCTGCGGTGGGAACCGCGGCGACGGCCTCGGGCCAGCCGCGCGGGCGGACCATCGCGAATCCGAGCACCACGGCCAGCGCGACCAGCGCCAGCGTCAACTCCACGGGTCGCAGCGCTGCCACAACGTGGGCAGATGCAGCGGGATGCCGTCCTCCTCGGCCAGCCGGGACAACACCCGCATCGACACGTCGAGATCGTCACCCGCGTACGGCAGCGCCCGCAGCGGCTGGTGCAGCGGGCGGAAGAAGTCGTCCCAGTGAATGAGCACGACCCGGCGCGCGCCGACGGTGCGGACGGTCTCGGTCCAGTAATCGATGAGGTACTGCTCGTGTTGTAGCCCGAGTTGTCCCACACCCAGATACACGACCTCGGCCCGCTGCCCGACGAGCGCGCCGCGGACAAAGCCTGCGCTGCCGACGACCAGCATCCGACGATTCGACGGCCGGTGGTGCACCACCGTCGACCAGGCCTCGCCGCACTTGTATGCGGAAACCTTCACCGGCGGGACCACCGGTTCGCGGATAACACCCGGAAAGCGGTCGGGTGGGCAGTGCTCGGCCTCGATCAGCGTGACGTCGTATGCGCCACACGCTGTCGGCTCGCCCGGCGTGAGAGCGGTGAGGCGCTCGTCGGGTAGCCCACCGCCGCGGCCGACCTGTACCGCGGACGTTCCGCCGACGATCCGTGCGCCGGTCCGTTCGGCGACCACCGCCGAATCCATCGCGTGGTCGAAATGCGTGTGCACGGGCAGCACGGCTTCGAGCCGGTCCACGCCGAGGCGGCTCAGGCAGCCGTCGATCCGCGGCGCCGACGGCGACAAGCGCTTCAACCCCACCTCGAGCAGGCCCGGTCGCGAGAAGAAGCCGTCGGTCATCAGCGCGGAGGTGCCGTCGTCAATCAGCAGGGTGGTGACGCCTGCCCACGTCACCGTCAGCGGTGCGTCGGGACCGGCCGCCGGTGCGTCGAAGGATCCCGCGTAGCGGCTCAGGTCGGGGCGTCCGAGCTTGAGGCGCATATCGCCAACCTTAATCGCGCACGGGGACTCTTTTGCGTCGGTAGACTTCCGGCACACCTGATCGGTGCATTCATGCGCAACTGGAGTACCTGATGGCAGGCAAGAAGTCACGGATGCGGCGTCCCGCGCCGCCAGAGCTCAAGCGACAGAAGAAGAATCCGCTCAAGGCTCTCGGCGTCACGACCATCGACTACAAGGACACCCATCTACTGCGCACGTTCATCTCCGAGCGCGGCAAGATTCGGTCGCGCCGGGTGACGGGGTTGTCGCCTCAGCAGCAACGTCAAGTCGCGACGGCGATCAGGAACGCGCGGGAAATGGCGCTGTTGCCGTTCGTCGAAACTAAGTAAACGGCTTCAACTCGACGCCGTCCGCGACGAGCCT
>DASRJA010000100.1:0-9357 GCA_035649695.1 Mycobacterium sp. | reverse complement strand
GTGGCGCTGCCGGTCGAGCACGATCCGATCACGCTGGCCAAGTCGATCGCCACGCTGGATCACCTGTCGGGTGGACGCGTCAGCGTTGGCGTGGGATTCGGTTGGAACACAGACGAACTCGCCGACCACAACGTGCCTCCGGCCCGGCGACGCACGATGCTGCGCGAGTACCTCGAGGCCATGCGCGCGTTGTGGACGCAGGAGGAGGCGTCCTACGAGGGCGAGTTCGTCAACTTCGGACCGAGCTGGGCGTGGCCCAAGCCGATCCAGTCGCACATCCCGGTGCTCGTGGGTGCGGCCGGTACCGAGAAGAACTTCAAGTGGATCGCGCGCAGCGCCGACGGCTGGATCACCACGCCACGCGACTTCGACATCGACGAGCCGGTCAAGCTGCTGCAGGACACTTGGGCGGCGGCCGGGCGCGACGGTGCCCCGCAGATCGTCGCACTGGACTTCAAGCCGGACCCCGACAAGCTGGCCCGGTGGGCCGACCTGGGGGTGACCGAGGTGCTGTTCGGCGTGCCCGACAAAGCCGAGGCCGAGGTCGCGAGCTACGTGGAGCGTCTGGCCGGAAAGCTGGCGGCGCTCGTCTAGGCGATTCGGACGCGACGTTGCACTAACGTCGCGCGCGATGGAGCGAATGATCGAGGCGAACGGCGTCGAGCTGTGCACCGAGCCGTTCGGGGACCCGGGCGACCCACCGATTCTTCTGGTGATGGGCACCGGCGCGTCGATGTTGTGGTGGGACGAGGGCTTCTGCCGGATGCTCGCCGAACGTGGGCGGTTCGTGATTCGCTACGACCATCGCGACACCGGCCGATCGATCACCTACGAGCCGGGACGCCCCGGATACACGAGTGCGGACCTAGTCGCCGACGCGGCCGGAGTGATGGACGCCTACCGTGTTCCAGCCGCCCATGTGGTCGGAGTTTCGGCAGGCGGAGCGATCGCGCAGCTGCTTGCACTCGACTTCCCGGACCGCGTGCGATCGCTCGTTCTGATCAGTACCTCGTCAGCACTGCCGGGCGAACGTGAACTCCCGCCGCCGACTGAGGATTTCACGCGGTTCGTGACAACGGCGGAGGTGGACTGGTCCGATTCGGAGTCGGTGATCGAGTACCTGGTCGACTACTCGCGTGTGCTCGCGGGAGCCATGCGCCCGTTCGATGAGGGGCCGATGCGCGTGCTCGTTCGCCGCGATGTCGAGCGCGCGCATGATTTCGCGGCGGCACAGAACCACGACGTGCTCCCGGACGGCGAGCCGCCACGCGCGCCCCTGTCGTCGATCTCCGTGCCGACACTGGTGATCCATGGCAGCGCAGATCCGATGTTCCCCGTGGCGCATGGCGAGGCGCTTGCGGACGCGATTCCGGGCGCAAAGCTGTTGCCGCTGGATGGTTCCGGTCACGGAGTCGATCGAGCCGATTGGGAGACAATCGTCGGTGCGATCGTCGCGCACACCGCGGCCGGTTAGGCGAGCGAAGCGCGGTTGCCGTGCTCGGTCGACCACACGCTGATCGCCGCGCCTAGCGGATCGCCGTCGGACATCAGCGCCACCAGATCCTCGTCGTCGGTGGTGGCCATGAAACGTGAGTTATCGGCATCGAGGCGTCCGACGATGATGCCCGTGCGGATCGGCCAGTCGTAGCGCACCGAGTAGGTCTCGATTGTCGCGGCGCCGTCGGGATTCCGGCTCACCGGAACCTTTGGCAGCGCGGCGATCTCCTGCTTCAGTTCCTCGCTGCGGTCGGTGCGCCATTCGACGGGCTCGGTGGAGTAGATGCCGACCGAGTACTTGCTCATGATGCCGCCGTTTGCGCCAACGAAGCCGAATTGCCCTGGCGCTTCGCGCATTTCGATCACCGTCTCGGCGATACCGTGCAGCGAATAGCTGTTGCCAGGGCCGCCGAAATATGGCAGTCCGCCGGTGAGCGTCAGCCCGCGCGGATCGTCGCCGTCGATACCGAGAGCCTCGGATATGAGGAAAACGGGAAACGGGAAGCAGCTGTACAGATCGAAGGTGGCGATGTCGTCGACGCCGATTCCGGCCACCCGCAATGCTTCTCGCGCGGCCATCACCGTCGCCGGGCCGGCGCCCAGGTCGGCCCGGTCCAGTGTCGCTTGCTCAACCAAGTCGGCGTGGCCGTGGACGTAGACCCACTTGTCCTCCGCCACACCGAGCCGACGGGCCGCCTCGACGGACATCATCACCGCCGCTGCACCCTGATTGACCTGATCGCGCGCGACGAGCAGGCGGGGATACGGGTCACAGATCATCCGGTTGTCGTCGGTGACCGTGAGGATCTCGTCGACCGATCGCTCTACCGGCGACGATGAAAACGGGTTCTTGGCAGCCACTTTCGAAAAGGGGGCGAAGAGTTCGGCCATCCTCCGCCGATAGTCGGTCACATTGAGCCCGAGGCGAGCCCGGCGGGCGTTCTCCAGCAACCCGTACTGGACCGGCGCACCGGTGAGCCCGTGCTGAATCGTGTAGTCGTCGATGTAGGTGTAGATCTGGTGGCCGCGGTCCTCGAGCTGTCCGTCGACATGCTCGGTGAAGTCCGGCTTGTCATCCCGGTTCGCGAAGTACCTCGCCGTGGACCCCGGCTCGGAGCCCATGATCATCACGACGTCGGCGTCGCCCGACACGATCGTGTTACCCGCCTCGGTGACGAGCTTCTGCGGGCTCTGCCCGCCGACGGGTTCCAGCACGACGCGGGCAGGGTCGCCGCCCAGCCGATTCATCACCGAGCGCGGGTAGTTGTTGGACCTGCCGAGCTTCGCGGGCGCCGGCCCGGAGATCTCGAACTGCCGCAGCGCGAACACGGTGTCTATCGCCGAGGCGATCTTTGCGTTGTCGACGCCAGTGTCGGCCAGCGCGGCGCGCGCGGCTTGTGTCGCCAGTTCCACCGCCGACATCCCTCGGTAGTCGGCGTCGTGGATGCGTTCAGTGAACTGGCCGACGCCGACGATCACCGGGGTCCGCGGATCGACCATTACAGACCTCCTGACGCGTGTTAATTCGTCAGGCTAATCGATAACTAGAACGCGTTCCTAATCCTGCGGTCTAGTTCACATCGCGCTGGGTCGCGAGCGTGCGCAAAATGCGCGCAAATAGCGGCGTGTCGGTGTACAGACACGCACGGTCGCGGCAGTGGGCCGAGTGCCTAGAGGCTCTGCAGGATCTCCCGCGCGAGACGAGCGGTCTCCGACGGGGTCTTGCCGACCTTGACGCCCGCCGCCTCGAGGGCCTCCTTCTTGGCGGCCGCGGTGCCCGACGAGCCGGAGACGATGGCGCCGGCGTGGCCCATCGTCTTGCCTTCCGGCGCGGTGAATCCCGCGACGTAGCCGACGACCGGCTTGGACACGTTCGCCTTGATGTAGTCGGCGGCACGTTCCTCGGCGTCGCCGCCGATCTCGCCGATCATCACGATGACTTTGGTGCCGGGATCCTTCTCGAACGCCTCGATGGCATCGATGTGCGTGGTGCCGATGACCGGATCACCACCGATGCCGATGGAGGTGGAGAAGCCGAAATCGCGCAACTCGAACATCATCTGGTAGGTCAGCGTGCCGGACTTCGACACCAGCCCGATCGGCCCGGCGCCGCTGATGTTGGCCGGCGTGATGCCGACCAGCGCCTGGCCGGGGGTGATGATGCCGGGGCAGTTCGGTCCGATGATGCGGGTCTTCTTGCCCTTCTCGACGTTGTAGGCCCACGCATATGCGCTGTCCTGCACCGGAATTCCCTCGGTGATGACCACCAACAGCGGGATCTCCGCGTCGATCGCCTCGATGATCGCGTCCTTGGCGAATTTGGGCGGCACGAAGATGATCGACACGTCGGCGCCGGTCTTCTCGATCGCCTCGACGACGGTGCCGAACACCGGCAGCTCGATGTCGTTGTCGTTGACGTCCTTGTGCGACACCGTCGTTCCGGCCTTGCGAGCGTTGACGCCGCCGACGATCTGGGTGCCCGCCTTGAGCATCCGCGCGGTGTGAGTGGTGGCCTCCGCGCCGGTGATGCCTTGGACGATGACCTTGTTGTCCTTGGTCAAAAAGATTGCCATTTCAGTCCTTTCAGGCGTTCGCTGCTTCGGCGGCCTTGGCTGCAGCGACGTCGGCGGCTTCGTCCATCGTGGCCACCTCCGTCACCAGCGGGTGGTTGGCCTCGGCGAGGATGCGTCGGCCCTCGTCGACGTTGTTGCCGTCCAGGCGGACCACCAGCGGTTTGTTGGCCTCGTCCCCGAGGATCTTCAGCGCCGTCACGATGCCGTTGGCGACGGCGTCGCATGCGGTGATGCCGCCGAACACATTGACGAACACGCTCTTCACCTGCGGGTCGTGCAGGATGACGTCGAGACCGGCGGCCATCACCTCGGCCGACGCGCCACCACCGATGTCGAGGAAGTTGGCGGGCTTGACCCCGCCGTGCTTTTCGCCCGCGTACGCGACGACGTCGAGCGTGGACATCACCAGGCCCGCACCGTTGCCGATGATGCCGACCTCACCGTCGAGCTTGACGTAGTTGAGGTCGTTCGCCTTGGCCTTCAGCTCCAGCGGATCGGTGGCGTCGCGGTCCTCGAACTCGGCGTGCCCGGGCTGACGGAAGTCGGCGTTCGCGTCGAGCGTGACCTTGCCGTCCAGCGCCAGGATCTGGTCGTCCGGCGTGCGCACCAACGGGTTCACCTCGACCAGCGTGGCGTCTTCGGCGACGAAGAGCTCCCACAGCTTCTGGATCGTCACGGCCGCCGCGTCGAGCACCTCGGCGGGCAGATGCCCCTGCTCGGCGATCGACCGGGCGAACGCCAGGTCCACTCCCTTGACCGCGTCGACCGGCACCTTGGCCAACCGCTCCGGCTTGGTCGCTGCGACCTCTTCGATCTCCATGCCGCCCTCGACCGAGCACATCGCGAGGTAGGTGCGGTTAGCGCGGTCGAGCAGGAACGAGATGTAGTACTCCTCGGCGATGTCGCTGGCCTCCGAGACCAGCAGCTTCTTCACGATGTGGCCCTTGATGTCCAGGCCGAGGATGTTCTGCGCGTGCGTGAACGCGTCGTCGGGGGTGGCTGCGTACTTGACGCCGCCGGCCTTGCCGCGGCCGCCGGTCTTCACCTGCGCCTTGACCATGACGGGCCGACCGATTTCGGTGGCGATGGCCTTGGCTTCCTCTGCGGTGTCGGTCACCCGACCCGGGGTGGTGGGCACGTTGTGCTTGGCGAACAGCTCTTTCGCTTGGTATTCGAAGAGATCCATGGACTCACTGTCTTTGTGCGTTGCCTGCGAAGGTTTGCGCCCGATGGGCCAGGGGGAACTTTATCCACACGGATCCAAGCAATTGACACCGCCTACCGCTCATGTGGTAGATCTCACCGCCGACCGAGGGTGATACAGGTCACAATCCCCGGCCGGAATACTCCCTCGGGTTGCGACGAACATTGGGATTTGGTTAACGTGCCTCTGGTCTAGATCACGGTTCGGTCACGACTAGAAGGATATTTCAGGTTGGCGCAGCACCGTTCGTCTCGATCTCCCGACGGAGTGACGACGAAACCACGGCGCACCTGGGCAGACCTCGAAGCCGCAATCGCCGCCGCGGAAATCACCGACATCATTCCGTTCAACGAGTTCGGCGACCTCACTGACCTGGACTTTCGTGAGAATTGCGCGTTCGACCGCGAATCGCAGGTCGTCCACGCGCCCGAGCTCGATGACCTGCACGACACCGACGATCTAGTGCCGCTGCGGCTGGCGGTGCCCTCGGAGTTCCGCGCGAACGCGGGCGACGAGCGTCAGCTGTCGCACGCCTACCGCGACAGCCACACCGACACCAGTAACGGCGTCGCCGCCACCGACGTCATCGACATCTCCGGCCGCCGCGGCCTGCACCGCAAGCAGGACGTGCCCGTCAAGGGCCGGCTGATGGTCGCCGCGATGGCCGTCGGCGCGACCGCGGCGGGCGCGTACACGATGACGCACGCGACCGACACGACGGCCGACGACACGGTGCTGGCCGCCGATAAGTCCGTGACGGGCGGCACGGCGCTCACCGGCTCGGTGGACGGCATGCAGATCGTCTCCGTCGCCCCGGCGGCCCTGGAGACCGTGCACGCCGAGGAGATCACCAAGGCCGCCGCATTCGCACAGGAGCGCGCCGAGCGCGAAGCGCGCCTGAACCGGCCGCTGTTCGTGATGTACACAAAGGGCGTCTTTACCTCCGGCTTCGGCTACCGCTGGGGAGTGCTGCACGGCGGTATCGACATCGCCAACTCGATCGGCACCCCGATCCTCGCCGTCGCCGACGGCGTGGTGATCGACGCGGGCCCGACCGCCGGCTACGGCGCATGGGTCAAGCTGCGGCACGCGGACGGCACTGTCACGCTGTACGGCCACGTCAATACCTGGCTGGTCAGCAAGGGCGACCGGGTGATGGCGGGCGATCAGATTGCGACGATGGGCAACCGCGGCAACTCCACCGGCCCGCACTGCCACTTCGAGGTTCTGCTCAACGGCACCAACCGGATCGACCCGGTGCCGTGGCTTGCGCAGCGGGGAATTGGCCCCGGCAACTACGTTGGCTAGATGTGAGTGACGGCCCGTCCGACCAACCGCCTGTAGATCAACCACGCATCCGACGAAACTCCGACGATGGCACGCCGTCATCGCCGATGCCGGCCGAGTCCGAACCGCAGACCAGCATCATTCGGCGTCATCCGACCGGTGAGATCCCTGCCGCGGTAGCCGAGCCCCCGACCTGGGGGCACCTCCCGCCCGAAGGGCAGGGGGACTACATCCCGCGCGCCCGACCCGTCGCGGTGGGCACACCGCGCTCGAAGCGGGCCCATCCGAGGGCGGCGATCGCCACGGCGATTGCGTGCATCCTGTCCGGCTGGGCCACCGCGGTCATCGCCACCGACCTGATCACGGGCTGGTGGCAGTCGGACCGGCTGTTCTGCGTGGCCATCGGCTTTCTCACCGCGGTGTCCGCGGCGGCACTCATCAGCGGCCTGATCGCGCTACTGCTGCGGCGGCGGATGGGCAGGCTGCTGATCGTGGTGGGTGCGGTCGTGGCGCTGCTGATCTTCGCGGGCCTGTTCGTCGCCGGAGCGAAACTTTCGCCGGTGGTCTACACGATCCCCGTGCTGCCCGTGGCCAGCGTTCTGCTCGCAATGCTGCCGGCCACCCGACGGTGGGCCCGCAGCGGGGATCTGCGGGTTTAGAGCTTGGAGATCGGGGCGTGGTTGTGCATCAACTTGACCCGCCCGGCGCTGCCGAAGTCGATCAGCGACATCGCCGACTCGCCAACACCGGACACTTCTTCGACACGGCCGAGGCCGTACTTGTCGTGAGTCACGCGATCGCCCGGCTTCAGCACCACCAGCGGGCGTTTACCGGCCGCTGAGCGCGTCGGTGACGGGCGTGGCGCGCCGAACCGGCCCGCGCCGCTAACCGGAGCTGAAAGCGACGGTGCCGGCTCGGTGCGGCGCCAATCGATGAGCTCCTGCGGAATCTCCTTCAGGAACCGCGATTCCGGGTTGAGCATCGGCTGGCCCCATGACGAGCGGACCCTGGCGCGGCTGACGTAGAGCCGCTGCCGGGCCCGGGTGATGCCGACGTAGGCCAGCCGTCGCTCCTCGGACAGCTCGGTCGGATCGCCCAGCGCCCGCATGTGCGGGAACATGCCGTCCTCCCAGCCCGTCACGAACACCACCGGGAACTCCAGACCCTTGGCGGTGTGCAGTGTCATCATGGTCACCACGCCGGCGCCGTGCTCGGGCAGCTCGTCGGCGTCGGCCACCAGCGACACCCGCTCCAGAAACGCCGCCAGCACGCCGGTGTCGGGAATGTCCTCGTCTTGCGGATCGACCTCGCCGAGCGCTTGCGCGTTGGCCAGGTCGGTGCTGAATTCGTGTGCGACGCTGACCAATTCGTTGAGGTTGTCCAGGCGTGCCAGATCCTGCGGATCGCTGGAGGATTCCAGTGCGGTGCGGTAGCCGGTGCGGTCGAGTACCGCCTCGACGAGCTCACCGAGCTCACCGTCGAGACGGCCGCGCAGCTCGTCGATCAGCTCAACGAAACTCGCAATGCACTTCTCCGAGCGGGTATTCAGCATCGGCACCTTGCCCTCGGCGGCGGCCTGCAGCGCGTCGTTGAAGCTCAGCCCGGTGTTCTCCGCATACACCGCCACGCACGCTTCGGCACGGTCGCCGATGCCGCGCCGTGGCGTGTTCAGGATGCGCCGCATGCTCACCGAGTCGCCGGGGTTGTCCAGCACGCGCAGGTAGGCGACAATGTCGCGAATCTCCCGGCGCTCGTAAAACCGAACGCCGCCAACGACTTTGTACGGGATACCGGCCCGGATGAACACTTCTTCCAAAGCGCGCGACGAGTTGTTGGTCCGGTAGAACACCGCGACGTCGTTGTAGGTGATCTCGCCGTTGTCGGCGAGCGCGTCGATCTCCTCGGCGACGAAGCGTGCCTCGTCGTGCTCGTTGTCGGCGACGTAGCCGACGATCAGTTCGCCCTCGCCGGCGTCGGTCCACAGCCGCTTCTCCCGCCGCCCCGCGTTGCGGGAGATCACCGAGTTCGCCGCGCTCAAGATGTTCTGCGTGGACCGGTAGTTCTGTTCCAGCAGAATCGTTGTGGCGTTGGGGAAGTCGCGTTCGAAGTCTTCGATGTTGCGAATCGTCGCGCCGCGGAACGCGTAGATCGACTGGTCGGCGTCGCCCACCACGCACAGCTCGGCGGGCGCAACGCCGTCCTCGGTTTCCCGCCCGACGAGTTCGCGCACCAACACGTACTGGGCGTGGTTAGTGTCCTGGTACTCATCGACCAGGATGTGTCGGAACCGCCTGCGGTAGTACTGCGCGATCTGCGGAAAGGCTTGCAGCACAGCGACTGTCTCGCCGATGAGGTCGTCGAAATCGAGCGCGTTGGCCGCACGCAGCCGACGCTGATACTCGGCGAAGACTTCCGCGATGATGCGCGGCAGATCCTCCATCGCGTTGGCCGCGTCGTGTGCCGCCTCCTCGGGCCCGATCAGCTCGTTCTTGAGGTTGGAGATGCCGTTGGCGAGCAACCGCGGCGAGTACCGCTTGGTGTCCAGCCCCATGTCCTTGCCGATCATCAGCAGCAGCCGCCGCGAGTCGTCGGCGTCGTAGATCGAGAAGTTGGAATTCAGCCCGGGCAGCAGCGAGGCCTGGTTGCGCAGGATCCGCACGCACGTGGAGTGGAACGTCGACACCCACATGTTCCGGGCGCGCGGGCCGATCAAGTTGACCACCCGCTCGCGCATCTCGGCGGCCGCCTTGTTGGTGAACGTGATGGCCAGCACCTGCCCGACGCCGACCTCACGGG
>DASRJA010000099.1:0-2740 GCA_035649695.1 Mycobacterium sp. | reverse complement strand
CCGACGATCGCAAAGTTCAGGCTGACGGCATTGCTGGCCAGTCCGATGTTCAACGCGTGTCCGCGCAGCGTCGGCGGGAAGCCGTACGTCCCCTCGAGCCGTGCGCCGTTGTGATACAGGGCTTTCCTGGCATCCGCGACGTGGGAAATGCCGACATTGAACTGCAGCATCCGCGAGCCGTCGTTGAACGGCATTCCGACGACGCCTGCAAGGTACAGCGACACCTGCCGCGGCAACCGCCTCAGGAACTGCGTGTTGTAGCGCATCGACGCGCGGATGGTCGCCAGGCGCTCCGCCGGGTTGTCCAGGTGAGTGGCGAGATTGCACACCGCGCTACTCATGACGTTGCGGCCTTCGACGTCTCCGGCCGTCCGCAGATCCACGGGACTCAAGGCGACAAGCGGACGGTCGGGTAATGCGTCATGGTCGAGGAGCAGCGAGCGAAGCGCACCGGCACACATCGCCAGAGCGACATCGTTGACGCTCGCCTCGGCCGCGCCTGCGACGGCCTCTACCCGCTCAATCGGCCACCGCTCGATGGCACAAACCCACGGCACCTCGCTGCGGACATTGAGAAAGGTGCTCGGCGCGCGGAAGACCGGGAACAGTTCGCGCTCACGCCACGCATCCCTGATCAGGCCCACAGTTTCCGTCAACGAGGCACCGGGCACCGGACGTCGTTGCGATTCGGTTGCGGGCTTGGGCCGTTGCGACCACACTGCCCGGACCGTGCGATCGTGCGGGTCGGTGCTCAGTGACCGTCGTAGGAGACTCAGGAAGGACACACCGTCGAACAGTGCGTGATGGGCCTTGGTGAAGATCGCGAAGCGCCCGTCATCCAGACCGTCGATGACGTGAACTTCCCACAACGGTCTACGTCGGTCGAGGCGACGACCGTGCAAGTCGGAAACCAGTTGAAACAGTTCGGGCTCCCTGCCAGGGGCCGGCAGCGTCGTGTACCTCAGGTGGTAATCGAGGTCGACATCCGAATGGGCGCCCGCGAACGGTGCTGGGATGCCCGGCGAACATCGGCGCGACGTCCAGACAGGTGCGCATCTCTTCATAGGTGCGCCGGACGAAGTCGTCGTCTGCCCCCTCCGGCCGGGCGAACATCTGCAACCCGCCCATGTGCATGGGGCGCCTGCGCGAGTCCATCAGCAGGAACGTCATCGCGTCGGGCGGCGTGAACCGCTTGAACCGAACGCCCATGAACGCGGATGGTACTGACGGCAGCGTCAGTTAATGGCGGTTTGGCGCCCGTGCTGGCAAATTTTCATAGAAAGTTCAGCGAACGAAACAATGTAGGTCAGGGTTCCCAACCGGTGGCATCGGCCCATTCCCACGCGCGCTGGTACGCGTCGGCGAACCATGGCTCCTTGGCCTCGGCGTAGTCAGGGGCTGATAACGCGCGACGCTTGGCCGCCAGGTAGTCGTCCTGGACACCGGGGTTCGCCCGCAACCAGTCGCGAAACAGCAGCGCGAACTGCTGACCCGGCCATCCGTCGACTCTGATGTGAAGGTTGGCTGACCGCCCAGGATCGGCCGCGCAGTGAAACCGCTTGCGCCACACCGACGGATCGTCGGTGTGCGGCCAGTCCGCGGTGATGTGGTCGTGGCGGGGATAGCCGACATTGGCCAGGGCATCGTTGATCTCATCGGCGACGTCCAGTGATGCGACAGTGATCTGAATGTCGATGACGTCCTTGGCGTCCATGCCTTCGACTGCGGTCGAGCCGATGTGATCGATTCGCAAAGCCTTTTCGCCGCAGGCCATTTGGAGACGTTTGATGATCCGGCGCGCGTCATCGAGCCAATCCGGGCGGTACGGCACGAGCTGGTAGACCGTCGAGGCGCATTCTCGCGTGCGGATGTTGTGCGCCAGCGGCAGCACCCGGTTGTACCAGAGGTCGCGGGCCTTTCCGACGAGCGCCCCTTGAGAGCCCGAATTGTCCAGCAGCACATCGGCTATTGCGCGGCGCTTCTCCTCGGGCGCCTGCGCCTTGATGCGGGCGCGGGCATCGGCCTCGTCCATTCCCCGCTTGATCAGCCGCTCGACTCGAGTCTCCTCGTTGGCGGTGACCACCACGACGAGCGGAAAGGCCGGCGCCATCCCGGTTTCCACGAGCAGCGGGATGTCCTCCACGACCACGGCATCTTCGTGCACCGCGTCGATGATCTCCTGCCGACGCTTGCCGACCAACGGGTGCACGATGCCGTTGAGCACGGCCCGCTTCTCGTCGTCGACGAATGCCTTGGCCGCCAGCGCGGGCCGGTTCAGCGCACCATCAGGCAACAGGATGTCCTCGCCGAACGCGTCGACCAGCTGCGCCAGCCCCTCGGTTCCGGGTTCGACGACCTCGCGAGCGATGACGTCCCCATCGACGATGATGCCGCCACACTCAGCGAATGTGGCGGCCACCGTCGACTTACCGGCGCCGATGCCGCCGGTCAAACCGATGCGAATCATGCAGGCCGGTTAGGCGCTGCCGGCCAGCTTCTCCCGCAGCGCCGCCAGCTGGGCATCGCTCGCGAGCGATCCACCGGCTGCGGGCTCTTCGGAGCGCGATGCGCCGTTGGAGGACGAGGGCTTGGCGGCCTCCTCGGCCTCGGCAGCGGCGAACTTCTCCATCTGCGCGGTGTGCATCTTGTGTCGGCGCTCCGCCTCGGCGTAGCGGGACTCCCACTCCTCACGCTGCTTCTCGAAGCCCTCGAGCCATTCGTTGGTCTCGGAGTCGAAGCC
>DASRJA010000098.1:0-18838 GCA_035649695.1 Mycobacterium sp. | reverse complement strand
TTGTCACAGAAAATGTGATCTTCTTTCACGAACGGACGTTCGATAGATGGAGAGCCCCGAGGATTCCGTCCCGTTGACCGCTGAATCGGCAATGGGTGCGCGCATCCGCGAGTTTCGGCAGGCACGCAAGCTGACCCTGCGCGAGCTCGCCGTTCGGGCCGCGACATCGCCCGGCTTCCTCAGTCAGTTGGAGCGAGGGCAAGTCAACGCGAGCGTGGGGACCCTGCGCCGCCTGTGCGAGGGCCTCGGGATCACCCTCCCCGACCTGTTCACAGACCACCCCGCAAGCGGTCCCCGCATCCTGCGCAAGCACGACCGTCCCGAGATCCATGTTTCGGACACCAGCGCCAAGTACCTGCTCTCCCAGAAGCCGCTACGCAACCTCGAAGTCTACGTCGCGGAGTTCGCTCCGGGCGGGACCGCCGGTGAGGCCTACGTCCACGACGATTCCCAGGAGATCCTCCTGGTCATCTCGGGCAGCGTGGTCCTCGAACTCGACGGCGCAAAGCATCGCCTCGACGCGGGAGACAGCGCCGAGTACCGCACGTCCATCCCCCACACGGTGCACAACACCGGCGACGAACGCGCCGAGCTTCTCTGGATCGTCAGCCCGCCCACCAGTTAAGGAGTCCTTAAAGCCCAAATCGATGACGACGGCATCCGTCCTCACGCGCCCTTAGCCCTTCCGACGCCGACGATCGAGTCTGGCTCACATTCCGCCCAGACGCCGCCGCGATCCTCGCATAACGAACAGGAGCACAACCATGTCCATCGACGAGAACCCCGTCGATGCACCAACCGAATTCGTTAACGGCGACGTGTCCTTCTGGTACCGCTCGATCGGTCTGCCCGACCGGCGGCCGCCATTGCCGGGCGATCGCGACGCTGACGTGTGCATCGTCGGCGCCGGGTTCACGGGTCTGTGGACCGCCTACTACCTGAAGCAGGCGCAGCCCGATCTTCGGATCGTCCTGTTGGACCGCGAGTTCGCCGGCTTCGGCGCCTCGGGTCGCAACGGCGGTTGGCTGTCGGCCGAATTGGCAGGCAAACGCGATGCCTACGCCGCGACACACGGCCACCAGGGTGTCGTCGACCTCATGCGCGCCATGCGCGGCGCAGTCGACGAGGTCATCGCCGTCGCGAAGGGCGAGGGCATCGACGCCGACATCGCCAAGGACGGGCTGCTCCACGTCGCCCGCAACCGTGCTCAGCTGGGCCGGTTGCACGAATCCCTGCGGTACGAACAAGATTGGGGCGCGGGGCCGGAGGACTTCGTGGCGCTGAGCCGCGACGAGATGGACAGTCGTATCCGAGTCGCAGGCGCGCTCGGCGGCCTTTTCAGCCCCCACTGCGCCCGGGTTCAGCCTGCCAAACTGGTGCAGGGGCTGGCCCGCGTCGTCGAGGCCACCGGTGTGACGATCTTCGAGCAGACCGCGGTCAACCGGATCGAACAGGGTCGGGCGGTGACAGACCTCGGCACCGTGCGCGCACCCATCGTCCTGCGTTGCCTGGAGGGATTCACCGCGAGTATCGAAGGCCAGCGGCGTAATTGGCTCCCGATGAACTCCTCGATGGTCGTCACCGCGCCGCTGCCGAAGGACGCGTATGACCAGATCGGCTGGCAGGACGCCGAACTGCTCGGCGACTACGCGCACGGCTACATGTACGCGCAGCGCACCGCGGACAACCGCATCGCTCTCGGCGGCCGTGGCATCCCGTACCGCTACGGATCGCGGATCGACGACCGAGGTGCCACGCAGCACTGGACAGTCGAAGCCTTGACGGCGTTGATGCACGACATGTTCCCAGCCACCACCGATGTGCCGATCGTGCATGCGTGGTGCGGCGTCCTTGGCGTGCCGCGGGACTGGACGGCCACCGTCGATCTCGACCGCAGCACGGGGCTGGGCACGGCGGGCGGCTACGTCGGCAGCGGGCTGACCACCACCAACCTTGCCGGTCGCACCCTCGCCGACTTGGTGCTCGAACGCGACACTGAGCTCACCCGTTTGTCCTGGGTTGGCCGCCATGTCAGGCGCTGGGAACCCGAGCCGCTGAGATGGCTTGGCGTGCAAAGCATGTATGTGTTGTACCGCATGGCCGACCGGCGGGAGACCGAGAAGAACCTCGCGCATACCAGCCGAATTGCACGCATAGCCAACATGATCACCGGGCGTTGAACCGGTGGCCGACCAAGAAGGACAACGAGTGTCTCTCGGCCCAGGCTCCCTGCGCGTCCTGCCGCGAGGATGGCGTGACTCCTGGGTGGTCCGCGAGACCATCCGCAAGTCCTACATCACCGTCGACCACTAGCTCTACCTGGTTGCACGCCGTTCCAAGAATCCGCCAAGGCATCGGTCGCAAGGTTGGGATCGGTAGAGACGCTGGAGGGTCTGTACTCAATCGCATTGGCAACGCCAACGGGGTGGCGGTTCACGAAAGGACGCAACCATGAACCGGATTTCGCGATTAACGACGACCGTGCTGGTGTCCGGCGGTTTGGGCCTGGCCAGTTTGGGGCTCGGTGCAGGTATCGCCCACGCCGGCGGCCCCTATCAGTGGTGTCCTGGGGATGAGGCTGGGGGCTATGGCGGCGGGTTCAACACGCCCGCGGACGCGCGGCCGAATTGGGACTGGAACGTCTGCCATACCTATCACTACGTCAATCCTGGGCAGGGCAACGTTTCTTCCACTGTTTGGGACGGCGACAATCCCCCGCCTCCGTACCCGTGGCAGGCCCCCAACATGTGCTGGTCTCTGTTCATTCCGCGGCCATGCGGGCCGAATGGCTACTGAGAAGCTACGGCCAGGTGCTCGTGAGAGGTTGGTAGCGAAGAGCGACCGCCGGGGGCAGCGGTCGGGAGTCGTTGACCGTTATCGCGTCGAGAATCAGGGCGACGTAGCGCCGCCAGCCATCACCGGTTGAGTCCATAGTGGAGAGCACGCTGTAAAGCATCGCGATGAGGCGCGGCAGGTCGTCGGCGACCAGATCGGCACGGACGAGGCCCGCCTCCTGGGCTCGGTCGGCGAGTTCGGTGAGCACGTCATACATCGGGGTCGAAATGTCCATGGTGAGCGATCCGGCCCTGCGCGCCGCGGTCAAGAGGTGGTGTTCGCGTGCGCCGAGCGATATCGCTGCCTCGATCAGCTGGGCGAGGCCCTGCAGCGGGTCGGTGGCGCGGCGCGCATCCTCGATGGTGGGAGTCAGATCCTCCGCGATGCTCTGCTCGAGCGCGGCGCTGATCAGGTCGGCCTTCGTCGGAAACCTTCGGTACAGCGTCCGTTCGCCGACACCGGCACGACGAGCGATGGCCTCCACCGGCGCCTCCGGCCCTAGTTCGCCGTAGGCCTCGCGCGCGGCGCGCAGAATGCGCTCGGCGTTGCGCGCCGCATCCGCTCGCAACGGCCGGTCGGCCACCGCAGTCATCCTGACAGCGTAACTGACGGTTGACTGCCACTTTGTCGGGATCTAGGCTCGACTAATTGACAGGCACCTGACACTTATGGGGAAACGCCGGTGATTCCAACGACTTCCGATGCCAAATCTGAGACGCCCCTTCTCGTCATTCCCGCGGAGCGCGCGGCAAGCTGCCCGCTGCACCCTCCGGCGGAGTTCGCGAAGTGGCGGGAGGAACCCGGCTTGCGACGGGCGATGTATCAGGGGCAGCCCACGTGGGTGGTGAGCCGCTACCACGACATCAGAGCCGCGCTGGTCGATCCGCGCCTGTCCGCAGAAACCATCCCGGCGTCGATCATGCCGGCGACAGCAGATGGCGAGACGCCGGTGATGTTCGCGCGGATCGACGACCCCGAGCACCATCGCTTGCGGCGCATGATGACGCGCGACTTCACGTTTCGACGAGCCGACAGTATGCGCCCGCAGATTCAAGGGATTGTCGACCGCTATCTCGACGAAATGATCGACAACGGCCCGCCTTCCGACCTCGTGCGCGACTTCGCTTTGCCTGTGCCGTCACTCGTGATTGCACTTTTACTCGGTGTGCCGTCGGACGATCTCGAGTACTTCCATCGCAACACCACGGTCTCCCTCGATACCAGGTCGTCCGACGAACAAAAGGCGCAGGCGTTCGGAGCGATGTGCACCTATATACGGGAGTTGGTCGACCTCAAGGAGCACAACCCGGGCGACGACTTGATGAGCCGGCTTGCCACCGAGTACGTGGCAACCGGCCAGCTCACCCGTGAGACCGCAGCGGTCACGGGCGCGATCATGATGCAGGCGGGCCACGAGACCACCGCGAACATGATCGCACTGGGAGCGGTTGCGCTGGTGCAGCATCGCGATGTGTTCGAGCGACTCGGACAGACCGATGACCAGGCCGTCATCGCGAACGCCGTCGAAGAGCTCATGCGCTACCTCACCATCGTGCACAGCCAGGTGGATCGTCTGGCGACCGAAGACCTCACGATTGGCGGCCAGTTGGTTCACGCTGGCGACCTACTCGTGATGAACCTGCCCGCGGGAAACTGGGATCCCGACTTCGTCGATGACCCCGAAACCCTCGACATCGACCGAAACACCCGCGGACACGTGGGTTTCGGCTACGGGGTGCATCAGTGCATCGGGCAGAATCTCGCGCGAGTCGAAATGCAGATCGCGTTCGCGACGCTGGCGCGGCGCCTGCCTGGGCTCCGACTGAACGCTGCTCTGGACATGCTCCAGTTCAAGGGCGAATCGGGCATCTACGGGATGAAGGAGTTGCCCGTCACGTGGTGACATCCAGGACCGCGCGCAGCTTCCAAGAATTCGCCAAGGACGTCGACGCAACCTTTTCGTGACCGGGCCACTACTGGACACCGGGAACGGAAGGAAAGCGATGAAGCTCACGAAACTGCCGTTCGCGGGGTTGGCAACAGCTGCGTTGGTATCTGGTGGCCTGGGTCTAGCTGGTTTCGGGCTGGCCGCGGGTACCGCCCAGGCCCAGCCGGCCCCGATGGTGTGCCAAGATCCGAACTCGCCGCCGGGTCCCCAAAACTTCTGCACCTATCAGTGGTGTCCGGGCTCACCGGTAATGCGGAACATGCCTAACTGGGACATGAACGTGTGCCATCCGTGGTACTTCGACCCGAACAGTCCTCTGACCAATTCGACAATCATCGAAGGGTTTCCTGACCCTCCTCCGCCGCGCTTTTACGGCCCGTGCCCGCCCTTGGCGTTCTTGTGTCCGTAATCGCTATTGCCGCATGTGGGATGCGCCGCCGATGTACCACACCTGACCGTTGATCCATTCGGCGTCATCCGATAGGAGGAAGGCGGTAATCGCGGCGAGGTCGCTCGGTTTCCCAAGGCGCGTGACCTTCGCGGCCATCAGGAACATCTGTTGGATCTGTTGGTCGTTGTGCCGCTCCTGCGTCTCCCCCATCACCAGCCCCGGCATCACTCCGTTGCACCGGATGCCCTGCTTGCCCCAGTTGTTGGCGACGTGGCGAGTGAGGTGGTTGACGGCTGCCTTGGAGGCGCAGTAGGCGACGTGACTGGGGTCGCTGCCCAGTGAGCCGCCCGAGGACGTGTTGACGATGTTGCCGCCGCCGCGCTCGAGCAAGTGCGGTAAGACTGCACGGATCGTGCGGACGTAGCCGAGCAGGTTAACGTCGAGCGTGCGATGCCAGACATCGAAACCGGTGTCCAGCAACGTCTTATCGCGGCCCAGGTTGTTCTCGGACAGGTCGGCGCCGACGTTGTGCAGCCCGTGGACCGCGCCGAACTCGGCAATGGCCGCGTCGACGAGACGTTGCACCGATGCCTCGTCGGCGAGGTCGAACTCGACGGCGACGGCTCGTCCGCCCGACCGCACGATGTCATCAACGGTGGCCTTGGCACCGCCGATGTTGATGTCACCGACGACGACCGAGGCACCTTCCTCGGCGAGCCGCTTGGCGGTGCCCGCGCCGATGCCGGTGGCTCCGCCGGCGATGACGAAGCTCTTGCCGTCCAATCCGTTCATCGCGAGATCTTGTCGAGGGGGTTGGAGCGTTCGAGCATGCCGTAGGTTTCTTCGCCGTCCCACCGATACCGCACTCCAGCCTGTTGCAACGCCGGAAAGTCCGGTATCTCGTTCTTCATCGCGTGTACCGAGTACGTGTCGTCGTTGTGGTGGATGTCGTGGGTCGAGAACACCGTCTCGCCCTCGATTTGGACTGTGCCGCTGTTAGTTTCGAGAACCAGTGACACATCCTCGCCCAGCGCCTGCAATCGGGTCAGCCACGGCGCCTGCACCACCGTGGCGGGAATCAACGCGCCGTCACCGGTGAAGAGGTAGCCCTCGTTGAACGTCGGTTGCCCGTCGGGCCGCGGCGGATAGGCGATGTAGCCGAACGCCTTCCCGCTGGGAAACACCGCGGATTGCCAGCAGTGACCCCAGAACCCGGCGAGCCTGCGCACGCCTTGACGGCGGATCCGCAGGCCGCTGCCAGTGAATTGTTGTGCGTCGCCGTTGTCGACGGTGACCGAGCCGACCGCGCGGAACAATTGCTCATACCGCGGTCCACCCATCAGGTCGCCCTCGACGGACGTTTTCAATTGCGTCCCGGCGTCGGCCTGCAACGCGCCCTGCACCCACGGCGGCACAGCCATCGTCGCCTTGACCTCGAACGCGACGTCAACCAGAGGGCCATCCGTGCGGCCCGCCACGAGATCGGCCGATGATGTCTGCACCGCCTTACCGTCGTAGCTCATCGTCCAGGTGTCGAATGGCTTGAGGCACCGAAAGACCAGCCCGCCCGCACCAAGCTCGGTCGGCTGACCACCGGGACCTTCAGCAGGCAATGTCGGGCCGTTGCCCCGCAGCCGGTACACCCGTCCATCCGGAAAGGCGACGTTGACCTGAATGTCGTGGTTGTCCCAATTGGCGGCCACAGCCTCGATTCCGATGCGCGGCAAGCCAATCTCGCCACGATCGTCCACCGTCCAGAAACTCACCGAATCCCGCATCTCTGGGTTGTCTGGGCGCTCTGCGAACACATACTCCCGCGACGGGTTGATGCCGCCGGTCAGATCAATCGACATGAACGTCCTTCTCTAAGCGGATTGATGGGCGGTCCAGCGGACCGCGTGGTCGACGTAGGTGGCGAATCGCGGGCGCACCGCATCCAATTCGATGCCGAATTCGACCGGGTCGGCGTGCGAGCTGGGCTCGCGCTCTGCAGCGGCCCGAGTCCACCAGCTCTGCATCCGGCTTTCGAATTCGTCACCGACCGGCTCACCCAGCCACGCGTACAAACCCTTGACCTCGCCGATCGGGTCCGCCTGCATGGCGCGAAAGTCGATGTCGTAGAACCGGTCATCGGCACCGTTGGCCCGGAACCGCAGCGCCCGATCCATTCCCAGCGACCAGTGCTCGACGTTGAGTCGCCCGATGTAGCGGCGGTCGATGTCGTCGGTGAACGATCCGATGATGTCGGCGTACAGGTCTGCCACCGACAGGATGACATCGGTCGGGTCCCGATGTGTCATCACGTATTTCGCATCCGGAAAGGCGGAGTGCACGGCGCCGAGCCACAGCACGTGAGAGGGACACTTGAGCCGCCACGGTTTCGCCGGTTCGCCCCACTGCAGCAGCTTCATCACCCGTTTCTGGTAGCTCAGCGTGCTTTCGAGATCCGCCTTCTCGATGAGCCATTCCGAGTAGCTGGGGACCTGCGCGAAGGACTGGAACAGATGGGACTTGAAGTCCAGCGCCATCAGCTCGTGACACTCCATCGGACCGTGGGTGTCGGTCGGCACGTGATAACGCGTGCCGATCATTTCGCCCTTGTCCGGCGGAATCCGCGGATCGACGCCCTGCACCGTGGAGGGCGGCGGGCACGGCTGGGACGACTCCCACTTCCGCAAGTACCGCACGCCGGGGTCCTGGGCGAGCAGCATCGACAGCGCCGTCGAACCGGTGCGGGGTAACCCGAGCCCGATCAGCGGCGCGGCGATCGGAAGCTCGTCGATCTCGGGGTGCCGGCGGAACCAGTTCTCCACCTGCAGCCGCTGACCCAGATAGCCGATGATGCGCTGATAGATGAACGCCTCACCGCGGCCGTTGAGCCGCGCCTCCGCGCCCAAGGACTTCAGTAGGAGGCCCAGACCCTCGCGGTACGAGGGCTCCCCGAAGTCACTCAGTCCGGTCTTGCTGGCAGCTGCGTCTTCAACCTCGTTGACACTGAGCATGTTTCAGTTCATCCACTGCCCGCCGGCCACGTCGATCGTTTGACCGCACAGATAATCGGCGGCTTCGGTGGCAAGGAAGGCGACCACGTTGGCGGCCTCCTCCGGCAACGAGGCGCGGCCCAGCTGCACCTGTTGAGTAATCGCCTCGGCGACCGCGCCGCGACCGGCTCGGTCTTGATCGTTCTGCGGGTTCAACATGTAGCGCTTCATGTCCGGCTTGAGCATGATGCCCGGCGCCACGCCCAGCACGTTGACGCCGCGCAGTGCGACCTCATGAGCGAGATTGCGGGTAAATCCGATGACACCAGATTTGCAGGCGTTGTAGACGACCAGCCCCCGCTGCTGGATGCGGCCACCGACCGAGCCGATGTTGATGATCTTGCCCGACCCTTGGGGCAGAAGGAATTCCAGCGCGGCATGGGCGCCGTACATCATCATGGTGAGGCTGCCAAGGACGGTGTAGTCGATGTCTTCTTTGGTCTGCTTCTCGAAGGGCCCGGCCTTCACCATCACGGGGTTGTTGACCATGATGTCCAGGCCACCGAGCTCGCCGTGCGCCTCGCGCACCGCGTCGTGCACCTGGTCCCAGTCGGACATATCGGCTCTCACCGGGTAGGCATTGACACCCCAGCGTTGCTCGATCTCCTTGGCGCGTCGCTCGACCTTTTCCAGGGTGCGACCGATCAACGCCACGTCTGCGCCCAGGCCTGCGAGGCGATTGGCGATGGCTTGACCCAAACCGTCGCCGCCGGCCCCCGTCACGAACGCCCGCTTCCCCGACAGGTCCATCAACTCGGTCACGCGCTTGCCGACGATGTGCTCGGGCAATCGGTCGAACCCCAGCACCTGCGCCCAGTCCTGGTCCTCCTGCACGGTCACGTGCTTCTCCTCTCACGCCTGCGACGCGATGGCTTGGCCATATCAGCCGGGCATCCGTCGAGCTCAGATACGAGACTAGGACTGCGTGCGACCTGCGCGGTAATACCAATTGCGACGTTCAGTCATGCCACATATTTATGGCTGGTATATCTGGGCGGCGATGGACACTCACCGGTTGAAGTACTTCCTGCGGATCGCCGAGGAGGGCTCGATCACGCGGGCAGCCGCTGCGCTGGGCGTCGCTCAACCGGCGTTGAGCCGCCAGATTCGCCTGCTCGAGGAGGACCTCGGCGTCAGCCTTTTTCGCCGAACCCGCCGGGGAGTGCAGCTGACCGATGAGGGCGAGCGTTTGCGCGCCTCGACGGCGGCGCCATTGCGGCAGCTCGAACTCGCTGTGCAGTACGCCGGATCACCCGTGGCGAAGATCGAGCGCGGCGTTCGGCTGGGCCTGCCGGAGACGACGGTCGACGTGCTCGCCGCGCCACTCATAACCAGCTTGTCGACGGTGTTCTCGAACCTCACGTTCTCGGTCACCGCGGGGACCACCGCCGCACTCGTCGACGCGATGCTCAAAGGGGCGGTCGACGTCGCGCTGATCAACCCGGTGCCCGATGACCGCGTTTTCTATCGCGACCTCGTCGCCGAGGATCTGGTTGTCGTCGGCGGCCCTGCCTGCGACCTCGACACCGGTCGCGCTCTGACGTTCATCGAACTCGTCGCGTTACCGCTTGTGATTCCGCGCTCCCACGCCGGTATCGGCACTCTGCTCGAAAACGCCGCGCTGCGAGTCAAAGTCAACATCGGCTACCGGGTCACCACCGATTCGCTTCAAGTCACCAAGCGGCTCATCGAAGCCGGCCTGGTGTACGGCGTACTACCGCTGTCGGCCTGTGGCCGCGAGATCGAGCGAGGCCAGATGCGTTATGCCCCGCTACGCGAGCCCACGCTCACCCAGCATCTCGGTGTGGCCGCGACGTCGCAGCTGGAGTTGCCGCGGGAGTTCACGGTGAAGTTGGGCAACACACTGCGCGAAGAGGCCGCGCGGCTGATCAAGGCTGGCCATTGGCAGGCGCAGTTGCTCTCGCCGCAGGCATGGGATCCACACCGCGCATAGCTTCAGAACGCTTCCTCGTCGAGTTCCATCGCGGCCAGGCTCTGCGATTCGACGACAATCCGATCGGCGGCCAGGCGGGGCAACACCGTCTCGGCGAAAAGCACTGCCGCAGCGATCTTTCCGCGGCAGAAGGCGCCGTCGCGCTCGGATGCCCCCGCGTCGAGTGCGACCTCGGCATGCCACAACAACAGCCAGCCGATCAGCAGGTCGGCGACCGACAGCAGGAACGGCACTGCCCGCAATCCCACGCGGTAGACCTCAGTTGGCTGCTCACCGGCGGCACTCGCGTATCCCATTAGCGTCGTATGCATTCCGCGGACGTCGCAAGTTGAATTCACGGTCACGCACATTTGCTTTGTAGTGGCTCATCGGCAGCCTTTCGCCGTCCTTCGCGCAAATTGACGAAACTGTCACGGCCATTCCGCTGTCCGGCCAGCGAAAGCAGTACAGACTGAAAAGGTCCGGGGGAGGCAGTATTGGGCGAAAGAAGCGAGCGCACCACCCGCGTATCACGGGCCTCGACGGAGCTGAACCAGCAGTTGCGAGATGCCCGCGAGCAGTCAGCGGCGAGCCGCGAGATCCTCGCCGCTCTGGGGCGTGCCGACGCCGACCCCGAGGCCATCCTCGACACCATCCTGGAGCGCGCCGCGCATCTCTGCCGTGCACAGGCCGCAACGCTCTACATCCCTGAAGGGGACGTGTTTCGGCTGTCTCGCGATACCGGCAAGATCCCCGAGGAGTTTCGCAAGCTCCTGCTGGACCAACCGCTTGCCAGAAACCGGTCGTCCACCGTCGGTCGCGCGGCCGAAGAGATGCGCACCATTCAGATTCCGGACGTGTTCAAAGACGCGGAGTATCTACGCCTCGACCTCCAGAGTCTCGCCGGGTTCCGCACACTGTTGTCCACGCCGATGATGCTGCAAAACGAGGTCGTCGGCGTGCTGTCCATGTGGCGCACCAACGTCAAGCCCTTCAACGCCCGGGAGTGCGAGCTCCTCGAGGAGTTCGCCGTTCAGGGCGCGATCGTCATGCGACAGGACGCGCTGAGGCGCGCACTGAAGAGCAAGCTCAAGCAGCTGGAAGCCCTCCGCGAGGTGGGCGACGCCGTCGGCTCGACGCTCGACCTCGACGAGGTACTGGACCAGATCGTCAGCAACGCCGTGCGGCTCACCGGAACCGACGGCGGATCCATCATGGAGTACGACGAGTCGAGCGATTCGTTCCACGTCCGTGCCGCTGCCGGAAGCAGCCCCGACCTTCTGAAGCGGCTGCGGGCGATCACGATTGACCGCGAGACGACGCTGGTCGGACGCGCCGCAACCGACCACCAGACAGTTGAGGTCCCGGACCTGGCCGCCAAGACCGAGCTCGATCCCCACCTCGACGCGTTGTTCCGGGACGGCTGGCGGTCGGTGCTCGCGGTTCCGATTCTGCGCGGCGAGCGGATCCTGGGCGCCCTGGTGATCCGCCGTCGCAGCACGGGCTCCTTTGGACCGCATGTCGAACTGCTCGAGACGTTCGCCGGACAGTCGGCCCTCGCCATCGTCAACGCGCGCTTGTTCGGGGAGTTGCAGACCAAGACCAGCGAGCTCGAGATCGCCAGCCAGCACAAGTCAGAGTTCCTGGCCAGCATGTCCCATGAGCTGAGGACCCCGCTCAACGCGGTGATCGGCTTCTCGGAGGTGCTGCTGGATCGGATGTTCGGCGAGATCAACGAGCGTCAGGAGGATTACCTGCGCGACATCTGGAACTCCGGCAAGCACCTACTGGAGCTCGTCAACGACATTCTCGACCTATCGAAGGTTGAAGCGGGCCAAATGGTGCTCGAGCCAAGCACATTCAGCGTCAGCAGTGCCCTTGATTACTGCCGGGCGATGCTCCGCGAGCGCGCGACGTCGCACGCCATCACCATCGGCGTCGAGGTCGCCGACGGGATCGACACGATCGAGTCCGACGAGTTGCTGTTCAAACGCGTCGTGCTCAACCTGCTGTCCAACGCCGTCAAGTTCACACCAGACAAGGGCACCGTGACTGTCCGCGCCTACGGCGAGGGGACCGACCTGTTGGTGACGGTGACCGACACCGGCATCGGAGTACCGGCAGAAGACCAGGAACGAATCTTCGAGTCCTTCCAGCAGGGCCGCCGCGGCGCACCAAAAGAGGAGGGCACCGGGCTCGGACTGACGCTCTCCCGTCGCATCGTCTGGTTGTTCGGCGGCCGAATGTGGCTGGAGAGCACGCCCGGTAAGGGAAGCACGTTCGGCTTCTCTGTTCCGGGCATGCTGCGGCCCGCGCCCGAGCCGCATGTGTCCAGACACCTGCCGGTTGTCCTTCTCGTCGATGACGACCGGGCATCCCTCGATCTCAACTCGGCCTATCTTGATGGTTCACCGATACGCGTAACGCGGGCCATGGACGGCGTCGAAGCTCTCGAGTTGGCACGCAAAGAACTGCCCGCCGCCGTGGTGCTGGAGATCGGGCTGCCACGACTCGATGGTTGGCAGGTGCTGACCGAGCTCAAGGCGGATCCCGCCACCGCCACTATCCCGGTGGTCATCGCAACAGACGTCGACGATCGGGCCCGCGGTCTGGCTCTAGGCGCAAAAGTGTATCTGCGCAAGCCAATTCGCCGCGAGGAGCTCGTGGATGCGCTGCAGCAGGTAGGTGTGCTGTGACGCCCGCGCGAATCCTCGTCGTGGAGGATAACCTGTTGAATCTCAAGCTGGTTCGCGACGTGCTCACGTTCGCCAGCTATGACGTCATCGAGGCGCAGTCGGGTGAGGAAGCTCTGCGCGCCGCCAAGGAGACTCCCCCGGATCTGGTGTTGATGGACCTCCAGCTGCCTGGTATCGACGGAACAGAGACGCTTCATAGGTTGCGCGAGAGCACGCTCGGCTCGGATGTGCCGGTTGTCGCCGTGACGGCCCTCGCGATGGCCGAGGACAAGGAGCGGGCAGCTCGCGCCGGCTTCGACGGCTACATCGAGAAGCCGATCAGCGCGCGAGCACTGCCCGGTCAGATCGAAGCTTTTCTCAACGGACGGGCCACCTGATGGACATCAAGGCGATCGTCCTGGCCGTCGACGATCAGCCGACCAATTTGAGGCTGCTCGACGCGGTTCTCACGCCCCGCGGCCACCGGGTCGTGACGGCGGCATCGGGTGCTGAAGCACTGGCGCTGCTGGAGACCGAGGACATCGACATCGTGCTGCTCGACATTTTGATGCCGGAGATGGACGGCTACGAGGTCTGCCGGAGGATACGCTCCACTCCCGCAACGGAATTCCTGCCCGTCGTGATGATCACCGCCAGTGGAGCCGAACAACGGCTGGCCGCCCTCGAGGCGGGCGCCGACGACTTCGTCACCAAACCCTTCGACAAGAGCGAGCTACTCGCGCGCGTGGCGTCGCTGGCGCGGATCAAGCAATACCACGACACCATCCGGCGTCAGGCCGACGAACTGGCGGCCTGGAATACCGAACTCGAATCGCGCGTCACCCAACAGGTTGCCGAGTTGGAGCGCACCAATCGGCTACGCCACTTCCTGTCGCCACAGCTGGCCGATCTCGTCGTCGGCGAAGAGAACATGCTGAACAGCCATCGCCGCGAAATCGTCGTCCTGTTCACCGATCTCAGAGGCTTCACGTCGTTCGCGGAAACCAGCGAGCCAGAGGAGGTGATGGGGGTACTCGGGGAGTATCACCATGCCATCGGGGCTCTCATCCATGCATACGGAGGCACGCTCGAACGGTTCACGGGCGACGGGATCATGGTGTTCTTCAACGACCCAATCGAATGCGACGATGCCGCGGAGCGTGCCGTGCGAACGGCGCTGGAGATCCGGGACGCCGTCACCGACCTTGCCGCTCGCTGGCGTCGTAAGGGCTACGACCTGCCCGTGGGAATCGGTATCGCCCAAGGTTATGCGACGCTCGGGCGGATCGGCTTCGAGGGCCGATTCGACTATGCCGCCATCGGCAGCGTCACCAATCTGGCAGCCCGGCTGTGTTCGGACGCCGGTCCGTGGCAGGTGTTGGTCACCGACCGCGTACTCGCTGCCACCGAGCACCTAGCCATCGCAGAAGAAGTCGGCGACATACAGCCCAAGGGATTCAGCCGCACGGTGCGGGTCCACAACATCAGCGGGCTCAAAGAAGAGTAGGTAGGCAGATGACACAACTAGAGGCACCCACCCAGACGGGCCGCAAACTGTCGCAGCTCGACGATGCGGAGCGCTATCGCTGCTTTGATGAACTGCAGCTGACAATGCCGGATGTCTGGGAGTCCATGAGGCGCGACATGGAGGACGAATCGGTCGTCGTGGTCCCGTCGATCAGCATCGAACGCACCACACCCGGCAGCGGCACCATCATGCAGGCGATGGAGGAACGCGCGCTGTTCCTCTTGCTGCTGCTCCGCCAGCCGCGGCTGCGGATGATCTACGTGACCTCGCAGCCGGTGTCCGAAGCGATCATCGAGTACTACCTCGGGTTGCTTCCCGGCGTGATTCCCAGCCATGCCCGCGCCCGGCTCACCCTGGTGCCGGTCGGCGATGCGTCAGGCGTTTCGCTCAGCTCGAAACTCCTTGCGCGGCCCCGACTTCTCCGCGAAATCCGGTCGCTGATTCCCAACGCATCGCGCAGCCACCTCATCCCGTACAACACCACACCGCTCGAGCGCGATGTCGCCCTGAGCCTGAAGATCCCGATGTACGGCGCGGATCCCCGGCTCGAGGACCTCGGCAGCAAGACCGGCTGCCGCAGGATGTTCGAGGAACTCGGGGTGCGCTGTCCAGTCGGGGCCGAGGACCTTCACTCGGTGGATGAGATCGTCGCGGGCGTGCAAAGCATGCGCGCGCGGCGGCCGTCGCTGCACCAGGCAATCGTGAAACTCAACGAAGGCGTCTCCGGGGCAGGCAACGCGATGGTGTATCTGAGCGACCTGCCGGCCCCTGACTCGCCCGACGAGGCGGCCGTCATTCGGGACCGCGTGCTGAGCTTGCAACCGGAGTCGGAAAAGCTCTCGGTAGCGGAATATCTGGCCGCGTTCGAAAAACACGGCGGCATCGTCGAAGAGCGGATCACCGGGGAGAAACTGGAAAGTCCGAGCGTCCAGATGCGGGCGTTGCCCGACGGCACCGTCGAACTGCTGTCAACCCACGACCAGCTTCTCGGCGGCGCGAGCGGCCAGAAGTACCTCGGCTGCGTGTTCCCGGCCGATCCGGACTACGCAGCGGCAATCGCGGAACCCGCCATGGTGGTCGGCAGACGGCTCGCAGAGCTCGGTGCGCTCGGCAGGTTCGCTGTGGATTTCGTTGTGGTGCAGGACAACACCGGCGCGTGGACGCCGTATGCGATCGAGTTGAACCTCCGCAAGGGTGGGACCACCCATCCATTCCTCACCCTGCAATTCCTCACCGATGGCACCTACGACGGCGAGCGCGGCGTGTTCCTGACCCCCAGCGGCAGCACCAAGTACTTGATCGCCACCGATCACTTCGAGGACGACCGGCTCAAGTCACTGACCGTGCGGGAATTGTTCGATGTCGTCGTGCGGCACGGCCTGCATTTCGATCAGGCCCGGCGCACGGGCGTGGTGTTCCACATGATCAGCTGCCTGACCGAGTGCGGTCGGGTCGGCCTGACCGCCGTCGGGGACACCCCCGAGGACGCCACGCGGCTGTACGAGAAGGCGCAGTCCGTCGTCCTGCAGGAGGCCGAACAGGCGCTCGAGGAAGGCAGCGTCGTCGGCTGAGACCTAGAGCCGACCTGCCGCGAACTCCGCGGCCTGGTTGGTCATGCCGTTCATGCCGTACAGGGCGTGCGAGATGCTGGGGCCACCCGCCGGCGCGCCGTTGCAGATCGTGTCGTCGGGAATGCACAGGTCGATTGTCTTCGGCACGTATAGCGGGCCGATCACTACCGGCGGCGCGCCGCCGTCGCGCATGAACTGATCGGAGGGCCTGCCGAGCAAGACGACGGCCGCGACGTGGTCTGCCACCGAAGGCGGCATCGGATTCGGTACGGAGGACCGGAACTCGGCCGGGACGGCGTCCGGAATGGTCGCCGAGGTCACGAAACCCGCGACGACGGCACCCTGGGAATATCCGCCGACGACGATTCTGGTGTTGGGGCAGTTCGCCGCCGTCGCCTCCACATGAGCGCCGGCGTCCCTTATCCCGTCGACGACCGTTCTCGCGATCCCCATGCGATCGCCGAAATCGCTGCTGGCGGCGTAGTTGACCGGATACACGTCCATCGATCTGGTGCCGATCTGGGAGCGCAACGCGTCGACGAACGCCTGGCCAACCCCACCGACCCCGGGTGGTTCACTGGTGCCGCGGGCGAACACCACCTCGACGTCGGGGCATGGCTGAGCGGATGCGAATGGGAGAGGTGCGCACAACAGCGTCGCCCAGGATGTCACGACCACTGCACCAAAAAAACGAGCGATTCGGGGACCGGTCATTAGCGAACTCCTTGACCCGCGGATGGCGGTTGACTGCCGCCGCCGGTTGACCATGTACCCGGATGTTTGCCGGGCAAAACGCTCGTAGGACGGCCACGGCGTCTGATAAACGTAGAGGCCATGGCCGAAGCCGGGTTCTGGATCGCGTGGGGTCTACCAACGCAGGGACGCGAAAAACAAGCACTTGACCTGCTCCACGAGAGCCGGGGCTACCTCGCTGGTCTCGCGCAAGACCGGCAGATCGAGCGTTTCGACATCGCCATCCTCAAGCCACAGACCACAGAGTTGGGCGGCTTCATCCTGATTCAGGGCACGCAGTCGCAGATCGACTCGTTACGCCGTAGCGACGACTTTCAGGTCTGGGTCAACCGGGTGCAGCTGGTTGCCGACCGGGTCGGGATGGTGGACGCCTGGGTCGGCGAGGGCCTCAGCGAGGCGACCGGCCTGTACGAGCAGGCGCTCCGAAAGGCCGGCCTCTCCCCGTAGCGAGCGGGGTAGCTCAACCGACATCGGCCCTTCCAAAAGCCCAACAAGATCAAAACCACAGCGACGCCTGTGATTCATGAGTCATTTGTCCCTTTTGCTGTGCGCTTCGTCTCCATTCGATTTAATGACCTCACATCGCAAATTGACGGGGGAGTTGCTTTTTGGAGGGACAACATGGGAGCCGCAACCTATATCGGTCGCGTCGGGGGGCTCGCAGTCGCGTTGGGCGTCGGGACGGCCATCGCCACCGGGTATGGCGTCGCATCGGCCGACGACACCGCGTCGAACCCGCCGCCGTCTGATACGACCAGCGGGTCGACCGGCACCACAACCAACACCACCACGACAACCACCAACACACAGACCTCGACGGAACCGTCGACCACACCGGTCACCACAGACCCGGACCCGGACACCACGCCGCCGGGCAGCACTACGAACACCGTCACCGGCGGCACCGTAGTGAGCGCCCAGACCAACACCGGCACATTGGGGACCACCGGGACGACGGAACCGACACACACCGAACAGCCGACGACAGCGCCCACAGAAACGGCGCCACCCACACCGGAGCCGACGCAGACTCCCGAGACCGAAGAGCCGACACAACCACAAGGCGATCCGACGCCGACGCCGACCAACAGCAACAAAGCGTCGTCGAACAGCGACGCCGGGCCAAGCACTTCGCCGTCCGCGCACATTGGCCAACCGGCCGCAGATCCCTCTCTGGCCCTTCAGTCGCCAGATCCCGTCGCCGTCTTCGCCGACGCACGAACGCTCGCCGCCGCCTCGCCGACGATGATGTCGCCGATGATGGCGACCCAAGGCTTGTCAGTCGAGCCATTCCAACCGGCCGTCGCCGCCCCTGCCCCGAATCCGCTGACCGCCATCACCAACCTGGTCTCGAGCGTCATCAACTTCGTGCTGAACCCGTTCGCCGGCGGCGCGCCGACGACACCGGCCCAACCGCCGCTGATCTGGAGCCTGCTCGCCTTCGCACGGCGTGAGTTCGAGAACTTCTTCAACGGCTTGAGCGGCCGCTCCGCGGCGAACGTCCTTGCGGCGCCGCAAAGCACCAGCCTCACGCTCGACAACGCGGAGATGACCAGCTTCGCGGCGGCTGCGGTGGCTCCCGACACGCTGTATCTGCCATTCGCCACCGCTCAGGTGAGCCCGTCGACGCGGTTCGTGAGCTGGGTGACGGGTGGATACGTTTACGACGACTTGACGCTGGCCAACACTCTGAGCCGCTTCTCGATCTACGGCACCGACGTTGGGACCATGTGGGACAACGGCATTCCCGACAATCCCGCCACGGTAGGCATCAACGAGCACCAGGTATTGATCGCGGTCGGCGACACGTTCGTCGGGCCCAATTCGGCGGATTGGCGCGCGAACACGATCTTGCGAAGCTCGGACACCGACCTGTTCGACGGGATCACCATTCCCAACGGGCAGTGGTACACGGGCAACTGGTTCGGCGGAGCGCCGTTGGGCCCGGACGGTTTCCCGAACCGAGCGCGACAAGTCATCTTTGCCAGCGGTCTGCCCGCAGGGGTAACCCTCATCCCGACTGCGGGCATCTCCGTCCCGACGCCGGGGACCGAGTTCGGCGTGACGCAATACATGAGCTTCATGTCGGTAACCCAGTGGGGTGCTCCCGGCCAGTGGACGACGAACTACTCGGCGCTCGCATACTCGACGGACAACGGCGAG
>DASRJA010000097.1:0-5056 GCA_035649695.1 Mycobacterium sp. | reverse complement strand
GATTGCGCACGCCAACGGCGCCTCCATGCTGGCGGCGCAGGCGCAAGACTTGGCCAACGCGGATGTTCGTGCAGCGCAGCGGTCCTACACCGGTCAGTACGGCAGCACCAGCGGATCCAACATGGGCGCGGTGCTCGGCGGCATCATCATCGGCAACATCCTGTCCGGGGCGCTGCGCGGCGGGATCGGCGGCGGCATGGGCGGCGGCTGGAGTTCGACGTCGTTCGGCGGCTCCGGGTCGTCGGGCGGCTGGAGCGGTGGCGGCGGCGGGCGGTTCTAGTACTACTTCCAGGCGAAAACCGGTTGCTCAAGTCCGTCGACCGGATCGTTGCGACCTTCAAGGCACAGCCACCGGAGTTGCAGCAGGACAGCACCCGTCGGCGCATGAATGAGGTCGTGTCCCAAGGGAATCTGCACCACCGGACGCGAACTCTCGGGAATCGTGATGAACCGGGGCGAATCCTCGCGTTGCAGTTGGTGTAGTCCGACCCGATAGACCGCCGCCACCTCGTCGGGTGCAGGGCGAGGGTCGAGACGACCTCCGCCCCAGATGACCACCGGTGTAATCACATATCCCGAACGCGTCGGGTAGTCGTCGAGCAGGCCGAGCACGGCCGACTCCGGCAGCGAGACGCCGAGCTCTTCTTCGAGTTCCCGCAGTGCGGCATCGACTGCGGCTTCACCGGGGTCCACGCGGCCGCCGGGCAGCGCCCACTGTGCGGCATGTGAGTTGAGCCGAGACGCCCTGCGGCACAGGAGAAAGGCGGCGCCGCCGGAGACATCGACCATCCGGCCGTCGAGACCAATATTCATCAGGAGCTCAGCGATCAACCCGTCGGCAGGCACCGGGTCGACCCTGTCCTCACCGACTTCGGAGTCGACCAAGACCACCGCGACGGCCGCGTGCCGCTTCGTCGGGTCGGTCACCGTGCGACGTTCGTGAGCCGCCAGGCGTGCCTCGATTTGTTCCCGCAGAGCCTCGTCGTAGGTGATCGTCACCTCGGTCAACAGCCCTTGAGTCGCGCCGCCAGATAGTCGCTCACACTGTCGATCGCGACGCGGTCCTGCGTCATGTCGTCGCGCTCGCGGATCGTGACTGCCTGATCCTCGAGCGTGTCGAAGTCGACCGTCACACAGAACGGCGTGCCGATCTCGTCCTGGCGGCGGTAGCGCCTGCCGATCGCGCCGGCGTCGTCGAATTCGACGTTCCAGCACTTGCGTAACTCGGCGGCAAGATCTCGCGCCTTCGGCGACAGATCGGCGTGCCGCGACAGCGGCAACACCGCCGCCTTGACCGGCGCCAGCCGCGAATCCAGCCGCAGCACCGTGCGCTTGTCCACGCCGCCCTTGGCGTTCGGCGCCTCGTCCTCGGCGTATGCGTCGATCAGGAACGCCATGAACGACCGCGTCAGCCCGGCTGCAGGCTCGATCACATACGGGACGTACCGGGTGTCGGTGGCCTGGTCGTAAAACGACAGGTCGGCACCGGAATGCTTTGTGTGCGTTGACAAGTCGAAATCAGTGCGGTTGGCCACGCCTTCGAGCTCACCCCACGGGTTGCCCTGGAACCCGAACTTATACTCGATGTCGACCGTGCGATCGGAGTAATGCGAGAGCTTGTCCTTCGGATGCTCGAACAGCCGCAGATTATCGGCATCGATGCCGAGGTCGACGTACCACTGCAGCCGCGTGTCAATCCAATACTGGTGCCACTCCGGTGCGGTCGACGGCTCGACGAAGAACTCCATCTCCATCTGCTCGAACTCACGCGTGCGGAAAATGAAGTTGCCCGGGGTGATCTCGTTGCGAAAACTCTTGCCGGTCTGCGCAATACCGAACGGCGGCTTGCGGCGCGCCGTGGTGACCACATTGGTGAAGTTGACGAAGATGCCCTGCGCGGTTTCGGGCCGCAGGTAGTGCAGGCCCTCGTCGGTCTCGATCGGGCCGAGGTGCGTCTTGAGCATCATGTTGAACTCGCGCGGCTCGGTCCATTCACCCTTGGTGCCGCAGTCCGGGCAGACGATCTCGGACATCGGCACCGATTCCGGGTCGTCGATTCCCTTCTTCGCGGCGTATGCCTCCTGCATGTGGTCCTGCCGGTGGCGCTTGTGACAGTTCAGGCATTCGACCAGCGGATCGTGGAACACCTCGACGTGACCCGAGGCCACCCACACTTCGCGCGGCAAGATGATCGCGCTGTCGAGACCGACGATGTCATCGCGGCCGGTGACCACCGACCGCCACCACTGCCGCTTGATGTTCTCCTTGAACTCGACTCCCAACGGCCCGAAGTCCCACGCCGATTTCGTGCCGCCGTAGATTTCGCCGGCCTGAAACACAAAGCCACGACGTTTGGCCAGGTTCGCAACGGTGTCGATGATGGACGCCACGGGTGACCAGCCTAGCGACAGTCTCGCCAACGTTGACATGCGCGGTCGCGCATGTATTCTGGCCGCATAATGAAAACGATTTCCACTTTGTCCGATCCTGAGGTGCACGACCACGGCGGCGCTCCACTGCCGGAGCTTCCGTCGCGCGACGTTCTCGACACCGCGGGCGACCTGCTGCGTGCCTTGGCGGCGCCGGTACGGATCGCGATCGTGCTGCAGCTGCGTGAGTCGGCGCGCTGTGTGCACGAGCTCGTCGACGCACTGGCAGTGCCGCAGCCCCTGGTCAGCCAGCACCTGCGGATCCTCAAGTCGGCCGGCGTGGTGGCGGGCGAGCGTTCGGGACGCGAGGTGATGTACCGGCTGGTGGACCACCACCTCGCCGACATCGTCGTCGCAGCGGTCACGCACGCCGCCGAGGGCGAGTGAGCCAGACCGCGATGGGAGGTCGCCGGCCAAGCGGCTCCGGGGTGCGGGCCACCCGGCAGCGCGCCGCGATCTCCGCGCTGCTGGAGAAGCTCGACGACTTCCGGTCCGCACAAGAACTACATGACGAACTGCGCCGCCGCGGCGAGGGCATCGGGCTGACGACCGTGTACCGCACGCTGCAACAGTTGGCCGCCAACGGGCTCGTCGACACCCTGCGCACCGACACCGGCGAGTCGGTGTACCGGCGCTGCTCCGACGATCACCATCACCATCTGGTCTGCCGCGCCTGCGGCTCGACGGTCGAGATCCAGGGCGGTGACGTCGAGGCGTGGGCCACCGAAGTCGCCCGTGAGCACGGCTTCTCCGACGTCAGCCACACCATCGAGATCTTCGGTATCTGCGGGGACTGCGCCGACAAGTAGTGGCGATCTACGAGGCGTTCAACAGCAACGGCGTCAGCGTGGTGGTCAGCGACGTCGACCTCGATCAGGCCGCCCGCGAGGACGGACCGCTCAGCACGGAGCTTGCCGATGCGGCGGCGCAGGCTCAACGGTCTGATCTCGTCGAGCAATTGCGACGCAGCCTCGCCGGTGACGACCGCGCGCGAAAACTGGCCGCCGCCAAGGCACTTCTGGCTTTAGGCCAGTACGGCGCCGGTGAACTGCTCGAATCCCGCGCTGCGTCAGAGCCGGACACCGTCGTCGCCAAGAGCTTCACCGCTATCGCAACGCGGCTGCGCGGACCACAAGCGGCGCTCGACCTGTTTACCAATCCCGATACCGACCCGCAGCTAGCCCGCCTGCTGGTGTCCAACTACAACAGCCACCTCCGACTGGAGGACGGCGACATCCGTTTCCTCGTCACCGCGCTGCGGCACTACCTCGCGCGCAGCCTGCCTTGGCTGTCAAACCTGCGCGCCGACCTCTGGGACAACGGCGTCTTCCTGATCGTCAACGCGCTGTCGAACGACGGCGCCGTGCATCTGGTGCGCGCTACCGAGTCAGAGCGGGCGGAGTTGCTGCGCCTGCTTACATCGCTGCCCGAGCACACCGACGATGACGACATCGTCAGCGGTGCAAAGGATCTGCGGTCAGTGTTCGACGACTAGGTCGCGACGAATCTCGGTACCGGCGCCCAGCACCAACAGGATCAACGTGCGCAGCGCATCGTCGGTGAGGCCTGCGCAGGGAAAGTTGTAGCGCAGCAGCACATCGCCCACCTTCTTGGAATTGCGCTTGGCGCCCGTGCTCTTCTCCACCAGCGACACCGTGCCCAGCTGGGTGTCGTGGGCATGCCTGGCAACTTTGTTACGAATCTTGGTGTCCACCGGCAGATCCCACGCGACCACCTGCGTCAGCGACACCATGTCGAGACCCTCGGCGATCGTCACCACGCGCAGTGAAGCGAACGTGTCGTCGTGGTGCACGGTGAGTGCACCATCGTCTTCGCGTTGAATCGGCAGGATGTCGTCGAGGACCGCGGCCAGTCGCTCGCCGAGCGTCATCTGCCGAACCGTCGGTTCCGGTTCACGTACTCCTCGCACGCTTCCCACAGATCGCGGCGGTCGTAGTCCGGCCACAGCTTGTCCTGAAAGACATATTCGGCATATGCCGCCTGCCACAGCAGAAAGTTGCTCGCCCGCTGCTCCCCCGACGTGCGGATGAACAGGTCGACGTCGGGAATGTCGGAGCGGTGCAAGTGCTTGGCGAACATCGCCTCGCTGATCCGGTTCGGACTGATCTTGCCGTCCGCAGCTTCCTGCGCGAGTTCGCGTGTCGCCTCGACGATCTCGGTGCGGCCCCCGTAGTTCACGCAGTAGTTGATCGTGATGACGTCGTTGCCGACCGTCATCTGCTCGGCGATGTCGAACTCCTTGATCACGCTGCGCCACATGCGCGGCCGCGATCCCACCCAACGCATGTTCACGCCCATGTCGTTGAGGTTTTCGCGCCGCCTGCGGACCACCTCACGGTTGAACCCCATCAGGAAGCGGACCTCTTCGGTGCTGCGCTTCCAGTTCTCGGTGGAGAACGCGTAGACCGTCAGGTGCTTGATGCCGATTTCGATGGCCCCGCAGGTGATGTCGATGAGCACCGCTTCGCCCATCTTGTGGCCCTCGGTGCGGTGCAGCCCGCGTTGGGTGGCCCACCGCCCGTTGCCGTCCATGACGACGGCGACGTGGTTGGGTACCTGATCGGCCGGAATCTGCGGCGCGGCGGCCTTCGAGGTGTGCTGCGGTG
>DASRJA010000096.1:0-2098 GCA_035649695.1 Mycobacterium sp. | reverse complement strand
TTGAGCCCACCGTCAATCGCCCACATTCTGTAGGTGGCCTTGTCGACTGTGACACCCGGCGCAAAGGCCCCTGTCGAGAAGGTCAGCACGCCGTCGGAATTGTACAAGGACGTGTTCTCGGGACTTGATTGATCGAGATTTGAAAAACGGTCCTCGCGGGATCTCGTAAAAGCCGTGCCGAGTCGAATCCGAGTCTTTTTTGAGGAGAAATAATCATCGTACATGTTGCGCGATTTGCCAGGTTCGCCGTAGGGTCCCAGCGGTTCCCACCAGACACTGCCGGAAAACAGCAGATGCGTGTCGATCTTGTTGGCCGAGATATTCAGGGTATTGAGACCGTTGCCGACGAACGCCAGATAATTCACCCCGTTCACGGGTTCTCCGCTGGCCCAGGCTCCCTGCGTGAACCCGGGGCGGAAGAAGTTGTCCGCCATGGTCCTGTCGGTTGACGTAAAAAACGGGAACGAGTTGACCAGCGATCGACTGCCTGGAACGCCGGTGTAACCTGCCATGATCGTGAGGCCCTTGCTGAATTGCCAGCCGATGTTGCTCGCAATCACGATTGAGGCGGCGCCGGCGGATGTCCAGACGGTGAAGCTGTATCGCGCCCTCTGGTCGAAAATGTAGCCGCCCAGGATGAACATCGCGCGGTTGACCGTGATGTCGTTGCGCTTGTTCACCTCGCGCGTCACGCCCAGGTGGTCGGTGAAGGTTTCGTCGCTACTTTGGGTGTTGAGATATCGGAGCTGAGTGTTGATGTTGAACTTCAGCAGAAAGGGCACCTTGGCGTCTTCAGGAGTTTCCCAGATGACAATGCCATCTCTATAGCGTTCGTTGTTTGGCTGCGGTGCGGCAGCGGATGTCGTCTGTACGGACGTCGTGGCTGCTGGAGACTGTGCGGAGGCAGAAGTCGTGAAGAGCGTGACTGACGTCAAGGCGAATGCGACTGACGTCGTAATGAAGGCACGGCGTATCGACACGTGTATTGTCCCCACCGTCTAGATCCCGTCAGCCGGAGGGGCGGGCTTCAGCCCGCCCGGGCCGGCTGAAGCCGGCCCCTCCCTGAGCGGAAGCACCGGGATTCCGGAAGAAACGGGCTCCTCGCGGGAGCGAGGAGCCCCTTCGATCAGCAGAGCGTGACGGAGACGGCGAGGCCAGCCTCGCTGGTTTCCTTGTACTTGCTATTCATGTCCTTGGCGGTCTCGGCCAGAGCCGCGACGGTGGCATCGAGATTGACGCGGTGCCTGGATGCGATCTCGTTGCTCGCGATCTGGTAGGCGGTCCAGGCCTTGACGGCGCCGAATGCGCAGCGCTCGATGCACGGCACCTGCACGTAACCGGCGACCGGGTCGCAGGTCATGCCCAGGTGATGCTCCAACGCCGATTCGGCGGCGTTCTCGACCACCAGCGACGGTGCGTCGTACGCCGTCGCGACCAGTGCCGCAGCCATCGACGACGCCACACCGATCTCTGCCTGGCAGCCGCCCTCGGCCGCAGACAGCGTCGCGTGGTGCTTGCAGAGGTAGCCGACCGCCGCCGCCGCGAGCATGCCCTCGCGAACCTTCTGCCGGTCGAGCTTCCTGACCTCCATCAGCGCATAGACCAACGCCGGCATGACGCCGGCGGAGCCGCCCGTCGGCGCCGTGATCACGAGGTGGCCCCGCCCGTTTTCCTCGGATGCCGCCAACGCAAATGCGGAGAGCGCGCCGATGCCGCGGTCTGCCTGAAACTTGTCGTCCATCGCGCGCTTGTACACGGTGGCGGCCTTGCTGTGCAGTTTGATCGGGCCGGGCAGCACGTCGTCTTCCGGCATTGACAACCCCGACTTCACCGTCGCGACCATGGCGTTGATGATCTTGTCGGTGAAGGCGTAGACCTCCTCTTCCGTCCTGCCGGTGATCGACATCTCGTTGGCCAGCATGATCTTCGCAATCGTCGTCTTGTTGGTGTCGGCGTGGTCCCGCAGCTCTTTCATCAGCCGGAATGGGTACTTCGGCGGGTTCTTCTTCGGGGGCGTATACCCTTTCCACTCGATGAAGCCGCCGCCCACGGAGTAGTACTCCTGCTCCAGCAGCACCTCATCTCCGGCGAGGAGCTT
>DASRJA010000095.1:0-4574 GCA_035649695.1 Mycobacterium sp. | reverse complement strand
AGAGCGGCCGCGACGGGTATGTGGCCGATACCGCCCGTGTCGCAAGGGCACTCGGCGTACCGGACCCACCGCTGACCCAGAAGGAACTGCGCGAACGGATCGAGGAGTTTCGGCCGGAGTTGTCAGGGACGGCAGCGGCGCGCGAGGCGGCCCGCTTCCTGCTGCTGACTCCACCGCTGCCGATCGCGGCAAGGGCGCCGTACGGGTTGCTCGCTGCAACGTCGGTGTCAATGCTGCCCGCGTGGGCGCGAATGCCGTTGCTGCTGCCCTACTTCCCGCCGGTGGAGGCCACCGTCATCCGCGTAGCCGGCCGCGTTGTGGTCGGCGGTATCCGATGGGCGCTGACCGCAGGGCGCTGAGTGGCGCTGGTCAGTCCCGGCATTCCAGGACGTCGTAGACGCCGTCGGCGTATCGGGACCGGATGAGTTTCTTGTCGAACTTGCCGACACTCGTCTTCGGCACTTCATCGATGAACGTCCAGCGCTCCGGCAGCCAGAACCGAGCGACCTTGTCGCACAGATGCTTTCGAAGCTCAGGAGCTGCGACGGTGGCACCGTTCTTGACAACCACCGCTGCCAATGGTCGCTCCTGCCACCGGTCGTCGGGCACCGCGACGACGGCGGCCTCCAGCACCGCGGGGTGGTCCATGATCAACAGTTCCAGCTCGACCGACGAAATCCACTCGCCGCCGGACTTGATGACGTCCTTGGCACGATCCGTCAGCGTGATGAAGCCCTGCGGATCGATGCGGCCGACGTCGCCGGTTCGAAGCCATCCGTTGTCGAACTTCGACGGATCGGCGTTCTGGTAGTAGGAGCCGGTGATCCACGGGCCGCGAATCTCTATCTCGCCCACGGCCTTACCGTCATTGGGTAGGACGGCGCCCGCGTCGTCGACGAGGCGCACCTCGACCCCGCACAGAACCCGGCCTGCGGTGCTGCGTAACGCCCAGTGGTCCGAGCCGGTGACTTCGGGCGGCGGAGCGGCGAGCGCGGCCAGCGGTGAAGTCTCCGTCATGCCCCAGCCCTGAAGGATGTGCACACTGTGGGACTGCTCGTACTCCTTCATCATCCCGAGTGGGACGGCCGACCCCCCGCAGGCGACCAGTCGCAGCGACGAGACGTCGCGACCGGGATTGGCGTGCAGGTACTGCAACACGTCGTTCCAGATGGTCGGGACGGCGGCGGCGATGGTGGGCCGGCGCTGTTCGATCATGTCCACCAGCGGGGCGGCCTGCAGGAACCGGTCGGGCAACAGCAGGTCGGCACCCGCCATCATTGCCGCATACGGCTGGCCCCAGGCGTTCGCGTGGAACATCGGCACGATTGGCAACACCCGGTCGCCGTCGGCGAGGCCCAACGCATTGGCCGCACAGACCGACATCGAATGCAGGTAACTCGAACGGTGGCTGTACACCACGCCTTTCGGGTTTCCGGTCGTGCCGCTGGTATAACACATTGCGGCCGCGCTTCTTTCGTCCAGATCTGGCCAGCTGTATTCAAGCGGTTGTCCGTCCAGCAGGTCGTCGTAGCGGATCACGTTCTTCCCAGAGGTGTTGAGCTGGGCGACGTCGCCCTCGCCGACGGCCACCACCGTCTGCACCGACGTCATCTCCGGCAGCACCGGGGCCAGCAGCGGCGCAAGCGACATGTCAACCAGCACAACGCGATCCTCGGCTTGATTGGCGATGAACGCGATCTGGTCGCCTGCCAGCCGGACGTTCAGCGTGTGCAACACGGCGCCCATACATGGCGCGGCGAAATAGGTCTCGAGGTGCTCCTGGTTGTTCCACATGAACGTCGCGACACGATCGCCGTCCGTGACACCGAGTTGGCGCAGCCCATGAGCGAGCTGCGCTACCCGTGTGCCGAGCTCCCCGTAACTAATCTCGCGGTAGCCACCGGGAGTCGCCGTCGTGACCCGTCGACTCGAGTACCACCCCGTGCCGTGACGGAGGATGCCCGTCACAGTCAGCGGAAAGTCTTGCATTGTGCTGTGCATCTTCACCCCCACAGTCGATGGCGCCATGATGGTCGATCCGGCAGCGGAATCGGCGAGAAACCGCTAATCCGGCCGATAGCATCGCCTCGCATGGGGCACGCGAGCTATCCGCCGCCAAAGCCGCCGATCGCGGGCGCCGACCTCGCGATCTCCATCAGTGCGCTCATTCTCACCGTGATCTTCGGCGGGGCCGCGGCGGTCATGGGGCTGTTCTCCCTTGCCTTCCTGGATTACTGCCCGCCGCAGAGTTGCAGCGCGGAAGGCGCCGCCACCGCCGTCGGGACCGGATTGCTCGCCGCGTTCGCGATCGGGGTCGTCGGATTGGTTCTGACCGTCATCCAGCTCTATCGGCGTAAACCCGGATGGCCGTTTGCGGTTGCAACTTTCGTGTTGTGCGCAGTCGCGGTCGGGTTGGGAGGCGTGGGTGATGCGATGGCGGTCGGCTGACACGTCGCGCGAAATCCGCCCCGGGACCGTTGTCTTCGCTTACGGTTTTCAGGGTGGAACCACACCATTTAAAAGCCCCCGACCTGGTGCCCGTTGAGGCGCTGCGCTCGGGGGAACATGTCACCGACGTCAACGGTGGCGGCCAGCATTACATCGTTCTCGAATCCAAGCAACTAAGCGGCGACTGCGTCGTCCTGGAACTGGAATCCAAAGCAAACGACCAGCTCCGGGTGATCGAGATGTCGTTTCCCGCCGGCTACCAAATGGGTAGGTCACCCCGCCGCATTCTGTGACACGACCATCCACGGAACGCCGAACTTGTCGGCGACCAGGCCGAGCCGCGATGCGAACGGTGTCGGCGCAATAGGCACCTGCACGCTTCCCCCGTCGGATAGCGCCGCGAACAGCCGGTCGGCCTCTGTCTCATCGGATGCGCTCAGCGACAGCGAGAAACCGCTGAACGTCGACGGACCGTCGCCTTGACCGTCGGAAGCCAGCAGAACCGTGTCACCGATTCGCACCTCGGCATGGCCCACCTTGTCCCCGAAGCGGGCGAGCACCGTGGCGTCGGCGCCAAGTGCCGCGCGATAGAACTCCAGCGCCTCCTCGCAGCGACCTTGGAAATAGACATATGGTTCGACCCGCATGCCGGCAGGTTAGCCCGGCGCAGGTCAGCCTGTTTTGTACAGAAACGACAGCTGCCTGTCGTTGCGCATGACGCTCGCCGGCGTCTCGCCGATGAACACCCTGAGCGAACGGCTGAGATGGGCCTGATCGAAATAACCGGCCTCGTGCACCGTGTCCAGGATGGGTGCGCCCGCGCGCAGAAGCGTCGTCGCGCGGCGGGCCCGTTCGATCTGGCGGAACAGCGAGTGCGTCATGCCGGTGGTACGCCGGAAATGGCGCTGGACCGAGCGGATGGTGAGCGCTGATCCGTCACCCCCGATCGCGGCATCGACCACGTCGTCCCGGGCGATCACGCCTCGCCGGGCGAGCTCGTGGACATAGCGTTCGGCGTTATCCAGGTCCGGAAGCGGCCATCGTGAGCCCGCGAGCTCGAACGATCCGTCGGCCGACACGGCCAGGTGCACGTCGCGATGATCGAGTAGCAGGCGGGTCGGCAGCGACGGCATGTGTACACCGAGCCGGAACCGGATCGCCGCCCACTCGCCGTCTGGTGGGCAGTCGATGGTGGTGGCCCGGGTCTCCGGCCCGCGCACGGTGACCATGGTGAAGTCGGCGAGCCGCGTCACCACCAGCTCGAGATGACCGGCGGCGACGGAGACGAACGGGCCGCCGCCATCGCTATGGGCCCGCCACACCCGTTCGATGTACGGCGAGTCCGATGCCCGGTCTGCAAAGCGAAGGAACATTCAGCTGATGCGTTCCTCGAGGTGCACGGTCACCTCGCCGCCGGCCTCTTTCCCGATGCGCCGACGCAGGTCGGTCTTCACGGGCAGTTTGTGTGTGCCGTCGCCGAGCGCCATGAACGAGCTTGCAAACGGCTGACCGTCCACGGTGCCGCGGACCTTGACCAGGCCGCGGGTGCCGAAGAAGGCCGCCGAATCGGGCATTACGACGTAGGTCCATCCGCCTTTGTTGTCACTCTTCTGCAGTCTCGCGGTGAACTGCCGGTTCAAGGATTCGGTCATGATTCGTCCTTTCGGTGGCCGTACATCTATAACGACTCGGCGGCGTCCGAAAAGACATCGCGGACGCTCAAGTTGCCGCGCGCATGACGGCGCTGAATGATCCGTCCCCATGGACGCAACCGATGCCGTGGCCCTCGCCGATCTCGACGCCATCGGGCAGGCGGCGCTGGTCGCTTCCGGTCGGCTGTCGGCGACCGAACTGCTGGAGGCCGCGATTGTGCGCCTCGAGGCCGGCCGGGAACTGAACGCCGTCATCGCCGACCTTTTCGATCATGGCCGACAGCAGGCTGCGGCGCTCGACGCCTCCGGTGTGTTGCGCAGCGGTGGGTCAGGTCCGCTCGCGGGAGTTCCGTTCTTGCTCAAGGATCTTGGCGCCTCGCTCGCCGGTGCGCCCGAGGCGATGGGCTCACGCGCGCTGCGCACCCACGTCGCGACCGACTCGGCGTGGATCGTCGATCGGTATCTCGCCGCGGG
>DASRJA010000094.1:0-6184 GCA_035649695.1 Mycobacterium sp. | reverse complement strand
GACGTGTTCGTCAGCGACGTGACGCTGCCGATATGACGAACGTTTCCCCGCGAGCAGACGCAAAACTGCCCAAAATCCGTCAAAATAGGGCAGTTTTGCGTCTGCTCGCGCTGATGCGCAGCACCTGGCGGACCCTGACGTCGATGGGCACCGCGCTGGTGTTGCTGTTTCTGCTCGCGCTGGGCGCCATCCCGGGTGCGCTGCTGCCGCAACGCAGCCTCAACGAATTCAAGGTCGAGCAGTACATCGCCGAGCATCCGACCATCGGACCATGGCTGGACCGGCTGCAGGCCTTCGAGGTGTTCTCCAGCTTCTGGTTCACGGCCATCTATGTGCTGCTGTTCATCTCGCTCGTCGGCTGCCTGACTCCGCGACTGATCGAGCACGCCCGCAGCCTGCGCGCCACGCCCGTCGCCGCACCCCGCAACCTGAGCAGGCTGCCCAAGCACCATGCCGCCGAGGTTCCCGGCGACCCCGAGACCGTCGCCGCCGACGTGTCCGACCATCTGCGCGGCTGGCGTCGGATCAGCCGCAAAGAAGGCGCCACCGTCGAAATATCAGCCGAGAAAGGCTATCTGCGCGAATTCGGCAACATCGTCTTTCACTTCTCGCTGCTCGGCCTGCTCGTCGCCGTGGCCGCCGGCAAGCTCTTTGGCTACGAGGGCAATGTCATCGTCATCGCGGACAAGGGCCCGGGGTTCTGCTCAGCCTCGCCCGCGGCGTTCGACTCGTTCCGGGCCGGCAACACCGTCGACGGGACGTCGCTGTATCCGATCTGCTTGCGGGTCAACGACTTCCAGGCGCACTACCTCCCGACCGGTCAGGCCGTAAGCTTCGCCGCCAACATCGACTACCAGGCAGGCGACGACCTCAACACCGATAGCTGGCGGCCGTATCACCTGAAGGTCAACGAGCCGCTGCGGGTCGGCGGCGACCGGGTCTACCTGCAGGGCCACGGCTACGCCCCGACGTTCACCGTCACCTTCCCCGACGGGCAGACCCGCACGCAGACGCTGCAGTTCCGGCCCGAAGACCAGACCACGTTTCTGTCGTCGGGTGCAATGCGATTCGACCCGCCCGGCGGCAGCTATCCCGATCCCGATGAGCGTCGCAAGAACCAGATCGCCATCCAGGGCCTGTTCGCACCCACCGAACAGCTCGACGGCACGCTGCTGTCGTCGAGCTTTCCGGCGCTGAACAATCCGGCCGTCGCCGTCGACATCTACAAGGGCGACACCGGGCTGGACACCGGCAAACCACAGTCACTGTTCAACCTCGACCCGGGGCTGATCGAGCAGAAGCGTCTCACCAAGAAGGCCAGGGTCAACCTGCGTGCCGGTCAGGAGACCCGGCTCGACGACGGCACCATCGTCCGGTTCGACGGCGCGGTGCCATTCATCAACGTGCAGGTCTCCCACGACCCCGCCCAGATCTGGGTGCTGGTGTTTGCGCTGACCATGATGGCCGGCCTGCTGGTGTCGCTGGTGGTGCGGCGGCGCAGGGTCTGGGTTCGGCTGACACCCGCAGGTCCAGGTACGGTAAGCGTCGAGCTGGGCGGCTTGGCGCGCACCGATAACTCGGGATGGGGCGACGAGTTCGAGCGGTTGAAGCAGCGTCTACTTGACGTCGGCGTCCAGCGAGAGGCGGAGGCACATCGCGTATGAACACCCGAAGACGAGCGCGAGGGAGGATCGCAGCGAGGGACGAGCGAGGACCGGAGCGAGCGGGAGTCGAGGCATGAACACCGAGCACGTCGACATCGGGTTGGCCCGCTACTCCGATTGGGCCTTCACCTCGTCGGTGGTGGTGCTGGTGGCCGCGCTGCTGCTGCTCGCCGTCGAGCTGGCGTACAGCCGCGGCCGCAAGGCCGAAGCGCGCGAGCTCGTGGGAGCGACTGTCGGCGCGGATAGCGCCACCCCCGGCGTCGTCGCCGATACGCCGAAGCGCCCGCTCGGCGAGCGTGCAGGCAAGGCCGGGCTGGCCCTGGTCTACGTCGGCATCGGGCTGCTGCTGGTGTGCATCGTGCTGCGCGGCCTGGCCACGGCGCGGGTGCCGTGGGGCAACATGTACGAGTTCATCAACCTCACCTGTTTGTCGGGTCTGGTTGCCGCCGCGATCGTGTTGCGCAAGCCGCAGTACCGCGCGCTGTGGGTGTTCGTGCTCGTTCCGGTGCTGATCCTGCTGACCGTGTCGGGGCGTTGGCTCTACACCAACGCCGCACCCGTCATGCCAGCCCTGCAGTCGTACTGGCTGCCCATCCACGTGTCGGTGGTCAGCCTCGGCTCGGGCGTCTTCCTGGTGGCGGGTGTCGCGAGCATCCTGTTCCTGCTGCAGATGTCGCCGCTCGGCCAGCCGGGCCCGGACAGCGCCGTGCGCCGCATCGTGCATAGACTGCCGGACGCGCAGACGCTGGACCGCATCGCTTACCGCACAACCATTTTCGCGTTCCCGGTGTTCGGGTTCGGCGTCATCTTCGGCGCGATCTGGGCCGAGGAAGCGTGGGGCCGCTACTGGGGTTGGGACCCCAAGGAGACGGTGTCGTTCATCGCGTGGGTGGTCTACGCGGCGTACCTGCACGCGCGCTCGACGGCGGGGTGGCGCGACAAGAAGGCGGCCTGGATCAACGTCGTCGGCTTCGTCGCGATGGTATTCAACCTGTTCTTCATCAATCTGGTGACCGTCGGGCTGCATTCGTACGCTGGGGTGAGTTGACCGCGACAAGGTGCTAGTTGAGAGGGGACTTAGTCGTTGTCTGAGCAGTCGGATGGGTTTCGGTCGCAGCAGCGGTTCAGCGACCCCGCAGAGGCCGTAGCCGCGGAGGCAGTACCCGCGGAATGGACGGCACCGACCCCGCCGAACGGCTTGCCGCTGGGCTACGCGTTGCGCCCGCTGACGCCGCAGCCCGAAGACCCGCCGCCGTACCTTGACCTGTCGACCGTCGCGCTGCTGGGTCAGCCCAAGCGAGCGCCGTCGCAAGGCTGGCGCAAGTGGCTGTATCTCGCGTCGTTCAAGCAGATCAATGTCGGAGAAAGCGCGAAGGTCAATCGGCACAACAGCCTGGTCAACGAGGTCAAGCGACCGCTGCGGGGCTGCTACCGCATCGCGTTGCTGTCGTTGAAGGGCGGCGTCGGCAAGACGACGATCACCGCGACACTTGGCGCGACGTTCGCGTCGACCCGTGGTGACCGCGTCGTCGCCGTCGATGCGAATCCCGACCGCGGCACGCTGAGCCAGAAGGTGCCGCTGGAAACCCCGGCCACCGTGCGGCATCTGCTGCGTGACGCCGAGGGCATTGCGGCCTACAGCGACGTCCGTGGCTACACCTCACAGGGCCCGAGCCGGCTCGAGGTGCTCGCATCCGAAAGCGATCCGGCGGTGTCGGAGGCGTTCAGCTCCGAGGACTACCAGCGCACGCTCGAGGTGCTGGAGCGGTTTTACAGCCTGGTGCTCACCGACTGCGGCACCGGCATGCTGCACTCGGCGATGTCGGCCGTACTGGACAAGGCCGACGTGCTCATCGTGATCAGCTCAGGCTCCGTCGACGGCGCCCGCAGCGCGTCGGCCACCTTGGATTGGCTGGACGCCCACGGCCACCAGGACATGGTTCGCAACTCGATCGCCGTGATCAACGCCGTGCGGCCGAGGTCCGGCAAGGTCGACATGAAGAAGGTGGTCGATCACTTCAACCGGCGGTGCCGCGCTGTCAAACAGGTGCCTTTTGACCCGCATCTGGAGGAGGGCGCCGAGATCAGCCTCGACCGGCTGAAGCCGGAGACACGGGAGGCGTTGATCGAATTGGCCGCCGTCGTCTCGGCTGGCTTCTCGGGTGCGAAGCGGCCGCAGGCCCAGTCCGGATAGGACCTATTGCCGGGGCTTGTTGTCCCCGAGCCGCCGCAGGAAATCCGGATCGTCGTCCGGTCCGATCACGCGCGTCTTCGGTCGGGCGGCGGCGGTCAACCGCGTCAGCCGCCAGCCGGCGTAGATCAATCCGGCCAAGACGAGTGTCAGGAGCAAATACGCCACGCAAAAAACCTCCTTGAAATGAATATACGCGCCGTCGGTAGGCTCGGCCCGTGTCTGACCGACCGCCCCGATCCCGCCTCGTGATAGACGTGCTGGCCTATGTCCTGGCCCGCCTGCTGCTCGTCGTCGTCTTGACCGCGGTGATCTTCGGCGCCGGACATTTGCTCGGCGTGCGCGATTTTCCGCTTGTGGTGGCGCTCTTGTTCGCGTTCGTCGTCGCACTCCCGCTGGGCATCTGGATATTCGCCCCTCTGCGCCGTCGCGCCACCGCCAGCATCGCCGTCTTCGACGAACGCCGACGCAAGGACCGAGAGCAATTGCAGGCCCGGCTGCGCGGCGAAGAGCCACCCGCCGAATGACGGCCAGGGAGGCGTTCGGCGCCGAATTCGTCGGCGCCGACGGGTTTCTCAATAGCCCGACCTACGGCTTGCCGCCGCGATTCCTGATCGACGCGCTGCAGGACTGCATCACCCAGTGGCAGACAGGGACGATGGAAGTGCCGTTGTTTGACGACTACGTGCGCTTCGGGCGAGTCGGCTACGCCACGCTGACAGGGGTGCCCGTCGAGTCGGTGGCCATGGGCGGCAACGTATCTGCGGTCCTCGGGCTGGTTGCCGCGGCGATTCCCGACGGCAGCAGGGTGGCGACGCTGGCAGGCGAGTTCACCAGCACCACCTTCCCGTTCGCCGCCCAGGCCGGCAGGGGCGTGACGGTCACCGAGCTGGCGCCCGATCAGTTGGTCTCGGACGCGGCCGACTTCGACGTCGTGACGGCTAGCCTGGTGCAGTCCGCCAACGGCGCCGTGCTCGACATCGACGCGCTGCGAAACACCGTCGCGGGCACCGACACGCTGACCGTCGTCGACATCACGCAGGCGCTCGGCTGGAAACAGGTCGACCTGGGCTGGGTAGACGTCACGGCCGCCGCGGTCTACAAGTGGCTGCTGGCGCCGCGCGGAACCTCGTGGATGTCCTTGAGCGACAGGGTGAGCCGGCTCATGACACCGCACGCCGCCAATTGGTACGCGGGTGAGGACCCGTGGCAGACGATCTACGGGTTGCCGCTGCGGCTGTCCGACAGCGCGCGACGTTTCGACGCCTCACCAACATGGTTCAGCGCATTGGGCGCCGGGTTGACGCTGCCGTGGCTGGCGGCGCTTGACGGTGCCGCGGTCGAAGCGCACACCGTCGGGCTGGCCAACCGGACACGCACAGAACTCGGTCTGCCCCAGCAGAATTCGGCCATCGTGTCGATACCGATCGCTGATGCGGCTGACAGGCTGCGGGCTGCAGGTATTCGCGCTTCCGTGCGTGCAGGGGCGGTGCGCATCGGCTTCCACCTGTACAACACCGAAGACGATCTGGACCGGCTGCTCGACGCTCTGGGTTGACGGGCAATAGCAGCTAGCAGGTAGGCCCGGAGTCGCGCTGCCGGGGGGCCGAGATGGCCGACAGCGTTGACGACATCGGCGTCCGGGACCGCGAGTCTATGAACCATGGTGACAGCACAAGCACCGACTCAGGTGAGCAGCGCAGAGATGGACGTCGTGAGCGGGCCTCGGGTCGGCGTCAAGTACGCGGTCGAGGCGATCGGAACCTTCTTCCTGGTCTTCACTGTGGGCGCCGCGGTGGGCAGCGGCAGCCCGTTGGCGCCGCTCGGAATCGGGGCCGTCCTGATGGTGATGATCTATGCAGGCGGACACCTCTCCGGTGGGCACTACAACCCGGCCGTGACGATGGCGGTGTTGATTCGGCGCCGGATCGGTCTGCGTGATGCGGTTGGGTACTGGATCGTGCAGCTCGGTGCGGGGCTGCTTGCCGCGGTGGTGGTGCGCACGGTGGTCGACCCGACACGGATGGCGACCGCAGCGGCGACGACGCTGACCGGCCGCACCCTGCTGGCTGTGTTCGTGGTGGAGCTGCTCTTCACGTTCGCCTTGTGCTACGTCGTGCTCAATGTGGCCACCAGCAAGGACCACCCCGACAACTCGTTCTATGGCCTTGCGATCGGATTCACCGTCGTGGCAGGCGCATTCGCGGTCGGGGCGATCTCAGGCGGCGCGTTCAACCCGGCGGTCTCGCTTGGGGCGGCGGTGATGGGCATGTTCGCGTGGCCGACGCTGTGGATATACCTGGTGGCCCAGGTACTTGGTGGAATAGCC
>DASRJA010000093.1:0-30475 GCA_035649695.1 Mycobacterium sp. | reverse complement strand
CACTGCGCGCACGGTCAGGTCGGCGTACGACGACTCGCGCAGCATCTCCACGCCTGCGGCGAGCACCTTGCGGAAGGTTTCCTCCTGGCGGCGGTTACGTGGTGTTTCTGTGATGGCGACCACGGCATCGCTGGACACATGTCCAAGTTATCCGACGCGGTGGGTTATAGGCAAGCATGCAGGTAAAGAGGGTCTGCTTGCCAGGCGGAGCCATCGAGGGCTATCGTTCGATTTGAGCCAAGTCGGACAGTTGTCCAGCAAAGAAGCGGAGAGTTGGTATGGGCCTGCGCAGCGATCGCCAGAGTCAACTGTTCATCGACGGCAAGCTGGTGGCCGGTAGTGGCGGCACGTTCCCGACGGTCAACCCGGCCACTGAGGAGGTGCTGGGTGTCGCCGCCGACGCGACGCTCGACGACATGGGCCAGGCGATCGATGCGGCCCGCCGAGCGTTCGACGACACCGACTGGTCGACGAACACCGAACTGCGGGTCCGCTGCGTTCGCCAGCTACAGTCCGTGCTGCGCGAGCACGTCGAAGAACTGCGTGAGCTCACCATCGGGGAGGTCGGCGCGCCGCGGATGCTCACATCGATGGCGCAGCTGGAAGGCCCGATCGCCGACCTGAGTTTCTGTGCGGACACCGCCGAGTCGTATGAGTGGACCACCGATTTCGGCATCGCTGAGCCTATGGGGATTCCCACGCGCCGCACGGTGGTTCGTGAAGCCGTCGGCGTAGTGGGTGCTATTACCCCGTGGAACTTCCCGCACCAGATCAACCTTGCGAAGCTCGGCCCGGCGCTGGCGGCGGGCAACACCATCGTTCTCAAGCCCGCGCCGGACACCCCGTGGTGCGCGGCAATCCTCGGCGAACTCATCGAGCACACCGACATCCCGCCGGGAGTGCTAAACATCGTCACCTCCAGCGACCACGGCGTGGGTGCATTGTTGTCGAAAGACCCACGGGTGGACATGGTTTCGTTCACCGGGTCGACGGCGACGGGGCGCGCGGTGATGGCTGACGGGGCCGCCACGCTGAAGAAGGTCTTCCTCGAACTGGGGGGTAAGTCGGCATTCCTCGTGCTCGACGACGCGGATCTCACGGGCGCGTGCTCGATGTCCGCGTTCACTGCCTCGATGCACGCCGGGCAGGGCTGCGCGATCACCACCCGACTGGTGGTGCCCCGTGCCCGCTACGACGAAGCCGTCGAGGCGGCGGCAGCGACGATGTCCTCGCTGAAGCCCGGCGACCCGAACGACGCGGGCACAATATGCGGACCGCTGATTTCGGAGCGCCAGCGCGACCGTGTACAGGGCTACCTGGACTCGGCCACCGACGAGGGCGGCAAGTTCGCGTGCGGCGGTGGACGTCCCGCAGATCGTGATACCGGGTTCTTCATCGAGCCGACCGTCATTGCGGGCCTTGACAACAACGCCAAGGTCGCCCGCGAGGAGATCTTCGGCCCGGTGCTGACGGTGATCGCACACGACGGCGACGACGACGCCGTCCGCATCGCCAACGACTCGCCGTACGGGCTGTCGGGCACGGTGTTCTCGGCCGATCCCGAGCGGGCCGCGGGGATCGCCGCGCGGATGCGGGTCGGCACCGTCAACGTCAACGGCGGTGTCTGGTACTCGGCCGACATGCCGTTCGGCGGATACAAGCAGTCCGGCATCGGCCGGGAGATGGGGCTCGCCGGTTTCGAGGAGTATCTGGAAACCAAAGCCATTGCGACAGCAGCGAATTAAGGAGACTTGATGGGGCAGTTCGACGAGAAGGTCGCGATCGTCACCGGGGCCGGTGGCGGCATCGGCCAGGCCTACGCCGAGGCATTGGCCCGCGAGGGCGCCGCGGTCGTGGTGGCCGACATCAACACCGAAGGCGCCGAGCGAGTGGCCAAGCAGATCGTCGCCGACGGGGGAACGGCGATCGGCGTGCCGGTGGACGTTTCCGACATCGACTCGGCCAAGGCGATGGCCGACCGCACGCTGGCCGAATTCGGCGGCATCGATTATCTGGTCAACAACGCCGCGATCTTCGGCGGCATGAAGCTGGATCTGCTGCTGACAGTGGACTGGGATTACTACAAGAAGTTCATGAGCGTGAACCTCGATGGCGCGCTGGTGTGCACCCGCGCGGTGTACCGCAAGATGGCCAAGCGCGGCGGTGGCGCGATTGTCAACCAGTCATCGACTGCGGCGTGGATGTACGCGAACTTCTACGGTCTGGCCAAGGTCGGTGTCAACGGCCTGACGCAGCAGCTGTCGCGTGAGCTGGGTGGGATGAATATCCGGATCAACGCGATCGCACCTGGGCCGATCGACACCGAGGCGAACCGGACGACGACGCCGCAGGAGATGGTTGCTGACATCGTCAAGGGAATTCCGTTGTCCCGCATGGGACAACCAGAGGATCTCGTCGGTATGTGCCTGTTCCTGCTGTCGGATCAGGCCAAGTGGATCACCGGTCAGATCTTCAACGTCGACGGAGGGCAGATCATCAGATCATGAGTGACAACGACGTCAAGCTCGGCTACATCGGCCTCGGCAATATGGGCGCGCCGATGGCCAAGCGGCTGGTCGAATGGCCGGGCGGAGTCACGGTTTTCGACGTGCGCACCGAGGCGATGACGCCGCTGGCCGAAGCCGGTGCCACGCTGGCCGACAGTGTCGCCGACGTCGCGACCGCCGACATCATCAGCGTCACAGTGCTCAACGATGCGCAGGTGCGCGATGTAGTGGGCGAACTCGCGGCCAACGCAAAGCCGGGAACCGTCATCGCGATCCATTCGACCATCAGCCCCGAGACCGCGGTGGACCTCGCCGAACAGCTTGCACCGCAAGGCATCCACATCGTCGACGCCCCGGTCAGCGGCGGCGGCGGGGCCGCCGAGAATGGCGAGCTGGCCGTGATGGTGGGTGCCGACCGCGAGGTGTACGAGCGCATCAAGCCGGCGTTCAAGCAGTTTGCGTCGTTGGTGGTCCACGCCGGCCCTCCGGGCGCGGGTACGCGAATGAAGTTGGCGCGCAACATGTTGACTTTCATCTCCTACGCCGCCGCCGGTGAGGCGATGAACCTAGCCGACCAGGCAGGAATCAGTCTCCAGCAGCTGGGGCGGGTGGTGCGGCACACCGATGCCCAGAGCGGCGGGCCCGGTGCCGTCATCGTCCGAGAGAATTCGGAGATGTTGGACCCTGACAACTTTCTCTACGAACCGCTGGCCCACGCTCGCGACCTCGGCGAGAAGGACCTGACCCTGGCGCTCGCCCTGGGCGAAGCCGTAGGTGTCGAGCTGCCGATGGCCGAAATGGCGCTGAAAAACCTGGCGGCGGGGCTCGGCGTGCCGCGCACAAAGGAGTAGCACAATGGACGAACTGCGTCGCAAGGGCCTCGCCAAGATGAACGAGGTCTATGCGTGGGAGATGCCGAACATGGAAGGTGACGAGTACTTCGACCTGACCGTCGACCATCTCTTCGGCACCATCTGGACCAGGCCCGGACTCTCGATGCGGGACAAGCGGATCATGACCCTCACAGTGGTGACCGCGCTCGGAATTCAAGACCTCGCCGAGGTTCAGGTCAACGCAGCGCTTCAGAACGAGGAGTTGACCGAGGACGAGTTGAAGGAGATGGCGGTATTCCTCACCCATTACGTCGGCTTCCCGCTCGGTTCGGGCCTCAACGGCGTTGTCGGGCGCGTCGTCGCCAAGCGCAAAAAGGCTGCCGCGGCGGGCAAGGGCAACGACAACAAGGCCAATGTCAACGACGCGGTCAAGATGCATACGGGTAAGAGGCTCGATGACCAGTAGGTACGCCGACCTCTCGCGCGAACAGCTCGCCACGCTGGTACCCGAGCTTCTGTTGATCGGGCAGATGATCGACCGGTCCGGAATGGCCTGGTGCATCAGCAATTTCGGCCGCGAAGAGATGCTGCAGATCGCGATCGAGGAGTGGATGGGCTGCAGCCCGATCTACACGAGGCGGATGCAGAAGGCGCTGCGCTATGAGGGCGACGACGTCATCACGATCTTCAAGGGCCTGCAGCTCGACATCGGTGCCCCGCCGCAGTTCATGGACTTCCGCTACACCGTGCATGACCGCTGGCACGGCGAGTTCCACCTCGACCACTGCGGCGCGCTGCTCGATGTCGAGCCGATGGGTGAGGACTACGTGCGCGGCATGTGCCACGACATCGAGGACCCGACCTTCGACGCCACCGCGGTAGCCACCAACCGCAGAGCGCAGATCCGGCCGATTCACCGGCCGCCCCGGGTGCCGGCCGACCGTCACCCGCATTGCGCGTGGACCGTGATCATCGCCGAGTCGTATCCAGAGGTGGATGACCATCCTGCGCTGGACGTCATCCGCCGAACCCGCGCGGCCAGAACCGAACTCGACCCGATCGACGCTGACGATGAGGGCCAGGGCGACTATGCGGGCGAACTGCTCTCAGATTTTGATTTCTCGGCATTCTCACACTCGGCACTGGTGCGAATGGCCGACGAAGTGTGCCTGCAGATGCACCTGCTGAACCTGTCGTACATCCTCGCGGTCGGCAAGCGGACGGGAACGAACACGCAACTGGCCACGGAGATCTGCACCAAACAGCTCATCGGCCTGGCGGGCATCGCCGCCGAACGCATTCACCGCGCGCTGGAGCTGCCGGGTGGGATTGAGGGCGCGGTCCGCACGCTGGAACTGCACCCGATGTTCAACCCTGTGTCGTATGTGACTGCCGAGTTCGGGCCCGACCAAGTGCATGTGCGCCGGTCACCCGCGCACGAGGACGGCGCTTGGATCTCGTTGGTCAGCCCGGCCGAGACCCGTCCGCTGCAGGCGGCCGTCGCCACCATCGATCCGCACCTCGACATCGAGCTCACTGGTACCGAGACCGATTGGTCGGCGCGTGTGATCGAAACCGACACGGCGGCAAAGGAACTGCCGGAAGTGTCGGTGGTGAGGATCAGCGGCGGCTCGACGTTCGCGTTCCAGCCGCGGAAGTCGCTGCCACTGACGGTGGTGTGACGGCCGAGCCAACCCACCGTCGTAGGTAATCCCGCAGTTCGTTGCCGCTGCGCGGAGGCCGGCCAGGGTCGATGACGAACGACTGGATGATCCGCAATAGGTGCTCCGCGAGTTCGTCGAGTTCGGCGTCGGTGAAGCCTAGGCCGGCCCAGTCGACATCGAAGCGCCGCAGAATCGAGTTCGCGAACTGTAGCGCGACATCCGAGGTCACCGTCTGGCTGAACGTGCTGGCGCGACCCGGCATCAGGAGCAGGCCGATGTGCTTGTCCTTCGGCAGCCACTCCAGCGCCGTGGCAATGCCCTCGGCGACGGCTTCGACGGGATCTGTGACGCCACGCAGATGCTCGGTCAACCGGTCCAGGAAATCCGTCGCCGCGCGTTGAGCGGATGCGAGCAGCAGCGCGTCCGTGCTGGGGAAATACCGGTACACCGTCTGGCGGGTAACGCCCAACGTGCGTGCCACGTCGGCAATGGAGAAGTCGGCGCCGCGTGCATCGATGGCCGCCGACGCCGCATCGAGGATCCGGGCTATGGCCTCCTCGTCGCTTGCGGGGGCCGAGCCCGACCAGCCGTGAGTACGCACGCCTGGATGCTATCCGCGATAGGAGACCTGAAGCTCCTTGACCCCGTTGATCCACCCGGACCGAAGCCGTTGAGGTTCGGACAGTTTGGCGATATCGGGCAGCTGGTTGGCGATCTCGTTGAAGATCAGCTTGATCTCCATGCGGGCCAGGTTGGCGCCGATGCAGTAGTGCGCCCCGTTGCCGCCGAAGCCGAGATGCGGGTTCGGGTCGCGCGCGATGTTGAATTCGAACGGCCGGTCGAAGACTGCGTCGTCGTAGTTGGCCGAACTGTAGAACAGGCCGACGCGCTGGCCTTCGCGAACCGTGACGCCACCGAGCTCCGTGTCCGCCAACGCCGTTCGCTGAAAGCAGTGCACCGGCGTGGCCCAGCGGACGATCTCGTCGGCCGTCGTCTCCGGCCGCTCACGCTTGAACAGCTCCCACTGGTCGGGGTTCTCGAAGAACGCGTTCATGCCGTGCGTCATGGCGTTGCGGGTGGTCTCATTGCCCGCCACGGCGAGCAGGATCACGAAGAACGCGAACTCGACATCCTCAATGGCCTCGCCGTCGATGTCAGCCTCGATCAGCCGGGTGACGATGTCATCTGCCGGACACCGGCGCCGTTCCTCGGCCATGTTGTAGGCGTAACCCATCAATTCGGCATTGGCGGCGATAACGTCCGCCTCGAAGTCCGGATCGTCGGTGTTCATGATCAAGTTGGTCCAGTGGAACAACTTTTCACGATCCGCCTCGGGCACCCCGAGCAGATCGGCGATCGCCAGCAGCGGCAGGCCCATCGCGATGTCGTCGACGAAGTTGCCTGACTCCTTTTCCTTTGCAGCGGCAACGATTTCGCGGGCGGCGACCGCCAGCTTCTCCTCCAGCGTGGCGACCGCCCTCGGCGTGAAGAGCCGCGACACGATCTTGCGCAGCCGGGTGTGCTCCGGTGCGTCGTGGTTGATCAGCAGGGCCTTGGTCAGCTCGAGCTGGTCGGGGGTGGTGCCGTCGGGCAGTCGCATCACCACACCCTTGCGGTTGGTGGACCACAGGTCGCCGTTGCGCGAGATCTCCTTGATGTCGGCGTGACGACTGATCACCCAGTAGCCGCCGTCGGAGAAGATCGAATCGACCTGCTCGTTCCACCACACCGGCGCGGTCTTGCGCAGCTCGGCGAACTCGGTGACGGGAATGCCCTTGAGCAGCACGTCGGGGTCGGTGAAGTCATAGCCCTGGCCGAAGGGGCATGTGGTCTGCGTCATACTTTGACCATACACTGTGGTGTCAAGTGTATGGCCGAGTTAAGCCCTACGATCGGACCGTGCACACCAAAAAGGCCTTGGTGCGCCGGCCGTGCCGCCGCCTGGCCGAGGGGCTTCTCACCCACATCGAACGATCGGCCGTCGACGTGGACATTGCGATGAAGCAGTGGGAGGGCTACGTCCGAGCGTTTGTCGATGCCGGCTGGCGGGTGACGGAGGTCGAGCCCGCACGCGACTGTCCCGACAGCGTGTTCGTGGAGGACACCGTCGTTGTGTACGGCGACCTCGCCGTCATCGCGCGTTCTGGTGCTGTGGAACGAAGGCCGGAAACTGCGGGCACCGAGAAAGCGGTCGCCGATCTCGGTTATCGCGTCGCGCACATCGAGGCGCCCGGCGTGCTCGACGGGGGAGACGTCCTCAAGCACGCCGGAACGGTCTACGTGGGACAGTCCGGGCGCACCAATGCCGACGGGATCCGCCAGTTGACCGAGTACTTGGCGCCGTTCGGCGCGACGGTGGTTGCGGTCCCGCTGACCAAGGCGCTCCACCTCAAGTCCGCGGTGACCGCGCTACCGGACGGCACCATCATCGGCTACGAGCCGGTGGTGGACGACCCGTCGGTCTTCCCGACATTCCTTCCGGTACCGGAGGAGCCGGGCGCCCACGTTGTTCTGCTCGGCGATGGAAAGCTGCTGATGTCCTCGGCCGCTCCGGAGACCGCCGCACTGATGCAGGCACGCGGGTATGAACCGGCGCTCGTCGACATCGGCGAGTTCGAAAAGCTCGAGGGATGCGTGACGTGCCTTTCGGTTCGCCTTCGCGGCATCTGAGCCCATTAGGGTGAGCCTGTGCGCGTCCTCGTGATCGGATCCGGAGCCCGTGAACATGCGTTGCTGCTGGCGCTGCGCCAAGACCCTGAGTTGGAGGAGCTGGCCGTCGCGCCGGGCAACGCGGGGACTGCGATCATCGCCGATCAGTACGACGTCGACGTCACGTCCGGCGAGGCCGTCGCGCAGTTGGCTCAGCGCATCCGCGCCGACCTGGTGGTTATCGGGCCCGAGGTGCCACTGGTCCTCGGTGTCGCCGACGCGGTGCGCGCCGCGGGCATCGCTTGCTTCGGCCCATCGAAAGACGCCGCGCGCATCGAAGGATCGAAGTCGTTCGCCAAGGATGTGATGACGGCCGCCGGGGTGAGGACCGCGACCAGCGAGATCGTCGACAACCCGGCGCACCTCGACGCAGCGCTCGACCGGTTCGGGCCTCCGGCAGGCGACGAGGCCTGGGTGGTCAAGGACGACGGACTGGCCGCGGGCAAGGGCGTGGTGGTGACCGCCGACCGCGACACCGCCCGCGCGCATGCCGCCAGCTTGCTCGACGCGGGCCATCCGGTGCTGCTCGAATCGTTTCTCGACGGCCCCGAGGTGTCGCTATTCAGCATCGTCGACGGCGAGACGGTGGTGCCGCTGCTGCCCGCGCAGGACTTCAAGCGGGTCGGCGATAACGACACCGGCCCCAACACCGGCGGCATGGGCGCCTACGCACCGCTGCCGTGGCTACCCGACGAGGTGGTCTCGCAGATCGTCAATGACATCGTGAAACCCGTTGCGGCGGAGATGGTTCGGCGTGGCAGCCCATTCTCTGGTCTGCTTTACGCCGGACTGGCGATGACGTCGAAGGGGCCTGCGGTGGTCGAATTCAACTGCCGCTTCGGCGATCCGGAGACGCAGTCGGTGCTGGCGCTGCTGGAAACCCCGCTCGGGCAACTGCTGCGCGCGGCCGCGACGGGCCAGTTGGCCGAGCAGCCGCCGCTGCGTTGGCGCGACGGGTACGCCGTGACGGTGGTGGTGGCCGCCGAGAACTATCCGGGACGGCCGCGGGTGGGCGACGTGATCGTCGGCGCCGAGGCCGACGGCGTGCTGCACGCCGGCACCGCACGACGCGATGACGGTGCGATCGTGTCGTCGGGTGGCCGGGTGCTGTCGGTCGTCGGAACGGGCCCCGACCTGGTGGCGGCGCGGGAGTCCGCCTATCCGCTGATCAAGTCGATTCGCTTGCCGGGCAGCCATTTTCGCGGCGACATCGGCCTCGCGGCGGCCGAGGGCCGCATCAGCGTCTAAGCTGTCAGCAGCGGCGCTATCCAGCTCAGCTCGGGGCTCAGCTGTGCGGACCAGTAGTCCATGTTGTGCCCGCCGGGTGAAAACCCGCCCGCGGGCGTATTCGGCAGCTGCGCGATGAACTGCTGCGTCTGCTCATAGAACGGATCCTCTGTGCCGCAGTCGATCCGGAGCGGGATGGCGTTCAGCTCGGGCAGCCCCCAGACGGTGTTGGCCGCGTAGTCGTCGGGCCCGTCGAAGGCCCCGCCTGCGGCAGCGCCGGCCGACGTCCACACCGCTGGGCTCACCGCGCAGATCGCGGCCGTTCGGCCCGCGCCCAAGCGCGAGCCGAGCAGCATTGCGCCGTAACCGCCCATCGACCAACCCAGGAACCCAACTCGCGAGGTGTCCAGACCCTGCGACTCGAGCATCGGGATGAACTCGTCGAGCACCATCGCGCCGGAGTCTTCGCCGGATGCCCGCTTGTGCCAGTAGCTATTGCCGCCGTCGGCGGCCGCAATCGCGAATGGGGGCACACCGGCGTTCACCGCGTCGGCCAGAAACTTCTCCACGCCCAGGGCCATCAGACCCGACACGTTGGCATCCTTGCCATGCAACAAGACGACGGGACGCAGCGGTGCAGTCTGGCCGGGCGGGCGGGCGATCACCCAATTTGTCAGCACGCCGCCGCGGGCGGCCGATAGGAACGATCCGTTGACGTACGTCGGTGCGGCGGTGGCCGCGGGCGGAGACAACGGCGCGCCGACGCCCGCCATGGACGGGCCAGCGACGGACGAGTTGGGAGTCCGAAGCGCGGTGCCCGCCGCATAGGTAGTGGCCGCCCCCGCTGCCGTAAGGATGCCGAGACGCATAAGCGTGCGGCGGTTCAATTCGGGCATGCGGGACATCATGCCATTGGCCGCTGGCCGGCCTTCGCCGGACTTCCCTGAGTAAAGCCTGATGATTAGCCGAAAGCGCTATGCCGCAACCCGCTGACTGGCAGCATGCTAGAGGTGACGGCAGCGGTCACTCCCAAGGGAGAACGTCGGCGGTACGCGCTGGTCAGCGCGGCCGCTGATCTGCTGTGCGAAGGCGGGTTCGACGCCGTCCGGCACCGCGCCGTCGCCCGCCGCGCGGGGCTGCCGCTCGCGTCGACGACCTATTACTTCTCGTCGCTTGACGACCTGATCGCCAAGGCCGTCGAACATGCGGGAGCGCGCGAGGCCGAACAACTGCACGCGCGGGTGGCCGCGCTGTCGCGTCGGCGTCGCGGCGCGGAGTCGACGGCCGATGTGTTGGTGGACCTGTTGGTCGGTGAGGCCAACGGACTGCGTGTCACTGAGCAATTGATCTCGCGCTACGAGCGGTACATCGCCTGCGCGCGGCAGCCAAAGCTACGGGAGATCGAGCGAAGCATTTTGCAGCAGCGCACCGATGCGGTGGTCGAGGTCGTCGAGCGGTCGGGCCGCGCGGTGCGTGCCGAACTGCTCACCGCGCTGGTGTGCGCCGTCGACGGCGCGGTGGTGGCGGCGCTGGTCGGCGATGGTGACGGTCCGCGGGCGACGGCCCGCGCGACGTTGATCGATGTGCTCGACGTGCTTGCGCCGATTGACGAGAGAGTGGCACCGGTCTGATCGGAAGAGGGCGATGACTGGCCGGACACCGTTGGGGAACAACCACAACTGCGGCGGGTCATGGGCCCCGGACTGCTGCTGCTGTTCGTCGTCGGCGACATCCTCGGCACCGGCGTATACGCGTTGACTGGGGATGTGGCCGCCGAAGTCGGTGGGGCGGCGTGGATTCCGTTCCTCGTTGCTTCCTGATCGCCACCGTAACGGCGTTCAGCTACCTGGAGCTGGTCACCAAGTACCCGCAGGCGGCGGGTGCCGCGCTGTACGCACACAAGGCTTTTGGTGTGCCGTTCGTGACGTTCCTGGTGGCATTCGTGGTGATGTGTTCAGGCATCACGTCGGCGTCCACCGCGTCGCGGTTCTTCGCGGCGAACTTCAACACGGCGTTCGACCTCGATTGGGGCAAGGTCGGAATTGTCATCGTGGCGCTGCTGTTCATGGCGATGCTCGCGACCGTCAACCTGCGCGGCGTCGGTGAGAGCGTGAAACTCAATGTGGCGCTGACCATTATCGAGATCAGCGGCCTGCTGCTGGTGATACTCGTCGGCCTGTGGGCGTTCACCGGTGGTGGCGACGTCGACTTTTCCCGCGTCGTCGCGTTCGAAACCGCCTCCGACAAGAACATATTCCTCGCCGTCACGACCGCGACGTCGCTGGCCTTCTTCGCCATGGTCGGCTTCGAGGATTCGGTGAACATGGCCGAGGAGACCAAGGATCCGGTTCGGGTGTTTCCGAAGGTCTTGTTGACGGGTCTTTCGATCGCCGGTGTCGTCTATGTGATCGTGGCGATCGTCGCGGTGGCGCTCGTGCCAGTCGGGGTAGTGGAGGCCAGCGACACCCCGTTGGTCGAGGTGGTCGAGGCCGGTGCGCCGGGGCTGCCGATCGAAGACATCCTGCCGTTCATCTCGATGTTCGCGGTGTCCAATACGGCCCTGATCAACATGTTGATGGCAAGCCGGCTGATCTACGGCATGTCCCGCCAGCACGTGCTGCCTCCGGTGCTGGGCGCGGTGCATCCGAGGCGGCTCACGCCATGGGTGGCGATCGTGTTCACCACGCTGATCGCGTTCGGGTTGATCTTCTACGTCACAGCGTTCGCCAACAGCAACGCGATCGCCGTGCTGGGTGGCACCACGTCCTTGTTGTTGCTTGCGGTGTTCGCCATGGTCAACGTCGCGGTGCTGGTGCTGCGGCGCGACGTTCAGGAGGCCGGCGGGCATTTCAAGACCCCGACCGTGCTGCCGGTGATCGGCTGTGTGGCGTCGCTGTATTTGGTGACGCCGTTGTCGGGCCGGCCGGCCCAGCAGTATGTGTTGGCGCTGATTCTCGTCGGCATCGGAATTCTGCTGTTCTTCCTCACCATGGCGATCAACCGGCAGCTCGGTATCCGCGACGCAGGTATCACGGACCCGACGCATCTGGGTTCGGCGCCGGATTAGCGGAGCGCCTCACGGATCGCTGTCAGTTCACGTTGGGCGTCTTCGAGTAGTTCCATCGCGCGGATCAGCCGGTTCTCGAGTGAGGAACGGCTGCCGCGGCGTTGTGGGACGACCTCGTCGGTCAGCGACGGCGTGACGATGTAGCCGGTTTCGAAGTCGCCGTAGATCGTTACGTCCTCGGGCCGGTGATACTGGAGAAGCGCGACGTATGCGCACATCACGGCGTCGATGGGATCCTCGTCTCGATCGAGCTGGCTTGGTCGGGTGGCGGCTTGCACCCGTTTGTGTAACTCGACCCACGCCGGATTGCGGTTTACCCGCAGCCGCGGAGACGCGTCGTCAAGGCCCTCGATGTGCGTCATCAATTGCAGCAGGTCGCGTTGGCGATCCTCGAACTCGCCCCGCTTGTACTTCAGGATCTTCTGGAGCTTGAAAAGGACCACGGTGGCCGGATGCGGGTACACCTCGATGACGCGCCTGCTCGATGTGGAGGACGGATCCATGTCGAGACCGAGCAGATCCGCCAGCACCTCCGCCCGGGGCGGATTGAAGGCGGGGTTGTCCCGGAAGGCCGGCCGTGCGCCCGCGTCAAATTTCTGGAAATCGCGGTTATAGGCGGTCTCACAAGGCCGGAATCCAGTCTGGTTTTTGACTATCAGCGGCGCATCGATGGCCACCAGACAGTCCTCGGCCGTGAAGGGGGCGATGGCGGCCTCGATGCTCGCGTTGTCCTGCGCGGCGCCGACGTGCAGGAGCCGTCCGTCGGCATCGACCACCGCGACACCCGTCTGCTTCTTTTCTCCCCACGCAAGGTCAAGCCCAACAAAGTGCATGGCCCCTACTGTGCCTGACCCGCGCCGTAAGCTGTGTATCTGTGACCATCCCTAATGTGCTGGCCAATCGGTATGCCAGCGACGAGATGGTGGCCATCTGGTCGCCGGAGGCCAAGGTCGTTGCCGAGCGCCGCTTGTGGCTGGCGGTGCTCTCGGCGCAGGCCTCGTTGGGCGTCGACGTCCCTGCCGGCGTGGTCTCCGACTATGAGCAGGTGCTGGACGACGTCGATTTGTCGTCCATCGCGGCGCGGGAACGCGTGCTGCGTCACGACGTCAAGGCGCGTATCGAGGAGTTCAACGCTTTGGCGGGCCACGAACATGTGCACAAGGGCATGACGAGCCGCGACCTCACTGAAAACGTTGAGCAGCTGCAGATCCGCCGGTCTCTCGAATTGGTCTTCACGCACGGTGTCGCGGTGGTGGCCCGACTGGCTGAGAAGGCCATCAGCTACCGCGACCTGGCGATGGCGGGCCGTAGTCACAACGTTGCCGCGCAGGCAACGACTTTGGGTAAGCGGTTCGCGTCGGCCGCCGAGGAGATGCTTCTTGCGTTGACGCGGCTGCGTACGTTGATCGACCGATACCCGTTGCGCGGCATCAAGGGCCCGATGGGCACCGCGCAGGACATGCTCGACCTGTTCGACGGCGATGTTTCGAAGTTGGCGGAGCTGGAGCGGCGCGTCGCCGAATTCCTCGGCTTCACAGAGATTTTCACGTCCGTCGGTCAGGTCTACCCGCGGTCGCTGGATCACGATGTCGTCTCCGCGTTGGTGCAGGTGGGGGCTGGCCCGTCGTCGCTGGCACACACGATCCGGCTGATGGCCGGCCATGAACTGGTGACCGAGGGCTTCGCGCCAGGGCAGGTCGGCTCGTCGGCCATGCCGCACAAGATGAATACCCGGTCATGCGAGCGGGTGAACGGGCTGCAGGTCGTGCTGCGCGGCTACGGGTCGATGGCCGCGGAGCTGGCGGGTGCGCAATGGAACGAGGGCGACGTGTTCTGCTCGGTGGTGCGCCGGGTTGCGCTGCCCGACGCGTTCTTCGCGATCGACGGGCAGATCGAGACGTTCTTGACGGTGCTCGACGAGTTCGGCGCCTATCCGGCGGTAATTCAACGCGAACTGGACCGCTATCTGCCGTTCCTGGCCACCACACGGATCCTGATCGCCGCGGTGCGCGCAGGCATGGGCCGCGAAGCCGCGCATGAGGTGATCAAGGAGCACGCCGTCGCGGTGGCGTTGGCGATGCGCGAAAAGGGTTCGGAGCCCGACCTGCTCGACCGGCTGGCCGCCGACCCGCGGCTGCCGCTGGACCGGCCGGCGCTCGACGCCGCGTTGGCCGACAAGCAAGCGTTTACCGGTGCCGCCGGCGATCAGGTCGACAGGGTGGTCGACGCGGTCGACGAGTTGGTGGGCCGTTATCCCGAGGCGGCCAAGTACACCTCGGGCGCGATCCTGTGACTTCGATGGCGTCGTTGTCCGAGATCGACTTCACCGATCTGGACAACTTCGCTTCCGGCTTCCCACATTCGCTTTTCGAGGTGCATCGGCGTGAGGCGCCGGTGTACTGGCACTCGGCGACGGAGAACACGCCCGATGGGGAGGGCTTCTGGTCCGTCGCGACGTATGCGGAAACCCTTGCGGTGTTTCGTGATCCGGCTACTTATTCGTCGGTGACGGGCGGCTCCCGGCCGTTCGGCGGAACTCTGCTGCAGGATTTGGCCATCGCGGGCCAAGTCTTGAACATGATGGACGACCCGCGGCACTCGCAGATCCGCCGGTTGGTCAGTTCCGGGTTGACGCCGCGGATGATCCGTCGTGTTGAAGACGATCTGCGGGCGCGGGCGCGGCGGTTGTTGGATTCCGTTGAGCCGGGCGTGCCGTTCGACTTTTTGGTCGATGTCGCCGCCGAACTGCCGATGCAGATGATCTGCATACTGTTGGGAGTGCCGGAGTCCGAACGTCATTGGCTCTTCCACGCGATCGAGCCCCAGTTCGACTTCGGCGGGTCGCGTAAAGCTTCCGTTGGGCAGATGTCCGTCGAGGAGGCCGGTTCGCGGATGTACGCGTACGGCCAGGAGCTGATCGCGTCGAAGCGTGTGTCGCCGACCGACGACATGCTGTCGGTCGTCGCGAACGCCACCGTCGACGACGATGGTCAGTCTGGGTCCCTCCTTTCGGAAATTGAGCTGTACCTCTTCTTCAGCCTGCTGTTTAGTGCGGGCGCTGAAACGACCCGTAACTCAGTCGCGGGCGGGCTGCTGGCCTTGGCCGAACATCCCGATCAGTTGGCTGCGCTGCGTGCGGATTTGGAGCTGTTGCCGACGGCTGTCGAGGAGATGGTGCGGTGGACGTCGCCGTCGCCGTCAAAGCGACGCACCGCCACGCGCGACGTCGAGCTGGGCGGATGTGCGATCAAGGCCGGACAGAAGGTACAGATTTGGGAGGGGTCGGCCAACCGCGACGCCTTGGTTTTCGATAGGGCCGACGAGTTCGACATCGCGCGAAAGCCGAATCCGCACTTGGGTTTTGGTCAGGGCGTGCACTACTGTCTGGGCGCCAACCTGGCGCGGCTCGAGCTGCGGGTGCTGTTCGAGGAGCTACTTAGCCGGCTCTCGTCGGTGCGGGTGGTCAAACCCGTGGAGTGGACGCGCAGCAACCGTCACACCGGCATTCGTCACCTGGTGGTCGAACTGCGGTGACTTTTGAGCAGCGTGTCTCCGAACTCGGCCTGCAGTTGCCGCCGGAGCCGTTGTTACCGCCGGGCGTTCGCATTCCGTTCGAATGGGCGCGTGTGGTCGGTGAGCGGTGCGTGTTGAGTGGGCATGGTGCGCTTGGCTCGGACGGTGCGCCTTGTGGACCGTTCGGACGAGTGCCTGGCGAGGTGCCGTTGGAGGCGGCGCGGGAGTCCGCGCGACTGACGCTGTTGGCGATGCTTAGCTCTTTGCGGTTGGCGTTGGGATCGCTTGATCGCGTGCGTGATTGGGTGGCACTGAGCGGTTTCGTCAACGCCGACCCGAGTTATGCGCAGACGACCGCGGTGCTCAACCCGGCGTCGGATCTGCTGCTCGAGGTGTTCGGCGAGCACGGCAGACACGCGCGGAGCGCGATCGGCGTGGCGGCGCTACCGCTGAACCTGCCCGTGATCATGTCGGCGGAGGTGCTTGTCACGCCGTGAAACCCGATACGTTCGCGGCGGTCATGGCGACCGGCATCGTGTCGATCGCGGCGATGGATCACGGCTATCGGGTCATCAGCGACGTGTCGATCGTGTTGGCTGCCGTCGCGTTGCCGGTGCTGATCGTGGCGGCGGCCATCGCCTGGCGACGAGAGTCGTGGAAACTCACCGATCTCGATGTGTCGCTTCGGTTGTGCTCATACGTCGCGGCCTGTGCGGTGGTGGCGGCGCGGCTGGCCGAACACCGAATCGTGCTATGGGTACTGGCGGGCATGGCATTGCAAGGCTGGCTCTCGCTGGCGCCGGTGGTGGCGCGCCGGATGTGGCGCGACCGCGCAGGCTTGCGTGACCGTGCGCGCGGCGGCTGGGAACTGGCGAGCGTCGCGACATCCGGATTGGCCATCGTAATGGCGGACCTGAAGATCGTCTTCTGGGCAGTGATTCTTTGGGCCCTTGCGATCTGTATCTACCTGGTGATGACTGGACTGGTCGTGTGGCGTGCTGTCGGTGATTCGTCTGCGCCGGAGTTGGCGCAGCCCGACATATGGATTCTGATGGGCGGTGCGGCGGTCGCGACGCTGGCCGGCGATCACATCCACAAGGCCGGGCTGACGAGCGTGTGGCCGGTGACGGTCGTGACGTGGATTGTTGCGACGGCGTTGATCCTGCCGCTGGTTTACGTCACGCTGCGACGACGCGTGGGCATCGCATGGCCGACGGTGTTCCCACTCGGGATGTACTCGTCGGCGACGTATGCGACGGCTGTCGAAACAGGTTGGCATTGGCTGACGACAGTGTCGCTGGCGTTCTTCTGGATCGCGTTCGTGGCGTGGATGCTTACCGCGCTGGATGCGCTCTCGCGAATCGGATCTCCGCCAGCACCCGCTGGGGATACTCGACTAGATCTAGCCACGTAAAGCGAAGAACCTGCCAGCCGAGCAGCGTGATCTTGTTCTGCCGTACGCGATCGTTTTGAAAGTCTTCTTGGCTGCTGTGGTAAGCCCACCCGTCTGTTTCGATGGCGACCTTCTGCTCAGGAAATGCGACGTCGACCTTGTATCCGCCGACGGGATAGTTGGTCTTCCAGCCGGTGATGTTGTTGTCGCGCAACAGCTTGACCAACAGGCGCTCGGCTTCCGAACGCGCGCCGTCGGATGCGGCCTGCAGTAGTCGTCGCGCCGCGGGCGACCCGTGGCGACCCCTATTTCGCAGGTGTGCTTTCCAAAGCTGCGGCAGCTCGACATGGCGCTGCAACGCTGAATCCATCAGCTTGGGGCCGCCGCCCCGTCGTACAGCGGCTTCGATAACCGTCAACGGCAACGCCGTCACCCTTAGGCCCTTCCGCTCGACGATGTCTGCGGGTGCCAAGTCACGTCGTCTAGTGCGGACGCCAGGTCGTCGTCGATGATTGCTCACTTTGGCCACGGTGACCTCGACAGTCTCTGGAGCGAAACGAGTGACACCGTGCCACCACGCGGCGGCCAGACCGCTCGCAGTTGCCTTTGGGCCACAAGACCAGACGGCTGTACGCACCCGCGATGCGTCGGTAAACGGCCGATCGTCTGCAAAGAAGACGCCCGGCGAGCAGCGCAGCCATCGGCCCGAGTGGACTCGTCTGTTGACGGCATCATGGCTCAGGCCAGCGCGCATGGCTTGAGCGAGGGTAATTACGCCATCGTGTTGACGTAGATACTCGTCGACCATATTTAGGGTGGACGCGTCGCGCGCCCCACCGGTTCCACTCTGAGTGATTTGTGCACGAAAATCCGCGCTCACACCGCGTGAAATCGTGCACAAATCGCAAGTTAGTGGCGCCGGCGGACTCCGGCGGCGCGGAGCTCAAGGGCGGCCAGGCCGTGGATCGCGGCGGCGTCGTGGCTCCGCCAGGCGCCGACAGGATCGGCGTGTATCGCCGCGAGCTTGGCCAGCGGCCGGTTGGCCAGCGCCCGCAGCGCCAGCAACTGTTCGCCGGCGGGCGTGGCCGCCAACGTCAAGGCGGTCCACTTGCGACGGAAGAACCGAATACGCAGGAACAGCCACGGCAGAGCGACAAAGAGGATCGGTGGTGCGGCCACCGCCAGGGCGAGCACCCACGCGAGCCACGACGCCGTGGTGTCCAAGCTGTGTCCGGCACCCGCGATGTCGAGCGCGGCCTCGCTGGCCGCTTTCAAGGGCTTCGCCAAGGCGTCGCCCACGAGCGGGAAGTCGTCCGTGCGGTCGCCGGCCGAGTTCAGATTGTCCGCGACGCCGTTGGCACCGGTCTCGACCTGACGGCCGACTTCGGCGATGGTCGACACGGCGGCATGCACCGCCATCCCGACCAGTACCCACACGGTGGTCCAGGCGATCACCACCATGTCGCTGATCAGCTGCGCGAGCAGTCGGGTCGGGGTGGTGGCATAGGGCAGATAACGCGACCTCATGGTGTTGATCCCAGCAGATAGGCTGGCCCGATGCGCCCGTCTCTGTCGGACTACGAACATCTGGCCAGCGGCAAGGTTCGCGAGCTGTACCGCATCGACGACGAAACCCTGCTGTTCGTCGCCACCGACCGGATCTCCGCCTACGACTACATCCTCGACTCCGAGATACCCGACAAGGGCCGCATCCTGACCGCGATGAGCGTCTTCTTCTTCGATTACGTCGAGGCGCCCAACCACTTGGCGGGCCCACCCGAGGACGAGCGCATCCCCCAAGAGGTGCTCGGGCGGGCGCTGGTCGTGCAGGAGCTCGAGATGATGCCGGTGGAATGCGTGGCCCGCGGCTATCTCACTGGCTCGGGCCTCATCGACTACCAAAAGACTGGTCAGGTATCCGGCAATGCGCTGCCGCCAGGGCTCGAGGAGGCCAGCAAGTTCGCCCAGCCGCTGTTCACCCCGGCCACCAAAGCCGAACTCGGACAACACGATGAGAACATCACGTTCAACGACGTGATCGAGATGGTCGGCGCCGTCAGGGCCAACCAGTTGCGTGAGAAGACCCTGCAGACCTACATCCAGGGCGCCGATCATGCACTGACGAAAGGCGTTATCGTCGCCGACACCAAGTTCGAGTTCGGTGTGGACAAGCACGGCAACCTGCGGCTGGCCGACGAGGTCTTCACCCCGGACTCCAGCAGGTACTGGCGGGCCGACGACTACCGGGAGGGTGTCGTCCAGCAGAGCTTCGACAAGCAGTTCGTGCGCAATTGGCTCACCGGCCCGGAGTCCGGCTGGGACCGCAACGGCGACAAGCCGCCGCCACCGCTGCCGCCCGACATCGTCGACGCCACCCGAGCCCGCTATATCGAAGCCTACGAACGCATCTCGGGCCTGAAGTTCAGCGACTGGATCAAGCCGTGAAGCCACCCGAAGCCAAGAGGATCGACACTCGCCGGGAATATCACGGTGATGTGTTCATCGACCCCTACGAGTGGCTGCGCGACAAGGCCGACCCCGAAGTCCTCGGCTACCTGAACGCCGAGAACGACTACACGGAGCACGCGACGGCAGACCTGGCGCCGTTGCGGCAGAAGATCTTCGACGAGATAAAGGCGCGCACCAAGGAAACCGATCTCTCGGTGCCGATCCGCCGCGGCGACTGGTGGTACTACGGCCGAAGCTTCGAGGGCAAGCAATACAGCGTGCAATGCCGTTGCCCCGTCGCCGATCCCGACGACTGGATCCCGCCGCAGTTCGACGAGGACACCGAAGTACCCGGTGAGCAGATCCTGCTTGACGAGAACGTCGAGGCCGAAGGGCACGACTTCTTCGCGCTCGGCGCCGCCACGGTCAGCCTGGACGGCAACATCCTGGCCTATTCGGTGGACGTCAAGGGCGACGAGCGATACACGTTGCGGTTCAGGGATTTACGCACCGGCTCCCTGTATGCCGACGAGATAGTCGGCATCGGTTCCGGCGCCACCTGGGCCGCCGACAATCACACCATCTACTACGTCACCGTCGACGACGCCTGGCGCCCCGACACCGTGTGGCGGCATCGCCTCGGCGCCGGTCTGCCCGCCGAACGGGTCTACCACGAGCCCGACGAGAAGTTCTGGCTCGCAGTGGGCCGGACCCGCAGTGACAAGTACATCGTCATTGCGGCCGGCAGCGCCGTCACCACCGAGTTGCGCTACGGCGACGCCGCTGACGGCCACACCGAATTCACCGCCATCTGGCCGCGCCGTGAACTCGTCGAGTACTCCATCGAACACGCGGTCGTCGGTGGTGAGGACCGGTTCCTCATCATGCACAACGACGGCGCCGAGAACTTCACGTTGGTCGAGGCTCCGGTCAGTGATCCCACCGCTTTTCGCACACTGATCGAGCACCGCGACGATGTGCGACTCGACTCCGTCGACGCGTTCGAAGGCCATCTCGTGGTCAGCTACCGCAGCGAGGCGCTGCCGCGGATCCAGCTGTGGCCGATATACGCGACCGGCGAGTACGGCCGCCCCGAGGACATCACATTCGACTCCGAACTGATGTCGGCCGGCCTTTCCGCAAACCCCAATTGGAGCTCACCCAAGCTACGGATCGGCGCGACGTCGTTCGTCATCCCGGTGCGCATCTACGACATCGACCTGGCCACCGGCGAGCGCACACTGCTGCGGGAACAGCCGGTGCTCGGCGACTACCACCCCGACGAGTATGTCGAGCGCCGCGACTGGGCCGTCGCCGCCGACGGTGCGCGAGTGCCGATTTCGATCGTCCACCGCACAGGCGTGCCCTATCCCGCGCCCACATTGCTCTACGGATACGGCGCCTACGAGTCGTGCGAGGACCCACGCTTTTCCATCGCTCGGCTCTCGCTGCTCGACCGCGGCATGGTGTTCGCCGTCGCTCACGTGCGTGGCGGCGGCGAGCTGGGTCGGCCATGGTACGAGCACGGCAAGCTGCTGGAGAAGCGCAACACCTTTACCGACTTCGTCGCCGTCGCAAGCCATCTCATCGCTACCGACGTGACGAGACCAGACAACCTTGTCGCGCTCGGCGGAAGCGCGGGCGGGCTGCTGGTGGGCGCGGTCGCCAATATGGCCCCGCAGTTGTTCGCCGGCATCCTGGCCGCGGTGCCGTTCGTCGACGCGTTGACGACGATCCTCGACCCGTCGCTGCCGCTGACGGTGACCGAGTGGGACGAGTGGGGAAACCCGCTGGAGGACAAGGACGTCTACCACTACATGAAGTCCTACTCGCCCTACGAGAACATCGAAGCCAAGGACTATCCGGCGATCCTCGCGATGACGTCGTTGAACGACACCAGGGTGCTCTACGTCGAACCCGCGAAATGGGTTGCGGCGCTTCGACACACCAAGACCGACGATCACCCGGTGCTGCTGAAGACCGAGATGAACGCCGGCCACGGTGGCATCAGCGGACGCTACGAACGGTGGAAGGAAGCGGCTTTCCAGTACGCCTGGCTACTGGATGCTGCCAAGGCCAACCACGACGGCGGCGGCTAGGTACACGACTTCCTCGACGGTGCGTACGTCCAGCCGCGAGGTCATCGACTTCGGCGGGTTCGGCATCCGCGACGCGTAGATGTTGGCCGGGAACATCACCAGCATCAACACGAACAGGCACACCGCCGCTGCGACGCGGGTCGGCGGGTACAGCAGTCCGGCCGCGCCCACCAGTTCCAGCACGCCAGTGGTCGTGACCAGCAGTCCGGGGGCGGGCAGCCGCGGCGGCACGATCGCGATCATGTCGCGGCGAAGCGGGTTCACGAAGTGCGCGACCCCTGTCATCACGAACATCGCCGCCAGCCCGACGGCGGCAGCCTGCGGCCAGCTGTTGACGTAGTCGACCCCCAGCCAGCCCACCAAGCGGGCCCCAACCGTGCCCAGGACCAATGTGACGATGACGGCCATTGCCAACCTCCTTATCTAGCCAGTGTCAAGATGCAAACGTACTCCAACGATCTAGGCACTGTCAAGATTCCTCGCTATGATGGCCGGATGAGCAGGGGCACCTACCATCACGGCGATCTGAAGGCCGTCATCCTGGCCAAGGCCGCCACCCTGGTGGCCGAGCGCGGCGCCGACGGGATCTCACTGCGCGAACTGGCGCGGGAGGCTGGCGTGTCGCACGCTGCCCCTGCGCATCACTTCACCGACCGCCGCGGCCTGTTCACCGCGCTCGCCGCCGAGGGGTGGCGGCTGCTGGCCGACGCACTATCGGGCGCCCGGCCGGACTTCCTCGATGCGGCGCTGGCCTATGTGCGGTTCGCGCTGGCCCATCCCGGCCACTACGCGGTGATGTTCGATCGCTCGCTCGTCAACCCGGACGACCCGGAGTTGGTGGCGGCCGTCGGCGCGGCCGGGACCGAGTTGGCGCAAGGCGTCGGCACCCTCGATGATGTACGCGCCAAGGGCGACCCCGAGGCCGCCGCGCTGGCGGCTTGGTCTCTGGTGCATGGGTTTTCGCTGTTGTGGCTCAATCAGGCCATCGACAACGACCCCGATCCGATGGCCATGGTGCACCGCGTCGCGGGGATGCTCTTCAAGAGCGGCTAATGTGCGGGAATGACCTCGCTGACCGACATTCCCCTGACAACGCTGGACGGGCGCCCCACCACGCTGGCCGAGCTCGCCGACGGCGCCGCGCTTGTGGTGAACGTCGCCTCGAAATGTGGCCTAACCCCGCAGTACACCGCGCTGGAGCAGCTTGCGACGGAATACGGTGACCGCGGATTGACTGTGATCGGCGTGCCGTGCAACCAGTTCATGGGACAGGAACCGGGCACCGCCGAGGAGATTCAGACGTTCTGTTCGACGAACTACGGCGTGACGTTTCCGCTGCTGGCCAAGACGGACGTCAACGGCGCGGATCGGCACCCGCTGTACGCCAAGCTGACCCAGACGCCCGACGTCAGCGGCGAAGCCGGCGACGTGCAATGGAATTTCGAGAAGTTCCTGCTGGCACCCGGTGGCGAAGTGGTCAACCGATTCCGGCCGCGCACGGTTCCCGACGCGCCCGAGGTGATCGCAGCGATCGAGGCGGTGCTGCCGCGCTAGATGGTCAACTGCTGACCACGTGTTGTAAACCGTTGGGACACCTGACGTTGCCAGACTGAACACGTGGCTGGACAACTGATCGTCTCGATCTCCGGGATCAGCGACCGCACACTGGCCGACGTTGAGGCGTTCTGCCGTCAGCTCGACGAGCGCGACGTGCCTGCCTCGTTTCTGGTGGCGCCCAGGATCAAGGGCGGCTACCGGCTCGACTCCGACGCGCCGACTGTCGACTGGCTGGCCGATCGGCGCGGCCGTGGTGACGCCATCGTGCTTCACGGCTTCGACGAGGCCGCCACCAAGAAGCGGCGTGGCGAGTTCGCGACATTGCCTGCGCACGAGGCCAATCTGCGGCTGATGGCCGCCGACCGGGTGCTCGAGCATCTTGGGTTGCGTACCCGGCTGTTCGCCGCGCCTGGTTGGACGGTTTCGCAAGGCACGGTGACTGCTTTGCCCCGCAACGGCTTTCGGCTACTCGCGGGATTAGGCGGCATCACCGACCTGGTTCGTCAGACAACCGTGCGGGGCAGGGTGCTCGGCATCGGCGAGGGGTTCTTGAGCGAGCCATGGTGGTGCCGGACGCTTGTGCTGTCGGCCGAGCGCACCGCGCGCCGCGAGGGCATCGTCCGCGTCGCAGTGGCCGCCCGGCACCTGCGCCGGTCGGGACCGCGACAGGCCATGCTCGACGCCGTCGATCTGGCGTTGATGCATCGCTGCATGCCGTCCGTCTACCACTGGGAGCCGTACCGCGCGCTGACAGACGCCGCCTAAGGCGAGGCCGCTACATTGGCGGCCATGGCTGACGCTGATGTGATCGTGGTGGGTGCCGGTCTGGCCGGGTTGGTCGCCGCCTGTGAGCTGGTCGAGCGCGGCCGCCGCGTGCTGATCGTGGACCAGGAGAACGCCAACAACGTCGGTGGCCAGGCCTATTGGTCATTCGGCGGCCTGTTCTTCGTCGACAGCCCCGAACAGCGGCGGCTGGGCATCCGCGATAGCCACGAGCTCGCGTTGCAGGACTGGCTTGGCGCCGCGGGCTTCGACCGGCCCGAGGACCACTGGCCGCGGCAGTGGGCACACGCCTATGTCGACTTCGCCGCGGGCGAGAAGCGCAGCTGGCTGCGCGAGCGCGGGCTGCAGACCTTCCCCCTCGTCGGCTGGGCCGAGCGCGGCGGCTACGACGCACGCGGCCACGGCAACTCGGTGCCGCGTTTCCACATCACGTGGGGAACGGGCCCGGCGATCGTCGACGTCTTCGCGCGCAAGCTGCTGGGTAACGCGAAGGTGCGGTTCGCCCACCGCCATCGCGTCGACGAGCTGATCGTCGAGAACGGCGCAGTCACAGGGGTACGTGGCGCGGTGCTGGAGCCGACCAGCGCGGCGCGCGGTGTGGCGTCGTCACGAAACACCGTCGGCGACTTCGAATTTCACGCGGCAGCGGTGATCGTCGCCAGCGGCGGCATCGGCGGCAACCACGACCTGGTCCGGCAGAACTGGCCCACGCGGATGGGGCGGGTGCCAGAACAGCTGCTGTCCGGGGTGCCCGCGCATGTCGACGGCCGGATGATCGGCATCACCGAATCCGCAGGCGGCCACGTCATCAACAGCGACCGGATGTGGCACTACACCGAGGGCATCACCAATTACGACCCGATCTGGCCACTGCACGGCATCCGGATCATCCCAGGCCCATCGTCGCTGTGGCTGGACGCGCACGGCAAGCGGCTGCCGCCTCCGTTGTATCCCGGCTTCGACACGCTGGGCACACTGGAATACATTTCGCAGACCGGACAGGACTACACCTGGTATGTCCTCAACGCGCGGATCATCGCCAAAGAGTTCGCGCTGTCCGGGCAGGAACAGAACCCGGACCTCACCAGCAAGAGCGTGCGTGACGTGCTTGCGCGGGTGCGCGCCGGAGCGCCAAAGCCGGTGCAGGCGTTCGTCGACAAGGGTGTCGACTTCGTCAGCGCAAACTCGTTGCGCGACTTGGTGTCCGCGATGAATGCCGTGCCCGATGTGCTGCCGCTCGACTACGCCACCGTCGAGGCCGAGGTGACCGCGCGCGACCGCGAGGTGGCCAACCGGTTCACCAAGGACACCCAGATTGCGTCGATTCGCGTGGCGCGCAACTACCTTGGTGACCGGCTCGGTCGCGTCGTCGCCCCGCACCGGCTCACCGATCCGAAGGCCGGGCCGCTGATCGCCGTCAAACTGCACATCCTGACGCGTAAGTCGTTGGGCGGCTTGGAGACCGACCTCGACTCGCGGGTGCTGCGCGCCGACGGCAGCGTGTTCGGCGGGCTGTATGCCGCGGGCGAGGCCGCCGGTTTCGGTGGCGGCGGTGTGCACGGCTACCGGTCGCTGGAGGGCACGTTCCTCGGCGGCTGCGTGTTCTCCGGGAGGGCGGCGGGCCGGGCCGCGGCAGGCGAAACCGCCTAGAAGCTTGTACGGGTTTCCTCCGAAAGCACCTGAAAGTCGGTGTCGGTCATCTCTTTCAGCCGGCCGTAGTAGATGCCGCGTGCGTTCGGTTCGATGATCGCCTGGTGGATGGGCACCGCACGAGCTGGCGCCACCGCTCGCAGGTATTCGACGGCCTCCGAGATCTTCATCCAAGGAGCGGCAGCAGGCGTGGCGAGCACGTCGACCGGCTCGCCGGGCGTGAACAGCGCGTCGCCGGGATGCATCAACCGCGCCGCGTGCGAGCCGTCGCCGATGAGATACGAAATGTTGTCGATCACAGGGATTTCCGGGTGGATCACGGCATGCCGCCCGCCGACGCCGCGCACGGTCAGGTGCCCGACGCTGAACTCGTCGCCGACGTGCACGGCCTGCCATGGGCCGCCGAGCTGCTCGGCCGTCTGGGGATCGGCGTACAGGGCGGCCTGCGGGTTCGCGTCGACCAGTGCCGGGAGCCGTTCCTTGTCGGCGTGGTCGGGATGCTGATGGGTGATCAGGATCGCCGACAGGCCGGTGATGCCCTCGAATCCGTGCGAGAAGTTCCCGGGATCGAACAACACCGTTGTTTCCTGACCGGAATCGCCCTTGAAATTTGCGAGTAAGCATGAATGGCCGAAATGCGTCAATTCCATCCCTATATTGTGGCGGCGCAAGGGGAGGCAAGGGGGTACTTGAGCCGTGCGATTGCTCTTGGCTGTGGCCATGGCGACCTGCGGGTTGGCCGTCGCGCCGACTGGCGGCTGGCCGGCGCGTGCGGTTCCCGGGGTGTGCCCGCCGATTTGCGACGCCATTCCCGATTCGGCATGGATCGCGCCCACGTCCGTCCCGCTCTACCCGGTGTACCGGTGGCCCGGCCTGGCGGGATTGGCGGTCACGGCGCCGTCGCCCCGGTTTGGCTTCGAGGCGCTGTGCGGCAGTCCGCCGGTTGCCAGCGACCCCCGTGCGTATGCAGTGGGAGCGCGGTCGGTTGTGCTGCACGAGGACGGCCAATGGAACCTGCTCGTACAGGTGATCCACTGGCGCGGCGACACGGCGACCGGTGGACCCACGGCGCTTACCACGTTGGAAACTGCCAGGTCCAGGCTGGGCGACTGCCAATCGACGGCCGCTGTGGCCTCGCCGTCGATCACCACCGACGATCCCCAGCGCATCGGGGCGGTGATCAGTGCTGCGGGCGAGCAGGTCATGCACGAGTACCTGCTGGCGCACCCCGCCAGCAGCACCGTCGTCGAACTGGCGTTGTGGTCGTCGCTCCCGCCTCAGGTCGACTGGCCGGCGGTGGCCGACACGCAGGTGTTCGACGCGCTGGCCGCGCCGCTGTGCGATGCATACCTTGGGTCGTGCCGGTGAGACGGTCCCGGCATTGCCGCCGGTAGAGTGATCGCCGTGGCAAGGGTGGTTGTGCACGTGATGCCCAAGGCGGAGATCCTCGACCCGCAGGGCCAGGCGATCGTCGGCGCACTGGGCCGTCTCGGCTTCGGCGGTGTCTCAGATGTCCGGCAGGGCAAGCGTTTTGAGCTTGAGGTCGATGACAGTATCGACGACGACACCCTCGCCGAAATCGCCGAATCGCTGTTGGCCAATACGGTCATAGAAGACTGGTCGGTGAACAGGGAGCAATCATGACCGCACGTGTGGGCGTGATCACGTTCCCCGGCACGCTCGATGACGTCGACGCCGCCAGGGCGGTCCGGCTGGCCGGCGCCGAGGCGGTCAGCCTGTGGCATGCCGACGCCGACCTCAAGGGCGTCGACGCGGTGGTGGTGCCCGGCGGCTTCTCGTATGGCGATTACTTGCGCTGCGGTGCGATCGCGAAGTTCGCACCGGTGATGGGCGAGGTGGTGCGGGGCGCCGAGCAAGGCCTGCCAGTGTTGGGGATTTGCAACGGTTTTCAGGTGTTGTGTGAGGCGGGCCTGCTGCCGGGGGCGCTGACGCGCAACGCCGGTCTGCACTTCGTCTGCCGCGATCTGTGGCTGGAGGTCGTGTCGAATTCGACGGCGTGGACGTCGCGCTACGAGCTCGGCGCCGACCTGCTGGTGCCGCTGAAGTCCGGCGAGGGCCGCTACGTCGCCGGCGAGAAGGTGCTCGACCAGCTCGAAGGCGACGGCCGCGTGGTGTTCCGCTACCGCGACAACCCCAACGGTTCGATGCGCGACATCGCGGGGATCAGCTCGGCCAACGGCCGCGTCGTCGGCCTGATGCCGCATCCTGAGCACGCCACTGAGGCGCTGACCGGCCCGTCCGACGACGGGCTGGGCCTGTTCTACTCGGCGCTGGATCTGGTGCTGGCTGCCTAAGTAACTACGCTCGGCGTAATGGGGCTAGGGCGTTAAGGCCACCGACGCCTCGGCCGTGTAGCACAGGAACGTCAGCGTCTCCTCGAGATACAGCTCCACATTGTCGGCGTCGTGCGAGAGGTAGCCGATCGACACGTCGGTGCCCAGCTGCAGATCGAAATCGCCGCCGCGAGTAGACAGCACGAACGCGCCGTCGATGGCTGGCGCCCAGATGATGTCGCCGTCGACCAGTCGATTGAGATGCTCGCGGATCGGATAGCCGTGTTCGGTGGTCTCGCTGACCTTCGTGTAGTCGTCGGCCGACAGCAGCACCGAATACGGGCCGTCGACACCGGCGAGCCGCAGCTCCGACAGCGCCTGCGCGATGACATCAGGATACGAGCGGGCGTCCTCGGGCAACGCCAGCGCCGGATTGGAGCTGCACGCCCGGATGCCTTCGATGGACGCCGCGTCGTAGCCCTCGAAGATCGCGCGGTCCTCGACGAACGCCAGCTTCTTGGCGGCGTCCTTGACCGGATCCCAGTCCGAATCCTGTGAGCCTCGCTCGACGTCGTCGATGGCGGTGCGCGACACCGTGAATGGGACCCGCAACCGCACCAGGGGCTTGCTCTCGCGCAGATGCGCCACCACGCCGTCACCTGGCGCCCCGACATCGCGCAGATGACCCGTGCTGATCGCCGCGGTCACCGGTCCGCCCGGCTCGCTGACGTCGACCACTCGCCGCCCGGCGATGTGCCGCTTGAACGTCCGCGTCGCCTCCTCTTCGATTTGGTCCCACGCGGCTTCGGTGATCGGCGCCAGTTCGCGATACAGGTTGTTCATGAAGGAGTTCCTTTCAGGCTGCCGATGCCCAACGACCCGTTGGTGGCGACGCGCGCGACGGTGACTACTGGTTGCTCTTCTTCGGGCGCCGAATCCGGAAGCGGCGGTGGATCATTGAGAAAGTCGACGACCGGCGTGAAGAACTTCCCGCCGGTAATCGCGGTCGAGAACTCCAGGATGTGGTCGGTATTGCCCGGCGGGTCGCCGATGAACATGTTGCGCAGCATCCGTTCGGTCACCGCGGCCGTGCGCGAGTAGCCGATGAAGTACGTACCGAATTCGTCCTTACCGATTTCGCCGAACGGCATGTTGTGCCGGACGATCTTCAACTCGTTGCCGTCCTCGTCTTCGATCACGTTGAGCGCGATGTGCGAATTCGCCGGCTTGACATCGTCATCCATCTCGATGTCCTCCAGCTTGGTCCGGCCGATCACCAGTTCCTGCTCGGTGACCGACAGGGAGTCCCACGCCGCCATGTTGTGCAGGTACTTCTGCACGTGCACGTAGCAGCCGCCGGCGAAATCGGGATCCTCATCACCAATCTCGGTGGCGGACACCGCAAGTGGGCCGGCCGGATTCTCGGTGCCGTCGACGAAGCCCAGCAGGTCCCTGTTTTCGAAGAAACGGAAACCGTGAGTCTCGTCGACGACCGTCACAGCCCCCATCGCCTTGACGAGGCGGCCCGCCAATTCAAAGCACATGTCCATCGACATCGCCCGGATGTGGAACAGCAGATCCCCTGGCGTCGCCGGGGCTTTGTGACGTCCGCCGTCGAGTTCGACGAACCGCGTCAGCTCGGCCGGTCGCGGACCGGAGAACAAGCGGTCCCAGGCGTCCGACCCGATCGAGGTGATCACCGACAGTCGCTTGTCCGAGTCACGGAATCCGACCGCGCGGACCAGCCCCGAGATGTCGGGCAGCGAGTCGTGGACGGCGGCTTCACCGCCTTCGTCGATGGTGACCACTAGGAAGATGGCTGCGGGTGTCAACGGCGCCGTTACCGGTTGCGGTAGTGGTGCGGGCACCGTTTGACCCTAGCGAATCGTGCGTCAGCAATGATGGTGAACCATGGCCGCGAGTGCACAGGGGCTGTGCGAGTTCATCGACGCGTCGCCGTCGCCGTTCCACGTCTGCGTGACTGTCGCGCAGCGGTTGAGCGCCGCGGGGTTCACCGAACTCTCCGAGCGCGACGAATGGCCGGCGCAGGGCAGATTCTTCACCGTGCGGGCCGGCTCGCTGGTGGCATGGCAGGCAAACGAGGTCGACCGCAGCGGACCGTTCCGCATCGTCGGCGCCCACACCGACAGCCCCAACCTGCGGGTCAAACAGCACCCCGACCGGTTCGTCTCCGGCTGGCAGGTCGTCGCCCTGCAGCCCTACGGTGGCGCCTGGCTGAACTCGTGGCTGGACCGCGACCTCGGCATCAGCGGCCGGCTGTCGATACGCGTCGGCAACACACTTGACCACTGGCTTGTTCGCATCGACGAACCGATCCTGCGCGTCCCGCAGTTGGCCATCCACCTGGCCGAGGATCGCAAGTCGGTCTCACTGGATCCGCAGCGGCACGTCAACGCGGTCTGGGGCGTTGGCAGCGGCAGCCGATCGTTTCTCCGTTACGTCGCCGAGCACGCGGGGGTCGCAGAAGCCGACGTCTTGGGCGCCGACCTGATGACCCACGACCTGACACCGTCGACGCTGGCCGGAGCCAACGAGGATCTGGTGAGCGCGCCCCGGCTGGACAACCAGGCGACCTGCTACGCGGGGCTGGAGGCGTTCTTGGCCGCCGCGCCCGGCGAGCACATGCCAGTGCTGGTGCTGTTCGACCACGAGGAAGTCGGCTCGCAGTCGGACCACGGCGCGCAGTCCGAGTTGCTGCACACGGTGCTGG
>DASRJA010000092.1:0-7014 GCA_035649695.1 Mycobacterium sp. | reverse complement strand
AGCGTCGACTTTCCGGTGTTCGGCCGGCCGACGAAGCAGACAAAGCCCGAACGGAATTCGCTCACCGCACGGCGCCGCTGCGGTCGGTGACGATCACCTTCGCGTCGCTGGACAGCTCGCGGACCGCGGCCACCCCGGCGTCGTCCGACGAGCCACCCACGATTACCGCGGCCTCCAGACCCGCCGCGCCGCTGGACACCGCGGCCGCGACAGCCGCCTGCAGCGCGGTCAACGTCAGGGCATCGAGCCTGATGGGTGCGCCGGCGTACGTGCGGCCGTCGACGTCACGCACCGCCGCGCCGGTGGTCGCCTCCGCCCGGCCCATTGCACCCCGGGCCAACGTCACGAGCTTGGCGTCCTCGGCGTCGAGTTCACTCATGGGGCTCCTCCGGCTCCGTCGGACTGACCAGGACCGTACCGATGCGCACCCGACCGCGAGGGTCCGGGCCGCCTTCGGCGCGCAGCCGCAGCCCGTCCCACATCACTTCCGCCCCCGGCAGCGGAACGCGGCCCAGCTCGAGGGCCAGCAGGCCGCCGACCGTGTCGACGTCGAGATCCTCGTCGAATTCGATGTCGTAGAGCTCGCCAAGATCCTCGATGGGCAGCCGAGCAGACACTCGAAAATGCTTGTCGCCCAAGTCTTCCACCGGCGCAACCTCGTCGGTGTCGTACTCGTCGGCGATCTCGCCGACGATCTCCTCCAACACGTCCTCGATCGTCGCCAGGCCCGCGATGGCGCCGTATTCGTCGACCAGCAGCGCCATGTGGTTGCGATCGCGCTGCATTTCGCGCAGCAGTGCGTCGAGCGGTTTGGAGTCCGGGACGAACACCGCGGGGCGCATCACTTCTGACACCTTGGTGTCGCGACCGCCGTTTCTCGAGTAATACGTCCTCTGCACAAGGTCTTTGAGGTAGACGACACCGATGACGTCGTCGACGTTCTCGCCGATCACCGGGATCCGCGAATGCCCACTGCGCACCGCTAATGACGTCGCCTGGCCCGCCGTCTTGTCGCTTTCGATCCACACCATCTCGGTGCGCGGCACCATCACCTCGCGGGCCGGAGTGTCGCCGAGTTCGAAGACCGACTGGATCATCCGGCGCTCTTCGTCGGCCACCACACCGCGCTGCTGGGCCAGGTCGACGACCTCACGTAGCTCGATCTCGGAGGCGAACGGTCCGTTGCGGAACCCTCGACCGGGCGTCAGCGCATTACCGATCAACACCAGAAGCCGGCTGATCGGGGTGAGCAACACCGAGATCGCCTGCAGCGGAAGGGCGGCCACCAACGCGATGCTGTAGGCGTTCTGCCGCCCAACCGTGCGCGGACCGACACCGATCGCGACGAAGCTGACCACCACCATGATCGCAGCGGCCGCGAAAAGCCCCCAGGCCACGCCGAGCAGCCCGTCCAGGTAGGCGACGAGCAACACCGTCGCCGTCACTTCGCATGTGATGCGCAGCAGCACAACGAGATTGATGTACCGCGGCCGCTCCACCATTACACGAGCCAGCCGCACCGCGCCCGGGCGTTCGTCGCGCACCAGTTCCTCGACACGAGCCACCGACACCGTGCTGATAGCGGCGTCGATAGCCGCGAACAGCCCGCCGAAACCGATGAGTGCGATCGCTCCGATGAGCGGGGCTATGCCGGTCACGGTTCGTCGAAGTATCGGGACTTGTCCAGCAGCCGCCGGTCCTTCTCGGACTGACGGTCCTGGTGGTATGACTCGACCTGGTCAGCCACCCACTCCTCGAGCAGTTGGCGCTGCAGCGCGAACATTTCCTTTTCCTCGTCCGGCTCGGCGTGGTCATAGCCGAGCAGATGCAGCACGCCGTGGACGGTCAACAGCGCCAGTTCCTGGCCCAGCGTGTGCCCGGCCGCGGTGGCCTGTTGGGACGCGAACTCCGGGCACAGCACGATGTCGCCGAGCATCGACGGCCCCGGTTCGGGCGCGTCGGGCCGCCCGCCCGGTTCGAGCTCGTCCATCGGGAAGCTCATCACGTCGGTTGGTCCCGGCAGGTCCATCCAGCGCATGTGCAGGTCGGCCATCGCCGCGGTGTCGAGCAGCACCATCGACAGTTCGGCCGCGGGGTTGATCTTCATCTTGCGGATGACGAACCGCGCGACGCTGATCAATTCCTGTTCGGAAACGTCGATGCCCGACTCGTTGGACACCTCGATGCTCACGCGCTCACCTTCGCGATCGGGTGCCCGACGCGCGCCGCTGGGCCCGGTTCATCTGCGCGGGCTCCTCGGATTTGGCGTAGGCGTCGACGATGTCGGAGACCAGCCGGTGCCGCACGACGTCGGCGCTGGTGAGTTCGGAGAAGTGAATGTCGTCGATGCCGTCGAGTATTCGCATTGCCGCGCGCAGACCCGAAGCGGCACCGCCCGGCAGATCGACCTGCGTAATATCGCCTGTCACAACAATTTTGGAGTTGAACCCGAGCCGGGTCAGGAACATCTTCATCTGCTCGCCGGTGGTGTTCTGCGCCTCGTCGAGGACAATGAACGCGTCCGAAAGCGTGCGACCACGCATGTACCCTAGCGGTGCCACCTCAATGATCCCGGCGTTCATCAGCTTTGGGATCGACTCGGGATCCATCATGTCGTACAGCGCGTCATACAGCGGCCGCAAATACGGGTCGATCTTCTCACTAAGCGTGCCGGGCAGGAAGCCAAGCCGCTCGCCTGCCTCGACGGCCGGCCGGGTGAGGATGATCCTATTGACCTGCTTGCTCTGTAATGCGTTGACCGCCTTGGCCATTGCGAGATAAGTCTTGCCGGTGCCGGCCGGCCCGATACCGAACACGATGGTGTGCGCGTCGATCGCGTCGACGTACCGCTTCTGGTTCAGCGTCTTGGGCCGAATGGTCTTGCCGCGCCGCGACAGGATGTCGAGCGTCAACACCTCTGCAGGCGATTCGTCGCCGGTGCCGGTCAGCATCGCGACGCTGTGCTGCACCGCATCTGGTGTCAGCCGTTGACCGCTGGCCACGATCGCCATGAGCTCGGAGATCACCCGCTCGGCCAGCGCCACGTCGGCCGGCTCGCCGGACAAGGTCAGCGCGTTGCCGCGGACGTGGATATCGGCTGCGAGGATGCGCTCGAGTACGCGCAGATTCTCGTCGGCGGAACCAAGCAGGCCCACGACGAGGTCGGGCGGAACATTGATGCTGCTACGAACGGGCGAGTCCGAGTCAGCGTTCTCGCGGAGCGTCACGTGGGGTTTTCTGCCTGCTTTCTGGGTTCTGGCCTGGTCGTTTGCTCTTGAATACCCATTTTACCGCCGGGTAGCGATGCATCCCAATGCTTAACCAGCACCAGCTCACGACCACCGCGAGGTCAGCGCGCCCAACGCGCCCAGCGCGACGGCCGCAGCAGAAGAGGTCCGCAAGACTGTCGGCCCCAGCCGCACCGGTGTCGCACCCGCGTCGGTCAGCGCAGCGATCTCGTCGTCGGCGATGCCCCCCTCGGGGCCGACGACAAGTAAGATCGAATCGACTTGTGCCACAGGCACTTCCGTCAGCGTGACGGTAGCCGACTCATGCAGCACCAGCCCCATTGCGGTGTCGTCACGCACCCGCTGCACCAACTCGGCCGTCGACACCACACCGCTGATCGACGGAACGTACGGACGCCGCGACTGGCGAGCCGCCGACCGCGCGACTGCGGCCCACCGGCGCAGACCCTTGTCGACCTTCGCAGACCCATCCCACCGGGCCACACAGCGCGACGCCTGCCATGCGATGAACGCGTCGGCCCCGGCTTCGGTGGCCAATTCGACGGCCAGCTCGGAGCGGTCGGACTTGGGCAGTGCCTGAACGACGGTGACAGTCGGCGACGGCACTGGCACCGTTCCCCGGTCGAGCACCCGCGCCGTCAACCGGCCCCTGGCAACGTCCTCGACAACGCAGTGGGCCACCGTCCCGTCGCGATCGCCAAGGTCGATCTCCTCACCGAGACGAATGCGCCGGACGTTAGCCGCATGAAATCCCTCGTCGCCGTCGACGATCGCAAGCTCACCGACTTCGGGCAGCGCGTCGACGTAGAAGAGCGCGCGAGTCACAGAAAATCAGCGGCCAGTGAACGTTTCGCGCAAGCGGCTGAAGAATCCGCTACCCGTCGCCGTGCTCTGGGTCGAGCGAACCTCGGCCACGTCGCGGATGCGCTTTTCCTTCAGCTTGTGCAGCAGCTCGATGTCTTCGTGGTCGAGCCGTTGCGGCACCATGACCTCGATGTGGGCGTGCAGGTCGCCGCGCACCCCGGAGCGCAGATGCAGCATCCCATGCCCGCGCAGCGTCGTCACCGCACCGGGCTGCGTGCCCGCAGGAATCGTGAGCTCGGTCGGGCCATCGATGATCGCGTCGACGGTGACCGTGGTGCCCAGCGCGGCGTCGACCATCGGCACCGAGATCGTGCAGTGCAGGTCGTCACCGTCGCGGATGAACAGCTCGTGCTGCTTTTCGTGCACCTCGACGTACAGGTCGCCGGCAGGCCCGCCACCCGGACCGACCTCGCCTTGAGCGGCCAGCCGGACCCGCATTCCGTCGCCGACACCCGCGGGGATCTTCACGCTGATATCCCGTCGCGCCCGGATCCGGCCGTCGCCGCCGCAGCGGTGGCACGGATCGGGGATGACCTCGCCGACCCCACCGCACACGGGGCACGGCCGCGACGTCATCACCTGACCGAGCAGCGAGCGCTGGACGGTCTGGATCTCGCCGCGCCCACCGCAGGTGTCGCAGGCGACCGGTGTCGAGTTGCCGTGGGTGCCCTTGCCCTGACAGAGGTCGCACAGCACCGCGGTGTCGACGGTGACCTGCTTGGTCACGCCGGTGGCGCATTCCTCCAGGTCAAGCCGCATCCGCAGGAGCGAGTCCGAGCCTGGCCGGACCCTGCCGATCGGGCCGCGGGAGGTGGTTCCGCCACCGAAGAAGGCTTCGAACACGTCGCCGAGGCCACCGAACCCGCCGAAACCATTGCCCGCGGCGGCCGCGGACTCAAGCGGGTCACCACCGAGGTCGACGATGCGGCGCTTCTCCGGGTCGCTGAGCACCTCGTAGGCGACGCTGATCTCCTTGAACCGCGCCTGGGCCTGTTCGTCGGGGTTGACGTCGGGATGCAATTCGCGGGCCAGCTTGCGATAGGCGCGCTTGATCTCCGAATCGCTCGCCCCCCGGCTCACGCCGAGCATCCCGTAGTAGTCGCGTGCCACGCCTTACCTTCCCAAAACCGAATTACCGGCTACCTAGAACTTCGCCGATATAGAGAGCAACCGCAGCGACATTAGCGATAGTTCCCGGATAGTCCATCCGAGTGGGTCCCAGCACACCCATGCCGCCGTACACCTTGCCCGAGCTGCCGTAGGCGGTACTGACCACCGACGTGCCCGCCATTTGCTCAGCCTCGGTCTCGTGCCCGATGCGGACGGTGACCTTGCCGGCCTCCTGCTGGGCCGCGAGCAGGCGCAGCACGACCACCTGCTCTTCGAGCGCCTCCATCACCGACCGCAGCGAGCCGCCGAAGTCCGCGGTGTTCTGGGCCAGGTTGGCGGTGCCGCCGAGCATTAGCCGCTCCTCGCTGTGTTCGACCAGCGTCTCCACCAGCACGGTAGCCGCCCGGCCGACCGCGTCGGCGAGCCCGCCGGTGCCGTTGAGGTGCGAGGCGAGGTCGGACACCGCGATCGAGGCGGCGGCCAACGGTTTTCCCTCCATCGCCTGACCGAGCCGGTCCCGCAGCTGGGACAGCTCGTGGTCATCGATGGCGTCGCCGAGCTCCACGATGCGCTGGTCGATGCGGCCCGAGTCGGTGATCACCACCAGCAGCAGGCGGGCCGCGGTCAACGCGACCACCTCGAGGCGCCGCACGCTCGACGTGGACAGCGTTGGGTACTGCACGATCGCAACCTGGCGCGTGAGCTGGGCCAACAGCCGGACGGCGCGGCGCAGCACGTCGTCGAGGTCGACGCCGGACTCGAGGAAGGTCAGGATCGCGCGCCGTTCCGAGGACGACAGCGGTTTGACGTCGTCCAGCCGGTCGACGAATTCGCGATAGCCCTTCTCCGTGGGCACCCGGCCCGAGCTGGTGTGCGGCTGGGCGATGTAGCCCTCGGCCTCCAGGACCGCCATGTCGTTGCGCACGGTTGCGCTGGAGACGCCGAGATTGTGCCGCTCGACGAGCGACTTCGAGCCGATGGGCTCCTTGGTGGCCACGAAGTCGGCGACGATGGCGCGCAGCACCTCGAAGCGACGATCGTCGGCACTGCCCATTGTTCACCTGCCCTTCTCACGCAGTCGGTCCCTATTTTACGGTGATCATCAGGGCGGATACCGAGCGAGCGGTTCTTCGCGTGGCGAATAGGCCGGTTGCGACTAGCATTTAACGCCGGGGAAAGACGCGAGGGATTGCTAGCCGATGATCTTCAAGGGAGTCCGCGAGGGCAAGCCATACCCAGAGCACGGCCTGTCCCAACGGCAGTGGGCACAGATTCCGCCCCGGCAGATCCGCCTCGACGAATTGGTCACCACCACGACCGTGCTGGCGCTGGACCGGTTGCTGTCGGAGGACTCCACGTTCTATGGCGACCTGTTTCCACACGCGGTCCGGTGGAAGGGCATCGTCTACCTAGAGGACGGTTTGCACCGCGCGGTGCGGGCGGCGTTGCGGAATCGCACCGTGCTGCACGCACGCGTCTTCGATATGGACATGCCGGTCGCGCAGCACGCCTAGCCTCACGCTCTCCAAACAGGGTTGGCGTCACGATCGTCGTGTGCTCGACGACGTGCACGTCCCGACTCGATAGGAGAACACATGAACGCATTACGAAGAGCAGCACAGGTTTTCGTAGTCGCAACCGCATTGACGGCATTGGCTGTGATTGGGGTGTCCGGCGTGGCCGGTGCGGATCCTGGGATCGGATGGGGCGCACCGGGACCGGGGATCCTTCCCGGCCCGGGCCTCGGCGGTTGGGGCGGCCCCGCGTCCGGGCTGGGCGTGCTGCCCGGTCT
>DASRJA010000091.1:0-9266 GCA_035649695.1 Mycobacterium sp. | reverse complement strand
CAGTGGCACGTCGAGGTATTCGGCGAGCGCGATCGCAGGATGAGCGACCAGCCAGTCGTGGGCGTGCACGACGTCGGGACGCCACGGCCGGCCGCGTCGGTCCCGGATGCCCAGGCCGGCGCGGACCATCGAATGCCCCATGGCCAGCGTCCACGCCATCATGTCGGCACCGAAGTCGAACTCGTGTGGGTCCTGCGCGGCGGCGACAACCCGTACGCCCTCGGCGATTTCGTCGGTCGACGGATGCGTGCTCGGGTCGGTGCCGCCGGGTCGACGGTTGAGCACCACCACCTCGTGTCCGGCCGCCGCCAGCGCCGTCGCCAAGTTGTATACGTGCCGCCCGAGCCCACCGATCACCACCGGCGGGTACTCCCACGACACGATAAGAACTTTCATCGGGGGAGTCGCCTTGCATCGAGCGCGCCGAACAAACCGTCCGCGCGGTTCCAATTGTCGGCGAGGCGCTGTGCGTGCTCATTGCGGCCGGAGGCCAGCGCGCCCGCGATCTCGCGGGTGGCGTGCGCGTGCAGGTGTGCGCGGTAGCGCGCGTAGTCGGCGGCGGAATCCTTGCTCACCATGAACGGCCAGTCGCTGGACACCGTGAGCAGCGTTTCGCGCAGGATCTGGTCGGCGACGAAGTTGCGGGCCGGCGGCGCGTCGGTCTCGCCCAGCGCCTTGTCCACCGTAGTCAACGCGGTGTCGACAACTTCCGTGTTCAGCTGCACCAGATCGGCGACCTTCTCGCCCGCCCAGACCTGCCAGTCTTTGCCGGATCCCCAAGAGCTGGGCGGCAATTCGACGGGTGCGCCGACAAAGCCGTCGGCGACCGCGTCGGACAGCGTGCCCACCCGCACCCCTGCCTCCGGCAGCGCACGCAGCACCCGCTCAAGCCACACCGGGCCCTCGTACCACCAATGCCCGAACAACTCGGTGTCGAACGCCGCCACCACGTGGGCCGGCCTGCCGATCCGCTCGGATTCGCTGATGAGCCGGTCGCGCACCACTCCGACGAAGTCGGCGACGTGCACGTCGACCGCGCGGTCTGCGCGCTGGGGGTCGTAGGGCGCCTTGGCATCCGACGGTATGTTGCGGCCCGTTACCCGCGCGGGCTTGAGGCCGGTCACGTGATCGTAGGTGTGGAAGTCGCGGTAGGCGGCGTGGCCGGGGTAACCGGACTTCGGCGACCACACGCGGTAGCTGACCTGCAGATCGCGGCCGAACGCGACGACATCCGACGAGGCGACCGGGCGGCCCAACGCGGTGTCGCCGTGCAACGACGGGCCGTCCACCATGAAATGGCCGACACCCGCTGCGGCGTAATCGATTTCCATGCCGGGCGCGTACGCGCATTCCGGCGCCCAAATGCCACGCGGGGTGTGCGCGAACCGCTGACCGGCGTCGGCCAGGCCCTCACGCAACGCGAACTCGCGCAGCCGCGGATTGAGCAACGGCTGGAACGGATGCGACAGCGGGCCGCCGAGCAATTCGATGGTGCCTGCGTCGATCAGCACGCGCAGCAGCGGACTTCCGCCGTGTCGCCACAGCGTCGCGTACTCCTCCAGCGCGTGACCGGCCTCGGTATGTTCACGAATCCCGAACTCCCGCAACGGGTCACCCAGCGTGGTTGCCTCCAGCGCCCGCAGCTGCCAGTTGGCCAGCCAATGATGCATGCCCGACAGGCAGTACGGGTCATCGAGCTGCGCGGTGACCACCGGCGTCATACCGAGCGTCACAACGCGCGTGCGCCCTTCGTCGGCCAGCGTGCGCAGCACCCGCATCAGCGGCAGGTAGGCCGCCGACCACGACTGATAGAGCCATTCCTCACCGACCGGCCAGCGCCCGTGATGGGCCAGCCACGGCAGATGCGTGTGCAGTACGAGCGTGAACAGCCCGGGTACGCGCTCGGAATTCGTCACGGCCGCACCGCTATTGCGACCAAGTCGAGGCTGTCATCGATATCGCGATCATCAACGACATCGAAGTCATCCGTCGCCACAGAAGCGACATCGGCGAGCAGGTCCTCAGGCCAGGGCGCATCGGCGAGCGCGCGGGCGATCTGCGCGTCGATGATCGAGCCGCCGTGCCGCTCGTCGAGCTCGGCCAGCCGCGAACCATGAAAGACACCCAGCATGGCCTCGACCGCAAAGCCCGCGGTCGTCAACAGCTCCGTCAGCTCCGCGGCGTTGAGTTCGCGGGTGTGAAACGGGTTGATGGGGGTGTCGCGGCCGGGGGAGAAGGTGATCCGGTTCGGCGTCGAGATCAGCAGCGCACCGCCCGGTCGCAAGACGCGAAAGCATTCGGCCACGAACTGGCCTTGATCCCACAGGTGCTCGATCACCTGGAAGTTGACGACCACATCGACGGCGGCATCGGGCAACGGGAGCTCGGCCAGGTTGCCGTGCAGCATCTCCACCCGCGGATAGCGGGCCCGCACGTGCGCGACGGCCGACTCGTCGTAATCCAGCCCGATCACCCGGCGCGCCACGTCGGCGATCAGGTCGGCGCCGTAGCCCTCGCCGCAGCCCGCCTCGAGCACGTCGCGATCTGCGCAGCGACCGGCCAGCCGCTCGTACACCACCTCGTGGCGGCGGAACCAGTAGTTTTCCTCCGCCAGCCCAGGAATCGTGCGTTCGCCCGTGAGAGGCAACGCATCGTCCCCAAGCGGACCGTTGGTAACGAATGAGGCGCTCATTGCAACGCAGGCTAACGCGGATCGGCCCGATGGCGAACGGTTCAGGTGCTACGGGCTGCTAGAACACAAACTTCGACCAGCTATGGTGATCCTGCGAACCACCATAAGTTACCCGCGAGTAACATGGTGCTAGTTGCTTGAAACGTGGTATTGCAGGCCGGCCGCCGGCCTCTCCGAGGAGGACGAACCAGACTCATGACGAACATCGTGGTCCTGATCAAACAGGTCCCAGACACGTGGTCGGAGCGCAAGCTGACCGACGGCGATTTCACCCTCGACCGTGAGGCCGCCGACGCCGTGCTCGACGAGATCAACGAGCGCGCCGTCGAAGAGGCGCTTCTGATCAAGGAGAAGGAAGCCGCCAACGGCACCGAGAGCACTGTGACAGTGCTCACAGCGGGCCCCGCGCGCGCGACCGAGGCCATTCGCAAGGCCCTGTCGATGGGCGCCGACAAGGCGGTGCACCTGCTCGACGACGGCCTGCACGGTTCCGACCTGATCCAGACCGGCTGGGCGCTGGCCCGCGCGCTGGGCACCATCGAGGGCACCGAGCTGGTGATCGCCGGTAACGAGGCCACCGACGGCGTCGGCGGAGCGGTGCCCGCGGTCATCGCCGAATACCTGGGCCTGCCCCAGCTGACCCACCTGCGGAAGGTGTCGGTCGAGGGCGGCAAGGTCACCGGGGAGCGCGAGACCGATGACGGCGTGTTCACTGTCGAGGCGCCGCTGCCCGCGGTGGTGTCGGTCAACGAGAAGATCAACGAGCCGCGCTTCCCGTCCTTCAAGGGCATCATGGCCGCCAAGAAGAAGGAAGTGACGACGCTGACGCTGGCGGAGATCGGTGTCGAGGCCGACGAGGTCGGCGTCGCGAACGCCGGTTCCAAGGTGACTGCGTCGACCCCGAAGCCGCCGAAGACGGCCGGAGAGAAGATCACCGACGAGGGCGATGGCGGCACGAAGGTCGCCGAGTACCTGGTTGCCCAAAAGATCATCTAGACCACTTCCTCAGACAGCGAAAGACATAGAAGACACATGGCTGAAGTACTTGTGCTCGTCGAGCACGCCGATGGCGCGGTGAAGAAGATCACCGCCGAACTGATCACCGCCGCCCGCAAGCTGGGCGAGCCCGCCGCCGTCGTGGTGGGCAAGCCGGGCACCGCTGCGCCGCTGACCGACGCGTTGAAGGAGGCGGGCGCCGCCAAGATCTACGTCGCCGAGTCCGACGACGCGGAGAACTACCTGATCACCCCTTACGTGGATGTGCTGGCCGCGCTGACCGAGTCGGCTGCTCCGGCTGGTGTGCTGCTGGCCGCCAGCGCAGACGGCAAGGAGATCGGGGGTCGGCTGGCCGCCCGCACCGGCGCCGGTCTGCTCGTCGACGTCGTCGAGGTCAAGGACGGCGGCAAGGCCGTCCACTCGATCTTCGGTGGCGCGTTCACCGTGGAGGCCGAGGCCACCGGCGACACCCCGGTGATCACCGTGCGCCCGGGTGCGATCGAGGCCGAGCCCGCGGCGGGTGCCGGTGAGGTCGTCAACGTCGAGGTGCCCGCGCAGGCCGAGAATGCGACGAAGATCATCAAGCGTGAGCCCGCAGTCGCCGGCGACCGTCCGGAACTGACCGAGGCCACCGTCGTCGTCTCCGGCGGCCGCGGCGTCGGCAGCGCCGAAAACTTCAGCGTGGTAGAGGAATTGGCCGACTCGCTCGGCGCGGCTGTCGGCGCGTCGCGTGCCGCGGTCGACTCCGGCTACTACCCGGGCCAGTTTCAGGTGGGCCAGACCGGTAAGACCGTGTCGCCGCAGCTGTACATCGCGCTGGGCATCTCCGGGGCGATCCAGCACCGCGCCGGTATGCAGACGTCGAAGACGATCATTGCGGTGAACAAGGACGAAGAGGCGCCGATCTTCGAGATCGCCGACCTCGGTATCGTCGGTGACCTGTTCAAGGTCGCCCCGCAGCTGACCGAGGCGGTCAAGGCCCGCAAGGGTTAGTTCTTCTCTGCGCGAGCAGACGGAAAAGCCCCCGACACCAACGTAAGGGGTTTTTGCGTCTTCTCGCCATGAAGACTACGGACTTTCAAGGGCTCGACCACGGGCCGCGAGCGTCAGGCTGGACGCATGAAGATCTCAGTTATCGGAGCCACCGGCCTGATCGGCTCGAAGGTGGTCGACCTACTCAAGGGTGACGGCCAGGACGTCGTCGCCGCGTCGCGCGCGTCGGGCGCCGACGTGCTCACAGGCGAGGGACTCGCCGACGCGCTGGCCGGCGCCGACGTCCTCGTCGACCTGACCAATTCACCGTCGTTCGACGACGACCCGGTGATGGACTTCTTCACCCGCTCATCGGCGAACCTGGTGGCAGCCGCCAAGGAGTCCGGGGTCGGCCACTACGTCGCGTTGTCGATCGTCGGAGTGGACGGCCTGCCCGAGAGCGGCTACATGCGCGCAAAAGTGGTGCAGGAGAAGACGATCGCCGAGTCGGGGCTGCTGTACACGATCGTGCGGGCCACCCAGTTCCAGGAGTTCGCCGCGGCGATCGTGGGATCGCTGGACGCCGGCGATGAGGTGCGCGTCCCCGACGCGCTGATCCAGCCGATCGCCGCCGACGACGTCGCCGCCGAGGTGGCCCGCGCCGCGGTCGCCGGACCGGCCGACAGTGTCGTCAACATCGGTGGGCCGGAGAAGATCTCGTTCGCCGACCTCGCCCGCAGCGTGCTCGCCAAGCAGGGCGTCGACAAGACCGTCGTGGTCGACCCGCAAGCCACCTACTTCGGTACACGGCTCCAGCAGCACAGCCTGGTCACCGCCTAACCGATCCGAATTCGACTGAGGAGAAACAATGTTCGACGCCGCCGATCTGGCGAAAGCCGTCTCGACCATCCAGACCGTCACACCGCCGTTCATCCCTTCCGATGCTGAGGTGATGACTATTGTGATCGAGTGGCCTGCCGGAAGCGCAGGCGCGCCGCCGCACCGCCACCCCGGCGGCCCGTCATTCGGCTATGTACTGGAAGGCGAGATGCTCTTCGAGCTGGAAGGCGAAGCGCCGCGGGTGATCAAGGCCGGTGAGGCGTTCTGGGAGCCGGGCGGTGACGCCATCCACTATTCGGACGCCAACAACCGCTCCGATATCCCGCTCCGGTACGTGGTCACGATGGTGTGCACGCCTGGCGCGCCGATGCTGGTCTTCGTCGATGAGGACGAACTCGAGGTGCGTAAGGACCGGCGCGTCCCACGACGATGACCGAATTGGGCGAGGTCGTGCGCGACCGCCGATCGACACGGCTGTTCCTGCGCGACAAGCCGGTACCCCGTGAACTGCTCGACGAAGCGCTGCAGCTTGCGATGCGCGCGCCGTCGAACTCCAATGTCCAGCCGTGGCGAGTGTTCATCGCCTCGGGGCCCCGCCGCGACCGGTTGGTCGAAGCGCTCCTCGAGGAGGCATCCGTCGAGTTGCCGGTCACCACCGGTCTCCCGGAGCACTTCATCCCGCTGCGGCAGGAACTCGGCGCACTGGTCTACGGCGCCATGGGCATCGCGCGCCACGACGCGGAGGCGCGGCTGCTGGCCCAGCTGCGCAACTGGGAGTTCTTCCGCGCGCCCGTCGGCGCCGTGGTGTGCATGCACCGCGATCTGGGGCTGGTCGACGCCCTCGGCGTCGGCATGTTCCTGCAGACGCTGGTGCTGGCGTTGACCGAACGCGGTCTCGGCTCCTGCGTGCAGGTGTCGATCGCGGCCTACCCGGAGATCCTGCGGGCCCACCTGGACATACCGGACGACCTGACCGTGCTCTGCGGGTTAGCCATCGGTTATCCGGACCCCGCCTTCCCGGGAAACAGCCTCGCTGTACCGCGAAATCAGGTCGATAAGAACGTGGTGTTCCTGGACAGCTGACGTCTGACCGCCACAAGTCGTCACCTACCGCTCACGGACACGTCACCGCCACGATGCCGTCCCGAGATGCGGTTCGGCGACCGTGCTGGCTATGAGCACTGCTTCTGTACTCATCGCCGCAGATCCGACGACCCCATCAGCCGATACCCCCCGCTACACCCTGCTGCTGTCCACCGACCCAGCGCTCATTGACGCCGCGCAGCGCCTCCGTCACGACGTGTTCACCTCCGAACCCGGATTCGCGTTGGCCGGCGCCACCGATGGTCGTGACGCCGACCGCTTCGACGAACACTGCGACCACCTGCTGGTCCGCGAGGACAACTCCGGCGAACTGGTCGGCTGCTACCGGATGCTGCCGCCGCCCGGGGCCATCGCGGCCGGGGGTCTTTACACCGCAACGGAATTCGACGTGCGGGAGCTGGATTCGCTGCGGCCCTCGCTGGTCGAAATGGGTCGCGCCGTGGTCCGCGAGGATCACCGCAACGGCGGCGTGGTGCTGCTGATGTGGGCAGGCATCCTGGCCTACCTCGACCGGTGCGGATACGACTACGTCGCCGGCTGCGTGTCGGTGCCGGTGGACAGCGCCGACGGGGAGGCGCCGGGCAGGCAGATCCGTGGTGTGCGCGACTTCGTGCGCCGCCGCCACGCCGCGCCCTACACCGTGCACCCGTACCGGCCGGTGACGATCGGCGGCAAGGGCCTCGACGACATCGACCCGCCGGCCCGGGTGAGCGTGCCGCCGCTGATGCGGGGCTACCTGCGACTGGGCGCAAAGGTGTGCGGAGATCCGGCCCACGACCCCGACTTCGGGGTCGGCGACTTCCCGGCGCTGCTGGACAAACGCCACGCCGACGTCCGCTACCTGCGCAGGCTGCGCTCGGTAGGGGCGGCGGCCGCGATGGCCGACGGGATGTCGTCGTGACGATCGAACATGCCTGGCTGCCACGGGCGACCTGTGACGCCACCTGTGTCAGCGCTGACGCAGTGGCGCCCGGCCAGCCCGTGGTCGTCGCCTGGCGCATCGCGATGCGGGCCACCTTCGCGCTGATCCTGTTGTCGGGATCGCCCTTGCTGGCCGTCCCGATGCCCGGCCGCTCACACATCCAACGGGGCTACTGCAGGATGATGCTGCGCTGCCTCGGCGTGCGAATCACGGTGTCCGGCGGGCCCATTCGTAACTTGCGTGGTGTGCTTGTGGTCAGCGGACACGTGTCCTGGGTGGACATCTTCGCGATCGGCGCGGTGATGCCCGGCAGGTTCGTCGCCCGCGCCGACCTCGTCGACTGGATCGGCCTGGGAATGGTGGCCCGCCTGATGAAGGTGATTCCGATCGACCGTGCGAGCCTGAGGCGTCTGCCCGACGTGGTGGGCACGGTCGCCGCCCGGCTGCGCGCGGGCCAGACAATCGTCGCGTTCCCCGAGGGCACCACGTGGTGCGGCCTCGCATACGGCCCCTTCCGGCCGGCGATGTTCCAGGCCGCCGTCGACGCGGGACGACCAGTGCAGCCACTGCGGCTGAGCTACCACCATCGCGACGGCAGGCCGTCGACGGTGGCCGCTTATGTCGGCGACGACACGTTGATGGCATCCATCCGGCGGCTGGTGACCGCCCGCCGCACGGTGGTTCACGTGCAGGTCGAGTCGCTGCAGCTGCCAGGAACGTCACGGCGGGATCTGGCGGCCCGGTGCGAGGCCGCGGTGCGGGGCGACGCGACCCTGCGTGGTCACGGTCACGCTCTGGTGGCCTGAACCTCGGATTCGGGCCTGCCGTTCCATGGCCGCTAGCATGGAACGGTTATGACCTCGCACGACACGGTCTACCTCGATCACGCCGCCACCACCCCGATGCACCCTGCTGCCATCGAGGCGATGACGGCGGTGCTGGCCACGGTCGGCAATGCGTCGTCACTGCACGGGACGGGCCGCGTCGCGCGGCGGCGGATGGAGGAGGCCCGCGAGTCGCTGGCCCACCTGCTCGGCGCGCGACCGTCGGAGGTGATCTTCACGGCAGGCGGCACCGAGAGCGACAACCTCGCGATCAAGGGCATCTACTGGGCGCGCCGCGATGCCGACCCGCGTCGTCGCCGGATCGTGACCACCCCGGTCGAGCACCATGCCGTCCTCGACTCGGTGCAGTGGCTCGCCGAACACGAAGGTGCCGAGGTCACCTGGCTGCCGGTCGGCGACGACGGCTCGGTCTCACCCGCCGCGCTTCGAGGGGCATTGCAGGCTCACGACGACGTCGCGTTGGTGACGATCATGTGGGCCAACAACGAGGTCGGCACCATCATGCCGATCACCGAATTGGCAACCATCGCTGCGGAATTCGACGTGCCGATGCACAGCGATGCCGTCCAGGCGATCGGGCAGATACCGGTGGACTTCGCGGCGAGCGGCCTGTCGGCGATGAGCATCGCCGCGCACAAATTCGGCGGCCCGACCGGCGTCGGTGCGCTGCTGCTACGCCGCGACACCAGCTGTGTGCCGCTACTGCACGGCGGTGGCCAGGAGCGCGACGTCCGTTCTGGCACACCGGATGTCGCGGGTGCGGTGGCAATGGCCGCCGCAGCAAAGGTGGCCATCGAGAACCTGACGGCCAACAGCACCCGAGTACAGGCGTTGCGCGACCGGCTCATCGACGGCGTGCTGTCCACGATCGATGACGTCTACCTCAACGGCGCCA
>DASRJA010000090.1:0-3760 GCA_035649695.1 Mycobacterium sp. | reverse complement strand
TGTCGGTACCCGAAGGACTGGAGGTGCTGCTCAACCTCGCGCGCCGCGCCGACGTGTTCCTCACCAGCTTCCTGCCAGGACATCGGCAGAAGTTCGGCATCGATGTCGATGACATCCGCGCGGTGAATCCGAACATCATCTACGCCAGGGGCAGCGCGCTGGGCCCGCGTGGTGAGGAGTCGGTCAAGGGTGGCTACGACATGACCGCGTTCTGGTGCCGGGCGGGCACGGCGGCGACCATCACCCCGCCCGGCATCGAGGGCATGATCGGCCCGCCCGGACCGGCCTACGGCGACACGATTTCCGGCACCAACCTGGCAGGCGGAATCGCGGCCGCGCTGCTGAAGCGCGAGCGCACCGGCGAACCGTCGGTGGTCGACGTGTCGCTGTTGGGCAGCGGCCTGTGGTCGATGGGCCACACCGTCGCGCTGACGTCACACCTGAATCAGCTGATGGTGCAGCCGCCGCCAGGGGTGCACGGCTCACCGATCAACCCGCTCGTCGGCGTGTATCCGACCGCCGATGACCGCTACATCTCGTTCGTGATGATGCAGCCGACCAAGTTCTGGGCTGACGTGTGCAGGCACATGGACCTCGAGGATCTGATCGACGATCCGCGGTTCGCAACGGTCGAGTCGATCGCCGAGAACACCGCAGCGGCCGTCGAGATCCTGCGGGAGGCGATGACCAAGCGGACGCTGCCCGAATGGAGCGAGCGGTTCTCGACATTGGCCGGGCCGTGGGCGCCCGTGCAGGACACCCTGCAAGCCGCTGAGGACGCCCAGATCCGGGCCAACGAGTACATCGTCTCGACGGGTGAACTCGAATTGGTCGCGAATCCGGTGCAGTTCGATGTCAGCGCACCGCAAACCGGACCCGCCCCTGGCTTTGCGGAGCAAACTGACGAAATCTTGCTGGAACTCGGTTTGGATTGGGACCGCATCATCGAGCTCAAGACGGCCGGCGCCGTCACCTAGGTTCGGGAGAGATCTCAATGCCCTATGTCGCGTCGATCGGCACCTACCTGCCGTGCTGGGGCGCGCCTCAGCACCGGGTGCCCGGTGACGACGAGGACGCGATCACCCTCGCGGTCGAGGCCGGGCGCGCCGCGTTGATTGCCAGCGGGGCGGTCGAGCGAGTCGTCTTGGTCAGCCGCGACATGCCGTTGCTGGAGAGCAGCAACGCCGCGGTGCTGCTGGCGGGACTGGGACTCGACCCCGAACTCGAGGTCGACGAACGCCTCGGCGGCGCGCCCGCGACACTCGACGCGGTCAGTTCGGCCCGGCCGCGGACACTCATCATCGGCACCGATCTGGACCCGGCGGGCGCGGCGGCCATCCTGACCGCAGAGCGGGGACTGCAGGTTCGTACCGCGGCGCGTGTTGCGCGCAGCCTGCCGGTGCGCACCCGCAACGCGACCGGCGACGTGCACGACTACGGCGACCCCCGGCTGCTGCACGAGCGCGGCCTGGTCGCGTCGCTGGCCGCCGCATGGCTCGACACCCCGTCCGCGGTGGCAGGCGTCGAGCACGAACGAGCCGTCGAGTTGTGTATCGGTGCGCCACCGCCCTTGCCGACCACCGGCGCCAGCGCCAGTCTCTTCGCGCTTGCGGGCATGGCCGACGCGGGAACGACGGGCCCATTGGTGGCCGTCGAACAGGCCAGCCTCTCCGGTGTGACGGTCAGCGGCGGCGTCGCGGAGCTTCACCGGCGCGAGCCGCCTGCGCGGCCTGCGCCCGCCGGAACCTATCTCGAAGGCGCGGACATCCCGATCTCACTGGCCGCCTATGAGCGGGCCTTCGAGGCCAAGACCCGTTGGGAGGCAGGCAGATTCGCCGCTTCTGACGAATTGGATTTCCCGCCGCGCTACCGGCTAGCCGAGGACGGGGCGCTCGCATCCGACTATGAATTGATCCCGCTGCCGCGTACCGGGACGGTCTACACCGAAACCACCGTGCACATGCCGGTGCCAGGCTTGCGCACGCCGTACTCTCTGGTGATCGTCGAACTCGACGGCGTCGGGGTGCGCGCACTGGTCAAGGTCACTGGCGCCGAGGCGGGCACCGTCGACATCGGCGCCCGCGGACGACTGGCGCTGCGCCGTGTCGCGGTGCGTTCGGGCGTGCCGGACTACGGCTATATGTTCGAGCCGGAGCGGGCCGCATGAGGAAGGTGGCGATTGTCGGGGCCGGGATGACGGCGTTTGGCGAGCATTTCGCGCTCGGCATCAAGGACCTGCTACCGATGGCGTTCGCGGACTGCGCGAAAAGCGTCGACAAGGGCTTGGCGAAGTCCGACATCCAAGGTGCATGGTTCGGCGCGATGGGAACGGCCGACGGCTTCCCGTCGGGCATCCTGGCCGACTCGCTCGGACTTCCTGACCTGCCCGTCACGCGCGTCGAAAACTCTTGTGCCACAGGCAATGACGCGGTGCGTAACGCACTGTTCGGCGTCGCGTCAGGCGCATTCGACGTGGCCCTGGTGATGGGCGCGGACAAGCTGCGCGACACCACGTCCAAGGACATGCTGTGGAAGTGGGAGGCGATGGCGCGCGACATGGCGTGGGACTACCCGCTCGGGTTGGTCTCGCCGGCAGGATTCGCGCTGCACGTCCGCCGCTACATGCACGAGTCCCCGACGACGCGCGAACACTTGGCCATGGTCGCGGTCAAAAACCACCGCCACGGAGTGAACAACCCGAAGGCGCGGTTGCGCTTCGAGATCACGCTGGAACAGGCGCTCGAGGCGCCCACCATCGTGACTCCGTTCGGGCTCTACGACTGTGCCCCGCAGAGCGACGGCGCCGCCGCGCTCGTCATCGCCGCAGAGGATGTTGTCGAGAGATTCACCGACCGTCCGGTGTGGATCCGCGGCGTAGGCCTTGGGCTCGACTCGGTGATGCATCAACACAAGCCGGATATGACGACGTTTCCGGCCACCACGCGCGCCGCCAAGCAGGCATTTGCGATGGCCGGCATGACACCGGCTGACGTCGACGTCAGCGAAGTTCACGATTTCTTCACGGGAATTGAGCTGATCAGCTATGAAGATTTGGGCTTTGCCGAGCGGTTCGGGGGCTACAAGCTTGTCGAGGCTGAGGTGACAAGTGTCGGCGGTGCGCTGCCGGTCAACCCCAGCGGGGGGCTGAAGGCCAAGGGCCATCCTCCGGGGGCGACGGGTGTCGCACAGTGCGTGGAGCTATTCGCGCAACTCCGAGGGGAGGCAGTCAACCAAGTGGACGGCGCGCGGGTCGGATTGGCTCACAATATCGGCGGCCCAACGGCGGTGGCTGCCGTCACCCTCCTGGAAGGCTCCGCTCATGGCGCGCGGTAGCGGGGCGGAACGGTGGTCGCCAGGGATCTCGTTGGGCCGTGGTTCCAAGCCGATGGAGGCTGTCGGCGGGCTGTTCGCGATGTCGAAGGACGCAGTGCGCTTCATCTTCCGCCGACCGTTTCAGTGGCGGGAATTTCTGGAGCAGTCGTGGTTCGTGGTGAAGGTATCGCTGGCGCCCACACTGCTGGTGGCGATCCCCTTTACGGTGTTGGTCAGCTTTACACTCAACATTTTGTTGCGAGAACTCGGCGCCGCCGACTTGAGCGGTGCCGGTGCAGCGTTCGGCGCGGTGACCCAGGTCGGTCCCCTGGTGACGGTGCTGATCGTGGCGGGCGCGGGTGCCACGGCGATGTGCGCGGATCTGGGGTCACGCACCATCCGCGAGGAAATCGACGCGATGGAAGTGCTGGGCATAGATCCGGTGCAA
>DASRJA010000089.1:0-6281 GCA_035649695.1 Mycobacterium sp. | reverse complement strand
ATGTCGGCGTCCTTGAGCGCCAACACATCGTTGACGCCGTCACCGGTCATCGCGACCGTGTGCCCGCGTGACTGCAGCGCATGCACCATCGCACGCTTCTGGTCGGGGCGCACCCGGCCGAACGTCGTGTACTCCTCAAGTGTGTCGGCCAGCTGCTCCGGTTGATCGGGCAGCTGACGGGCATCCATCGTCTCGCCCTCCAGACCGAGGGAGCCGGCCACGGCACCCACCGACACCGCATTGTCGCCGGAGATCACCTTGATCGTAACCTTCTGAGAGGCAAAGTAATCCAGCGTGTCGCGGGCGTCTGGGCGGACGCGCTGCTCGAGCACCACCAGCGCCACCGGTGTGACGGTGCCTGGCGCGTCGGGATGGTCGACGGGCAGGTCGCACGAGCCGAGCAGCAGCACCCGCAGGCCCAGCGACCCGATCTGCTCGGCCTGCGCGGCGGCCTCGGACCCCGGCTCGAGCAGCACGTCGGGCGCCCCGATCACCCAGTTGCCGTGCTCGCCGTAGGACGCGCCGCTCCATTTGGTCGCCGACTTGAACGGCGCGGTCGCGGTGGCGGTCCACCCCGGTGGCATCTTGTAGGCCTCGCCGATGGCAGCCATGCTGGCGTTCGGCCGGGCGTCGTCGGACGCGAGCTGAGCCAGGATGTCGCCGACGGCGGCTTCCGACAGCGGCTTGAGATCGCTTACCCGCATACCGTTTTCGGTCAAAGTGCCTGTCTTGTCGGCACAAACCACGTCGACACGGGCGAGCCCCTCGATCGCCGGTAACTCGTTGACGAGGCATTGCCTGCGACCGAGCCGCACCACCCCGACGGCGAACGCGATCGAGGTCATCAGCACCAGGCCTTCGGGCACCATCGGGACCAAAGCACCGACCATCCGCAGCACCGATTCACGCCATCCCGCGTCGGTGGTGAACAGCTGGGTGTAGATGATCAGCAGGCCGGCGGGGACAAGTAGGTACGTGATGAACTGCAGGATCTTGTTAATGCCGCTGCGCAGTTCGGAGTTCACCAGCGTGAACTTGCTGGCTTCGTCGGCCAGCTTGGCGGCATAGGCCTCGCGGCCGACCTTGGTGGCCCGGTACGCCCCGCTGCCTGCGACCACGAAGCTGCCCGACATCACGTTTTCGCTTGCGTCTTTCGCGATCGGGTCGGCCTCACCGGTGAGTAGTGATTCGTCGACCTCGAGATTGGTTTCCTCGACGATCTCACCGTCCACCACGATCTGATCGCCCGGCCCGAGTTCGATGATGTCGTCGAGCACGACCTCGCTGGGCAGAAGCGCCTGGGTTCCGGATTGCCTGCGCACCAACGGTTTTGTCTGTCCGACAATGGCCAGCTTGTCGAGCGTCTGCTTGGCACGCAGCTCCTGGATGATGCCGATAGCACTGTTGGCGATGATCAGCAGGCCGAACGCACCATTGATGATCGAGCCGGTGGACAGCACGATGATCAGCAGCACACCCAGAATGGCGTTGATGCGGGTGAAGACGTTGGCCCTGACGATGTCGGACACGCTGCGCGCCGCACGGGTGGGCACGTCGTTGGTCTTGCCGTCGGCTACCCGCTGGGCGACCTCGGCATCGGTCAGGCCCGTGGCCTCAACGCCGGGGATGGTCGTCATTTCGTGAACGTCCCCTTATTGAACGTGTCGTAGAACTCCAGGGCGAGCTTGTTGCCGTCAAACGTCGCCTTGGAAACCGTTCCCGGCGGGGAGTTTTCCGAGACCCACGCATAGGTGAAGACGTTGCCATCCCAATGGTCCAGGGGCACATCCAGTTTCGTGCCGAGAGCGAGGTGCAACTTGCCGTCTTTCTCCGTGATCGTGGCCGGGCCCCAGTAGTCGTTGTGGTATGTGCCGACGTAGGACGCGAGGGGCGCGGCGGGCGCGGGGCTCGCCGGGGGCTTCTGTCCGACCAGCGAGCCCGTCGGCTGCTCCATCTGTTTGAAGATGTCGCCGTAGAGCTTGTACCAGTCCTCGCGCACCTCGCCGAACTGCACGAGGTCGGCGAATTCGGCCGTCAACGCTTCGGGCACACCGGACACCGTGGCGTTGGTGAGCGCGACGATCGCCACGTCAGCCGACGGCAGGATGACGAAATTGGTGCCTGCGCCGAGCACGAACCCGCCGGAGTGGCTGAGCTCCATGCGCGCCGCCGACGTCGCACCCACGTTGAACCCGTAACCGTAGAACCCCGACCGCATCGCGGGCTCCGTCGCGGGGCTCGACACCATCTGTGGCGTCACCGCAGGCAGCAACGCCCGTGAGTCGACGATCTGCTTGCCGTCGTGGCCGCCGTCGGCCAGCACCATGGCCAGCCAGCGCGTCATGTCGTTCACCGAGGAGCTCGCCCCCCCAGCGGGCCCTTCGGGATCGGCGTCGCGAACGTAGAGCGGTTCGTAGCGCCCATCGACGTGGATATGGCCGATGGCGCGGTTGGGCCGGGCTTCGTAATCGGTGAACCGGTAGCTCGCCGATGCCATCCCGAGCGGACGGAACAGCACTTCGTCGGCGAGGTCGTCCCACGACTTACCAGCGCTCACCGCGACCGCCTCGGCACCCGCGGTCAACCCAAAGTTGGTGTAGGCATACGAGATTCGGAACGGCTCGAGTGGCAGCTGCCGGAGTCGTTCGAGCACGTACCGCCGGTCGTAGCCGAGGTCCTCCAGCAAGTCGCCTGCGTGGTCGGGCAGCCCAGACCGGTGCGAGAACATGTCCCCCACGTTGACCATCGGCGTGACAACCGGATCCGACAGCGCGAACCACGGCAGCTTGGACACGATCGGTGTATCCCAGCCGATCGCGTTGGTGCCCACCTGTTGGGCGACCACGGTTGCACTCAGCGACTTGGACACCGATGCCAGCTGGAACACGGTGTCCGGGTCGATCTTGTCACCGCTGCGTACGTCCTTGACCCCGAAGCCCTTGGCGTACACGGTCTTCCCGCCATGCACCACGGCGACAGCCATTCCCGGGATGCCCGACTTCTTCATCAAGTCGTTGGCGATCCCGTCGAGCTTGGCCACCGCGTTCTCCACGGCGTTGTCAGGCAACGGCATTGCCGGCACCAGCGGCGGCGGCAGATCGGACTGCGACTGGGCGGTCGGCGGCGGCGCCGGTTCAGCCGGCTTGGTGTTACAGCCCGCCACCAATGTCAGGAGCAGCGCGGCAGCGGCAGTCCTGGCCAGTGCATTCATGACGTGAACGGTAGCGGCTAACCGCGCACAGGCGAGGTATTACAGCTGCCACCACGGATCAACCGACGTGTCGGGATCGACCCGCTGCCCCGGTTTGGGCACCACCACGTGCACGCCTGCCGGGTCAGCGGCCCGCAGCAGCCGCTCCACCGGCTCCGCCCACGGGTGCGGCGCCAGCCGGAACGTGGCCCAGTGAATGGGTACCAGCAATCCCGAATCGGCCTCGGCGACGTCGAGGTGGGCGCGGACGGCCTCCTCCGGGTTCATGTGAATATCCGGCCACGCCGGGTGATACGCGCCGATCGGCAGCAGCGTCACGTCGAATGGCCCGTGGTCCATGCCGATTTCGGCGAAGGTCTTGGTGTAGCCGGTGTCGCCGCCGAAGAACGCGCGGTGCCGCGGACCGGCGATCACCCATGAGGCCCACAGCGTGGTGTTGCGGGAGAACAGCCGCCCGGAGAAGTGCCGGGCGGGCGTGCACACCAGGGTCAGCTCGCCGATCCGGTGGCTCTCGTTCCAGTCGAGCTCAACGATGCGCGCCTCCGGGATGCCCCATTTGCGCAGGTGCGCGCCGACGCCGAGCGGTACGACGAACGGCGCTCGCTGCGTGCGGGCCAGCCCGATGGTCGTGTCGATGTCGAGGTGGTCGTAGTGGTCGTGGCTGATCAGCACCGCGTCGACGGCGGGTAACGCTTCCAGCGGTACGGGTACCTCGTGCATGCGCTGTGGGCCAACCGTGTGCGACGGCGAGACCCTGCGACTCCACACCGGGTCGGCGAGCACGCGGTAGCCGTCGACTTCGATCATCGCCGTGGAGTGCCCATACCAACTGACCGCGAGGTTCGCAGCTACGGCGTCGGTGGACGCGGGCGTCGCCAGCGGTATCGGCCCGGGTGGCCGGGCATGATCGCGAGACCCGACAAGCTCGCGCAGCAGCAGCCGCTGCTGTTCGCGGTCGAGGCTGACCGTCGACGCCGGGTCAACGTTGACGAAAACGCCGTCCTGGAAGTTCGGCGAGCGCCGCGCCACAGCCTGGATCTCGGCGGGTGAGGCACCCAGCGCCGCGGGCGCGCCCCTCGTCGCGCGCAGCAGCCACCCGCCGGCCAGCAAGGATGCCGTGCCGAACCCGAAGCGCAGGGCTGCGCGCGCCACCATCAAGCCCCCTGGAATCTCGGCGGTCGCTTCTCGATGCGCGCCACCTGTGCCTCGATGACGTCCTGGCTGGACCATGCCTTGTCGAACAAGTCCTGGTGCTCGGGCCACGGGTCTTCGTAGGCGCCGTCGTCATTGAGCACCCGCTTGGCGTGCTTCAAGGCGAGCGGCGCGAACCCGGCGATCTCTGCGGCCCAGGCCTGCGCGTCGGCCAATGTTCCGATGCGGTTGGCCATCCCGGTCTGCAGCGCGACGTCGGCGGTGAGCCGTTCCGCTGCCAACAGCATGCCCCTGGCCCGGCCGGCTCCCACCAACGACGTCAGCCGACGAATGCTCCAGTTATCCAGCGCCAGACCATATTTCGCGACCGGGAACTGGAAATAGGCGTCCGGGGCGACGACCCGAAGATCGCAGATCATCGAGAGAATGACACCGGCGCCGATCGCGGGTCCATTGATCGCGCCGATGACCGGGACCGGCGCTGCGTCGATGGCGAGGTTCAGCGCCTTGGCCTTGTCGGGCAGCTCGTCGGCCACACTCGAGGGGTCGGACAGATCGGCGCCCGAGCTGAACACGTGGCCCTGGCCGGTCAGCACGACGGCCCGGACATCTTCGGACGCGGCCTTCTCGACCGCCTCGCGCAGGCTGTCGACGAGCGCGCTGTTCAGTGCGTTGCGGCGCTCGGAGCGCTGCATCTCCAGGGTCATCACGTGGCCGTCGCGGGTCACTCCGATCATGCGGCCAGCCTATATAGGGTCGTCATGTGAGCCGGATCGGTGCCCTGCAGCTGCGCGATGCCGTGCTGGACGAGGGCTCGTTCCGCACCTGGGACGCCCCGCCGATCGAGGTCGCCGCTGATTACGCGTACCGACGCGAGCTGGCTGACGCCTCCGCGAAGACCGGCTTGGACGAATCGGTGGTGACCGGCGAGGGGACCGTCTTCGGCCGCCGCGTCGCCCTGGTCGCGTGCGAGTTCGATTTCCTCGCGGGCTCGATCGGGGTGGCCGCCGCCGAGCGCATCACCGACGCAGTGCAGCGGGCGACGGGCGAGCGGCTGCCGCTACTGGCGTCACCGAGCTCCGGCGGCACCCGCATGCAGGAGGGCACCGTCGCGTTCCTGCAGATGGTCAAGATCGCGGCGGCCGTCGAGCTACACAAGCGCGCGCATCTGCCCTACCTCGTGTACCTGCGCCACCCCACCACCGGCGGGGTGTTCGCGTCGTGGGGGTCGCTCGGTCACGTCACCGCGGCGGAACCCGGCGCGCTCGTCGGCTTCCTCGGGCCGCGGGTCTACGAGCATCTGTACGGCGAGCCGTTCCCGGCCGGCATCCAGACCGCGGAGAACCTGCACCGGCACGGCGTCATCGACGGCGTCGTCCCGCTCGACGCATTGCGCTCGACGCTGGACCGCGCGCTCAAGGTCGTCGCCGATCCGCCAGGGGCGCCGCCACCCGTTCCCGGGGTCGAGCCACTACCCGACATCGAGGCGTGGGCTTCGGTAGAGGCGTCGCGGCGCCCGGACCGTCCCGGCGTCCGATATCTGTTGCGCCACGGCACAACTGAGCGCGTACTGCTGTCGGGCACCGAGCGTGGCGAGGCGGCCACAATGATGTTGGCGCTGGCGCGCTTCGGCGGTCAGCCCGCCGTCGTCCTCGGCCAGCAGCGTGTCGTCGGTGGGTTGGTCGGTCCGGCGGCGCTGTTGGAGGCCCGGCGCGGTATGGCGTTGGCGGCGGGTTTGCGCCTGCCGCTGGTGCTCATCATCGACACCGCGGGCCCCGCGCTGTCGGCCGAGGCCGAACAGGGTGGGTTGGCCGGTGAGATCGCCCGCTGCCTTGCCGAACTCGTCACGCTGGATACGCCCACGGTGTCGGTGTTGTTGGGGCAGGGCAGCGGCGGGCCAGCGCTGGCGATGGTGCCC
>DASRJA010000088.1:0-10422 GCA_035649695.1 Mycobacterium sp. | reverse complement strand
GAGGTGCTCGTGTCGTCGACCGTGCGGGACATCGTCACCGGTTCGAGGCGCCACTTCACCGAACGGGGCGAGTACGACCTCAAGGGCGTGCCTGGCCACTGGCGGGTGCACACGCTCATCCGCGAGAACGCCCCTGCCAAGCGCTGACTGTCGCGTAACCCCTCGCGCTACCTCTTGGAGACAGAGGGAGTTCAGTCATGAACAAGTTGGCAATCGCCACCGCCACCGCAAGCCTGTTCGCGGCGGGCGCGATCGGTCTGGCACCTACAGCCGCTGCCATCCCGACCGGAGGGGGATCGGCCGCCGACACCATAACGACACTGCAGGACATGGGATACGCCGTCCAGATCAACGGGACGGTTACCGGTCCGCTGGCCCAGTGCATCGTCACCGGTGTGCACGGAGTGTCCAATAGCGCCCCTGCGGTGTTCACCACCGCCTACGTGGACGTCTCCTGCCCGTCGAGCGACGACTAAGCGGTAGCTGCGGCCTCTTCGCACGGACCGCTGCAGGAGAACCTGCGCCGGTAATCCGACGGCGTCACGCCGATGATCCTGCGGAAGTGGTGGCGCAGCAGCGTGGCCGTCCCGAAACCGGATCGGTCGGCGATCCTGTCGATGTCGAGATCGCTCTCCTCCAGCAGCCGTCGCGCGTAGAGCACCCGCTGGTCGGTCACCCACTGCATCGGCGTGCGGCCGGTTTCCTCGACGAACCGGCGCGCGAAAGTGCGTGCCGACATGTGCGCGCGGGTGGCCAGCGTGGCCACCGTATGCGGCCTGTCGAGGTTGGTGAGAATCCAATCGAGGTGCGGCGCAAAGCCTTCCGAACATCGCACCGGAATCGGTTGATCGATGTACTGTCGCTGCCCGCCGTCGCGCTGTGGAGGAACCACCATCCGGCGTGCGATCTTGTTGGTGACCTCGCTGCCCAGCTCGCGACGCACCAGGTGCAGGCAGGCGTCGATGCCCGCCGCGGTGCCGGCGCTGGTGATGAGGTTTCCGTCGTCGACGAACAGCACGTTGCGGTCGACCTTCGCCGTCGGATACATCCGGGCCAGATCGTCGGCGTGCATCCAGTGGGTGGTGCAGGGCCTGCCGTCGAGTAGGCCCGCGGCACCGGCGACGAACGCCCCTGAGCACACCGTCAGGATGATCGAGCCCGAATCAGCCGCCTTTCGCACGGCGTCGAGGGCCTCGGGCAGATATCCGCCGTACTGGCTACTGATTGCCGGGATCGCGACGAGGTCCGCTCCGACCAGGTCGTCCAGCCCGTGATCTGGGGTAATGCTGGCGCCGACGGATGTCCGCAGCGGCTTGCCCGGCTCAGGTCCGCAGACCTTGAAATCGAAGTTGGGAACACCGTCCGCGGAGCGGTCGATGCCGAAGACCTCGCAGATCACGCCGAACTCAAAAATCGCTAGACCGTCCAGCACCAGCGCAGATACGCTCTTTAATGCCATGGCAGCATTTTATCGCACTATGTCCTTCCTGCCACTGTTGGCGGGATATTTATCAGCGGAGCATTACTGCCATGACCACTGCACTGACATTCCTCATCCTGATCGCCCCGTTCGCGGTGGCAGCGGCGCTCAGCTGGGCCGCCCATCGCAATGACTCCCTGCGCATCCGGTTCGACCAGTTCCGCTGGTCGGCACCGATGATGGGCAGGCTGTTCGAAGACGACCGCGACGGCTTTCGCGTCGCCCATGACGTCGACGCGGTCCGCACCCGCTTTGAGAAGCAGCCGTTCTGGCCCGCCTCAGGTGCCGTCGGCGAGCGCCGCTAGGAACGACTCGACCGCCTCCTGGTAGATCTGCGGCTGTTCATCGTGGATCAGGTGACCGGCACCGGGCACGTGCAAATACGTTGTCCGGTAGCCGGTTTCCTGCATCTTGCGCATCTGCCCGGCGGGTGTGACGGAGTTGCCGGCCTCCAGCAGCAACGCGGGAACCCGCACCGCCTCCCACTGCTTCCAGTAGTCGCGGGTGCCCCACTCGGCGGCGATGTCGATCCAGTACCTGGTGTGCCCGTGCAGCCGCCAGCCGGTCGCAGTCCGGTCGAACGCCTCCAGGAAGTATTGCCCCGCCACCTGGCCGAACTCGTCGTAAACCTTTTGCGCAGAATCGAATTCGGCCGGAAGTGCATGCAGCCACGGCTCCCACGGCCCGGTCGTGCGGCCGCGGAAGTCTGGGGCCATGTCCTCGACCACCAGTGCGCTGACGAGGTCGGGCCGGTCAGCGGCAAGACACCACGAATGCAACGCGCCCATCGAATGGCCGACCATGACAGCGGGCCGGCCCAACTCGGCGACCGCGTCACCGAGATCGGAGACGAATCGCTCGGTGCTGACCGGATACGGATCGATGACATCGCGGCCCCTGTGCCAGGGCGCGTCGTAGGTGTAGACCTGGCCGAGTCTCGTCAGCCACGGCACCTGCCGCGTCCATGTGCCGCCCCGCCCCATCAGACCGTGGACCAACACCAGCGGATCACCGTCGCCGCCGCAGCGGGTGAGCAGGTCAGGGTGCACACCGTTATCTTGCCGTGACCGCACGGTAGCCTTGCCGCATGCCCGTGGTGAAGATCAACGCAATCGAGGTCCCGCCCGACGCCGGTCCGGAACTGGAGAAGCGGTTCGCGCACCGCGCACATGCCGTCGACAACCAGCCCGGTTTCCTCGGCTTCCAATTGCTGCGCCCGATCAAGGGCGAAGACCGCTACTTCGTCGTTACCCAGTGGGAGTCCGAGGAGGCGTTCCAGGCGTGGGCGACCGGTCCTGCCATCGAGGCACACGCCGGTCAGCGCGCCAACCCCGTGGCCACCGGCGCGTCGCTGCTCGAGTTCGAGGTTGTGCTGGACGTTGCAGGGTCCGGCGCCAAGGCGTAGCGCGGGCCGGGCGCGACGCACGGCAGCCGGGCTCGCGGTCGCGCTGGTCGTCGCGCAGGCTTGCGGCTGCACCAATACCGGACCAGCGCCGGTGGCCGATGCGGCGTATGGCGTCCCCATCGACACCAACACCCCTCAGGGGTTGCGGGCCAAGCAGACCATGGACATGGTCAACTCCGACTGGCCGATCGGAACAGTCGGGGTGCGCACGATGGCCATTCCCGAAGCGGTAAACGGCATCACGTCTGCCATGGGCAACCTATGGGTGGATCGCCCGATCACCGTTGCCGGCATCGAGGTCGGCGCTGGGGTCGCGACCCTGCACACGCTGACGCCCTATGGCGCCGCACAGGACATCGAAATACACACCAACCACGCGAACATGGTCGACCGGTTCGCGGTGGAGCTGCGACCGCCCGCGATCAGGAAATGGTCAGACATCGACGCGGAGCTGACGAAGTCGGGGGCGCGCTACTCGTATCAGGTGTCCAAGGTGACGGATGGCAACTGCTCGACGGTGGCGGGCAGCAATACCGACTTGTCGCTCCCACTCGCCTCAATCTTCAAACTGTATGTGCTGCTTGCTGTTGCGGATGCCATCAAGGCCGGAACCGTCTCCTGGACCGATCAGCTGACCATCACCGAGGAGGCCAAGGCGGTCGGATCGGCAGGCCTCGAGGAACTGCCCCCTGGTGCGCAAGTTTCAGTCCGCAAGGCGGCGCAGGAGATGATTTCGGCGAGCGACAACATGGCCACCGACTTGCTCATAGCGCGGCTGGGGCCCGGCGCCGTCGAGCGTGCGCTGGTGGCGGCCGGGCACCACGATCCGGCCAGCATGACGCCGTTCCCAACTATGCACGAACTGTTCTCCGTCGGTTGGGGCGAGCCGGATCTGCGTGAGCAGTGGAAGCACGCCTCTCGGCAGGATCGGGTGAAGATGCTGCAGCAGGCGAATTCCCGCCCGTTCCAACCGGATCCGAACCGCACGCACACTCCGGCATCTCCGGACGGCGTGGAGTGGTACGGCAGCGCGGCCGACATCTGCCGGGTGCACGCCGCGCTGCAGGCTGCGGCGGTCGGCAAGGCGGCGCCGGTCAAGCAGATCCTCGCCACCATCCCCGGTATCGAGCTGGACAAAGCGAAGTGGCCTTACATCGGTGCCAAGGGCGGAAACCTGCCTGGCGACTTGACATTCAGTTGGTACGCGGTGGACCACGCCGGCCAACCGTGGGTGGTCAGCTTCCAATTGAATTGGCCGCACTTCTATAGCCAGACGGCAGCGGCCTGGCTACTGTCGATCGCGCATCGGGCGTTCGACCTCGCGCCGGTGGCCTGATCACAAGCCGGAGCGCAGCGTCCAGGCGTGTCCACGGAAGTGCACCACCGTGCGGCTGACGGGAGCAATGTCGATGCGCCAGAACGACTTCGGCGGTGCATTGAGCGCAATCAGGATTGCGGCGCGGATCACCGCCGGATGAGTGACGGCGACCAGCCTGATGCGACGGGTGGTCAGCGAGTCCATCCACCCGCGCACCCGGTCGATCAGCTCGACGACCGATTCGCCACCGTGCGGCGCCCGCGCCGGATCAGTCAGCCAGATTGCCAGATCGTCGGACTGCACCCCGCCCACCACATCGCCACGCCAGCGGCCGCAGTCCAGATCGGCCAGCCTGGTGTCGACACTGGCGTGCAGCCCGAGCAGTTCGGCCGTCTGCCTGGTCCGCTTCTCGGGTCCGCAGTAGGCACGTTCGGTCACGCCCAGGTCGATGGCCGCGTCGACCTGCCGGTGGCCGAGTGCATTGAGCGGCTCGTCGGTGGGAAATCGTCCGGCTGCCATCGCATCGGTCATCGCATGCGATACGAGGATGAGCCGGACGACCTCACTCATGCCTCGGCTCCCGCTCGTCCCCTGCCCTGCGGGCGTGGGCCCACCGGTCCTCGCTCGTCCCTCGCTGCGATCCTCACTCGAGCTCGCCTTCGGGACTCACGCCGAGACTGTCTCCCGTCGACGCTCACCGAACAGCCGGTGCGCCATCGACGCAAACACCAGCCCGATGATCGCCCACAAAACCAACTGCGTGCCCAGCGAATACAACCGGAACTCGTAGAGGACGTCGGCGGGAAAGTCGTCCGGCGTCTCATCGATGGTCGGCAGCATCAGCATGACGAGCGAGATGGCCACGACGTAGCACCCCGCCCCAATCAGGGTCGCACTCCAATGGCCGAACTGCGCTACCAGCCGATGCCCCAGGTAGACCGCCGCGACCAGTAGCGCCGCGGACAGCACCACCATCAACAAGTACAGCAGGGTGCGCTGCCGGATGGTCTCCTCGAGGCTGACGGCCGGCGGACTTGGCGGGTACTTCAGGAACGGAATTACATAGAGCGACAAGAACATTCCGCCGGCCAGTAGCACCGACAGCAGCCGCGGAGACAGGTTACCGACGCGGCCGTAGGCCACGCAGTAGACGACCGCGAACAGGGCGCCCATCGCCACGCTGAACGCCAGCACGCCGAAGCCCATCCCTACGTTGGCCTGCACTCCGCGGGTGAATAATTCGACGCCATGGTCGTGGCCTTGTTCGTGCGCTTCCTCAAACTCAAGTGCACGGGCAATGACGGGCTCGACAAATGTGCGCGCGAACAAGAAGGCCAGCACGCCACCAATTGCGCCGGCCATCAGACCGCGCGCGATTATTCGTTTTTCCATGTGAATTGGCCGCCGGCGCTCAGTGGCAGGGGAAGCCGAGCAGGTGGCGGGCGTCGTGCACGAACTCGTGCACATACATGTTGTCGCCGAACACCGACGTCGCACCCTGGTCCAGGCCGACGAAGTAGAGCACGATCAACGCCAGAAACGCCGTCAACGTCAGCCACACCGCCGCCTTGGCCACCGAGAGGTCGACTGCCGGCGCTACGGTCTTACGGGCCTCGGGAGAGGTCATGTCAGTTCCTTTCCGGGATTTCGCGTCCCAGTTTCACTGGATGACGACGGGCGTCGGGTCTGACTGTCACAGTGGCGCGACCGTTCTGGATTCTCACCAGATTCCTTCGCCCGTCGATTACATCAGCATCCTAAGCAGAAGGTCTGGCGAACAGACGCAAAGGTCCCCGGAACCGCTAGATTCCGGGGACCTTTCCGTGTTGTCGTGCTTACTCCGAAGCGGCCGCAGTCGGCGCGCCGGCGGTGGCCGCCTTCTCCAGTTCCGGCTCGGCCGGCTTGGCCGGCTTCTTGGTTCCGGTGAACGTGAACACCGCGTCCTCGCCGGAGCCTTCGCCGTCCCAGTTGTCGACATCGACCGTGACGAGCTGGCCCGGTCCGACCTCCTCGAAGAGGATCTTCTCCGACAGCGCATCCTCGATCTCGCGCTGGATGGTCCGACGCAGCGGCCGCGCACCGAGCACGGGGTCGAACCCGCGCTTGGCGAGCAGCGACTTGGCCTTGTCCGTCAGCTGCATGGCCATGTCCTTGCTCTTGAGCTGCTTCTCCACCCGGCCGATCATCAGGTCCACCATCCGGACGATCTGGTCGGTCGTCAGCTGGTGGAAGACGATGACGTCGTCGATGCGGTTGAGGAACTCGGGGCGGAAGTGCTTCTTCAGCTCGTCGTTGACCTTCTGCTTCATCCGCTCGTAATTGTTGTCGCCGCCGCCCTTGGTGAACCCCAGGCCGACCGCTTTGCTGATGTCGGATGTGCCCAGGTTCGACGTGAAGATCAGCACCGTGTTCTTGAAGTCGACCGTGCGGCCCTGACCGTCGGTCAGGCGGCCGTCCTCCAGGACCTGCAAAAGGCTGTTGTAGATCTCCTGGTGCGCCTTCTCGATCTCGTCGAACAGAACCACCGAGAACGGCTTGCGCCGCACCTTCTCGGTGAGCTGGCCGCCCTCCTCGTAGCCGACGTAGCCCGGAGGGGCACCGAACAGTCGCGAGGCGGTGAAGCGGTCGTGGAACTCGCCCATGTCGATCTGGATGAGCGCGTCCTGGTCGCCGAACAGGAACTCCGCCAGCGCCTTGGACAGCTCCGTTTTACCGACACCGGACGGGCCGGCGAAGATGAACGAGCCCGACGGGCGCCGCGGATCCTTCAGCCCGGCGCGGGTACGCCGGATCGCCTTTGAGACCGCCGTGACGGCATCCTCTTGGCCGATGATCCGCTTGTGCAGCTCCTCCTCCATGCGCAGCAGCCGAGTGGTCTCCTCCTCGGTCAGCTTGAACACGGGGATGCCGGTCCAGTTGCCAAGCACCTCGGCGATCTGCTCATCGTCGACCTCGGCGACCACATCGAGATCGCCCGAGCGCCACTGCTTCTCGCGTTCGGCGCGCTGCGCGACGAGTTGCTTCTCCTTGTCGCGCAGGCTGGCCGCCTTCTCGAAGTCCTGCGCGTCGATCGCGGACTCCTTCTCGCGGCGCGCCTCGGCGATCTTCTCGTCGAAGTCGCGCAGGTCTGGCGGCGCGGTCATCCGACGGATCCGCATCCGGGCGCCGGCTTCGTCGATAAGGTCGATCGCCTTGTCCGGCAGGAACCGGTCGTTGATGTAGCGGTCGGCCAGGGTGGCGGCGGCGGCAATCGCGCCGTCGGTGATCGACACCCGGTGGTGCGCCTCGTAGCGGTCACGCAATCCCTTGAGGATCGCGATCGTGTGCTCGACCGTCGGCTCGCCGACCTGCACCGGCTGGAACCGGCGCTCAAGCGCGGCGTCCTTCTCGATGTACTTGCGGTACTCGTCGAGGGTGGTCGCACCGATCGTCTGCAGCTCACCACGGGCCAGCTTCGGCTTGAGGATGCTGGCCGCGTCGATCGCGCCCTCGGCGGCACCGGCACCGACCAGCGTGTGCAGCTCGTCGATGAACAGGATGATGTCGCCGCGGGTGTTGATCTCCTTGAGCACCTTCTTCAGGCGCTCCTCGAAGTCACCGCGGTACCTTGAGCCAGCGACCAAGGACCCCAGGTCAAGCGTGTAGAGCTGCTTGTCCTTCAGCGTCTCCGGCACCTCGCCGTGCACGATCGCCTGGGCAAGCCCCTCGACGACGGCGGTCTTGCCGACGCCGGGCTCACCGATCAGCACCGGGTTGTTCTTGGTGCGACGGCTCAGCACCTGCATCACCCGCTCGATTTCCTTCTCACGGCCGATGACCGGGTCGAGCTTGCCCTCCATGGCGGCCGCGGTCAGGTTGCGGCCGAACTGGTCGAGCACCAGCGAGGTGGACGGGTTGCCCGCCTCGCCGCCGCGGCCGCCGGTGCCGGCCTCCGCGGTTTCCTTGCCCTGGTAGCCGCTCAGCAGCTGGATGACCTGCTGACGCACCCGGGTCAGCTCAGCGCCCAGCTTGACCAACACCTGGGCCGCGACGCCTTCGCCCTCGCGAATCAGGCCGAGCAGAATGTGCTCGGTGCCGATGTAGTTGTGGCCGAGCTGCAGCGCCTCGCGCAGGCTCAGCTCCAGCACCTTCTTGGCGCGTGGGGTGAACGGGATGTGACCGGACGGCGCCTGCTGGCCTTGGCCGATGATCTCCTCGACCTGGCTGCGCACGCCTTCCAGCGAGATGCCAAGCGACTCCAGCGACTTGGCGGCTACACCCTCACCCTCATGAATAAGTCCCAACAGGATGTGCTCGGTGCCGATGTAGTTGTGGTTGAGCATCCGGGCTTCTTCTTGAGCCAGGACGACGACCCTGCGGGCACGGTCGGTGAATCTCTCAAACATCGGTGGTTACCTGCTCTCCATCAAAATAGGCCGGGTTCTTTGCGGCACGCCGCGCCCGAACCCGTCACCCAAGTCTAGTGGGCGACTGCCGCCACCGCGCCGCCTGCCGGTTCTGTCCAGAAAGCGATGTAGTGACGGCTGTTGGCGCCTTGGGCCTGTACCAGGCGCTGCTCATAGCAACGCCGCTGCTGGAGAATTCGTTTCCGAGCTCGCGACGCAGGGAGTTCGCCGCTAGCGAAAGCAGTTAGCGGCGAAGTTCGCCTACGCGATGGTTTGGCAACTGCCGATTACGTTGCCGCGTGGAAAGCGTCGATGACGTCAGCCGGGATGCGACCACGGGTGGACACGTTGTGTCCATTGCGCCGAGCCCATTCGCGGATCGCGGCACTTTGTTCGCGATCGATCGCCGCTCGCCCCCGGCCCGATCCAGCTGAACGCCCGCGCCGACGACCACCAACCCGGCGGCCCGCCTCGACCCATTGCTTCAGGTCGTTTCGAAGCTTTGCAGCATTTTTGGAAGAAAGGTCGATCTCATAGCTCACCCCGTCGAGCCCGAATTCGACCGTCTCATCGGCGGCGCCTTCGCCGTCGAAATCATCGACCAACGTGACGGTCACTTTTTTCGCCATTAGCCCACACTGACCCTTCTGCCAGAGCACTACATGAGTACAAAAATTCTCGAACCCCGGCACCAATGTGCCATATCAAGGCACACCATTCAACAAGTTCTGAATCGGAGCAGTTCAGTTGATGTGTGGACGAACAATCGGGAACAAAACTGTCTCTCTAATCGACAGTCCCGTCAAAGCCATCAACAACCGATCGATACCCATTCCGGTGCCCGTAGAGGGCGGCATCGCATACTCCAAAGCCGCCAGAAAATCCTCGTCGAGAACCATTGCCTCGTCGTCACCGGCGGCCGCCGCACGTGCCTGGGCTTCGAACCTTTCCCGTTGGATAACCGGGTCGATCAGTTCGGAGTAGCCGGTCGCCAACTCGATGCGTCGGATGTACAGATCCCACTTCTCGGTAGCGCCCTCAATGCTGCGATGAGGCGCGGTCAACGGCGTCGTCTCGACCGGAAAATCGCGCACGAAGGTAGGTGCCCACAGCTTGTTACCGACGGAGTGCTCCCACAGTTCTTCGACCAATTTCCCGTGCCCGTAACCACGGTCGCGCGGAATCTCAACGCCGAGCCGGTCAGCAATCTGCCATAACCGCTCCGCGGGAGTCTCGGGAGTGATCTGTTCACCGAGCGCCTCGGACAGCGACGGATACATTTGTATCGTCTCCCATTCGCCGTCAAGATCGTAGATAGTGCCATCCGGCAATGGCAGCCTTCTGGTGCCGATCGCGTCGTCGGCGACCTCTTGAATAACCTCGCGAGTCATGATCGCGGAATCGTCGTAGGTGCCGTACGCCTGATATGTCTCCAACATCGCAAATTCCGGTGAATGTGTGGAATCCGCACCTTCGTTTCGGAACACTCGATTCAACTCGAAGACCCTGTCGAAACCGCCTACCAAGCAACGCTTTAGGAACAGTTCCGGCGCGATGCGAAGGTACAGGTCCGCATCGAGCGCATTGGAGTGTGTGACGAACGGACGCGCCGCGGCACCACCCGCCAGCGTCTGAAGCATTGGCGTCTCGACTTCGAGAAAACCGCGCCTATGGAGCGCGTCACGCGCTGCGCGCACCACGGCCACGCGCTGGCGAGCAATGCTGCGGGCCTCCGGACGAATGATCAGGTCGACATAGCGCTGCCGGACACGGGACTCTTCGCTCATCTCTTTATGTGCAACAGGAAGCGGTCGCAACGCCTTGGAAACAATTT
>DASRJA010000087.1:0-5650 GCA_035649695.1 Mycobacterium sp. | reverse complement strand
TTCGGCTGCCGACTGACCGGCGTCGAATAGTTCGGCACTTCGCATGGTGGCCAGCCGGCTGAGCTCTACGGCGATGTGTGACTCCGCCAACGGATGAGCGATCCCCTGGTGTGCACCGATCGGGGTGGACCACACCTGGCGTTGTTTGGCGTAGTCCGCCGCCTTGCCAATGGCATACCGTCCGACCCCACCGCAGATGGCACCCACCAGGATGCGCTCGGGGTTGAGCCCGGCGAACACCTGCCGCAGACCATTGCCTGCCGTGCCGATTAGAGCGTCCTCGCCGATCTCGACGTCATCGAGGAACACGGTGAATTGGCTGTCCGGAGACACGATCGACGTCTCGATCTTTTGCCACTGCAGGCCTGGACTGTTCGTGGGCACCACGAACAGCGACAACGCGTTCTTCTCGCTCGTCGAGTGTTCCGCGTCCTTGGCCACGACCAGAAGCGCGTCGGCCTGATCGACGGCCGAAATGTAGTACTTCGCCCCGGAGATCTTCCAACCCGCAGCGGTGCGCCGCGCGGTGGTGGCGACCTTGTGGCTGTTCGACCCGGCATCGGGCTCGGTCAGCGCGAACGCCATCTTGCGCGATCCGTCGGCGAGGTCGGGCAGCCATTCCCGCTTCATCGCCTCAGAACCGTGGTGAGCGAGGATGTTGCCGCAAATCGCCGGCGAAATCACCCAGATCAGCATCGGCATTCCGTGGGCTGCCAGTTCCTCCACGACGACGACGGCCTCGGCCATGCCACCGCCCCCGCCGCCGTACTCCTCGGGCAGGTGGACGCCAAGCAGACCCGCGGCGCCGAGGTCCTTCCACAGCTCTTCAATGTCTTTGCCGGCGCGGCCGCGTTCCAGGAAGTACTCGGGCCCGTAACGCCCGACGACGCCCGCGACGCTCTCCCGAATAGCCTTGTGTTCCACCGAGTCTTCGATGAGTCCTGACATGTCTACCTTCCTTCGAACTGGGGTTTGCGCTTCGCGGCGAAGCTGGCGATGGCGTTGGCGGCGTCGACGGTGTCGCCGGTGGCCTTGACTCCCTCGGTCTCGGCCAACAGCTGTTGGGACAGGTCGTTATGCCAGGTCTCCCGCAGAAGCATGCGCATCCGGCCGAAGGCTCGGGTGGGGCCTGTGGCCAGCGACGCGGCCAGTGCGGCCGCTCGTTCGCGGAGTTCGTCGGCGGGCACGACCTCGCTGATCAATCCCCAGTCGAGCGCCTGCTCGGCGGTGATCGGGCGATTCTCCAGGTAGGCGCGGGTGGCACGGGCTGGTCCGATGAGCCGTGGGAGATGCCAGGTGCCGCCGCCGTCTCCCGAGAGCCCGATTCCTGCGAACGCCGTGACGAATTTGGTCCCTTCGGCGGCCAGCACGATGTCGGCCGCGTAGACGTACCCCAGCCCGCCACCGGCCACCGATCCGTGAGCGGCGGTGACGATCGGGGCATCGATCCGGCTCAGAATGCGAAACGCCTCGTGGAACGGTGCCGTCATGTGGGAGAACAGGTTTCCGAATTCCGACGGCGGTGACGCGAGGAAGTACTTGATGTCCCCTCCGACGGTCAGCGCGGGCCCGTTGCCGCAGATGAGCACGGCGCGAACGGACGGATCATCGGCGATGCGGCGGGCGACGACCAACGTCTCCTCCGCTACGCGTAGGTCGATGGCATTGCGTGCGTCGGGTCTGTTCAAGCAGACGGTGGCGACACCGTCGGACACCGAGTAGTCGATCGTCTCGAGCGGCGCGCCAGAGCCCAACGCCTCGACCCAGGCGGCGGTGTCGGTCAGTTGGCGCAGTGAGCTGATCCGGCCGTCGCCGTCGAACGCAAGCACGTGCGTGAATTCGGCATCCAACCGCCGTCCCGAATGGCGCGCAACCCCTCGGTAGTGACCGGCCACCAGAAGGCCGCCGTCGTCGAGCATCCGAAACTCGTCGGGTTGAGCCTCGGCCTTGAAGTGCTTGCCGATCATCCACCAGAGGTTGCGCCGCATCGCCTCCGCACCGCGGTGTTCCCCACCCATGTTCAGCGGCAACCCCTCCGCGGCGTGCCCGACGAAGTCGTCACTGAGTAGCTTGTCGATCGAATCGCGATCGCCAGCCGCCAAGGCCTGGTAGAGCGCCTGTGCCGTCGATGCAAGGTCGCCGCGAGTCTCCACGCTCACCTCACGCCACATATCGGACGATGGACTCGACGACAGCAGCGGGCTTGTCCGACCCCTCGACCTCGATCGTGGTGGTCAGCGTTGCCTGGGCGCCTCCGGCAAGCTCGGTCACCGCGGTCAGCTTCGAGGACGCACGCAGCCGTGACCCGACCGGCACCGGCGTGATGAACCGAACCTTGTTGAAGCCGTAGTTGATTGCCATGGCGACGTTGTCCACCCGATACAGCAGATGCATGAAGTGTGGCAACAACGACAGCGTCAGCAGCCCGTGCGCGATGGTGCCTCCGTAGGGACCGTCGACGGCACGTTCGGGGTCGACGTGAATCCATTGGTGATCGTCGGTGGCTTGGGCGAACTGGTCGATCCTCTTCTGGTCCACCTCCAGCCAGTCGGTGGGGCCTAGGTCTGCGCCCACCGCACTCACTAGTTCGGCCAGGTCACCGAATACCGTCGCCACCGTCCACCTCCGCATCGTCGCGATCCAGTACACTAACTATTTAATATAGATTAGACGATGGCGCACCATATACCAAAGGCGCTGCTACGCACATGTCAACAGTCTTTCTATTGCATGTTAAATTATGCCGCATCATCGAAACATTCAGACCGGACCTCGGAGGCGACAGATGAAGATCGGCATGCCCATCAGCTACGCCGGTGATTTCCGCGAGACCATGGCCAACCTGCGTGACTACGAGTCCGTCGGCTTGGACCGCATCATGGTGCCCGAGGCCTACGGGTTCGATGCCGTCACCCAGTTGGGCTACGCGGCCGCGTCGACCGATCGGCTCGAGTTGGCCTTTGGCATCCTGCCCATGTACTCCCGTAGCCCCACCAACCTCGCAATGACCGCGGCGGGACTCGACTACGTCAGCAATGGACGGTGCATCCTCGGACTCGGGGCATCCGGTCCACAGGTCGTCGAGGGATTTCACGGCGTGAAGTACGACGCACCGCTTGGTCGCGCACGCGAGCACGTGGAGATCTGCCAAAAGATCTGGCGCCGAGACAAGAGCGAGTACCACGGTGAGCACTATCAACTCCCCCTCACCGAGGCAGCCGGCGGCAGCGGCCTGGGAAAGCCGCTGCGCATGATGAATCACCCCGTGCGGGAACGCATTCCCATGCTGCTCGCAGCGATCGGACCGAAGAACGTTGCGCTGGCCGCTGAGATCTTCGACGAATGGCAGCCGTTCCTGTTCCATCCCGAGTTGGCCGAGCTGGCGTTTGGACCGGCCTTGGCCGCCGGGCGGGCCAAGCGCGATCCTGCGCTGGGTGAGCTAGGCATCTCCGTGCAGACCTTCCTGCTGATCACCGATGACCCCGACGAGGCGGCCGCGGCCCTGGCGCGCGTGCGCGCCCACGTCGCGCTCTATGTCGGCGGCATGGGCGCCGCGGGCAAGAACTTCTACAACTCGCTGTTCTCCCGTTACGGCTATCCCGATGAGGCGGAGTCGATCCAAAAGCTCTACCTCGCCGGGCGCAAGGAAGATGCGGCGGCCGCGGTGCCAGACGCCTTCGCCCAGTCGATTTCCCTCATCGGGTCGATCGAGCACATCGGGCGGCGCCTGGAGGCGTATCGCCTAGCCGGGGCAACCTGTTTGATCGCCGAACCGTTGGCAGGAAGCCACGCCGAGCGCGTCGAGCAAGTGGCGCAACTGAAGATCCTCGTTCCCGCAGCGGCGAGCGTGAACTGACTGAAGGGAACCTCGACATGGGTTTTCGCGACAAGGTTGCGACGATCGCTACAGCCGGAAAGATCGCCTCGTCAATCGTCGGGGAGAGGTTCCTTCCACAGGCTCCCATCAAGGACCCCGCGCAGGTCCCGCCCTCGGCGGAGGCGATCACGCCGGACTGGCTCTCATCGGTGTTGTGTTCCCGAGTCACCAGTGCGCGCGTGGTTGACATCAGGCTGTCGCGAGGTGACAACGGCACGAGCGCACGCCGCGCCATCGACGTCGTCTACAACGACGCCGGCACGATGGCCGGGCTTCCGACCCAGTTGTTCTCTAAGTCGACGGCGACTCTCGGTTCACGCATGCTGCTCGGCGTCACCGGCATCGCCGAGGGAGAATCCGTCTTCTACAACCATGCCCGCCCTGACTTGAAGCTCCGTAGCCCACACGCGTATTACTCGGGCTACGACCCGAAGTCGCATCGCTCGCTGGTGCTCCTCGAGGACTTGACCGTGCGGGGATGGACCTTTCCCGACCCGATGGACAATCTCGTCCGTCGCGGCGACGCAGAGGACATGGTCACCGAGCTGGCGCTGTACCACGGTGCCCTGTGGGACAGCCCCCGGTTCCGTACCGACCTGACTCGGCTGCGTCCCGCCTATGATTGGCAGGACAACTTGAATCGCAAGGTCGGTTTTGAGAAGCGCACGCTCACCGGCCTGGAACGGGCGAAAGACGTTGTCAGCCCCGCGCTCTACGCCCAGCGGGACAAGTTGTACCCCGCCTTCATGCGATCGCTGACGCTTCACCACGCAGCTCCACAGACTCTGCTTCATCAAGACCTCCACCTCGGCAATTGGCTACGCGACGACGACGGCCGAATGGGCCTCTACGACTGGCAGTGCGTGGCCAAAGGAAGCTGGGCACTGGACTACTCGTACGCGATCGGAGGCTCATTGACGACCGCGGACCGCCGCGAGTGGCAAGAAGACCTTCTGCGTCTCTACGTCGAGCAGTTGAGGCATCACGGGGCCGCCACCGCCCCGTCATTCGACGAAGCCTGGCTCGCCTACCGGCAGCAGCCGATGCACGCCTTGGCATTCGCCCTGTTCACCTATGGCGGCAGCCGCCTCGAACCCGAACTGCAGCCCAAGGATTACACCTTGGCGTCCATCGAACGCATTGCGCAACACGTGACGGACCTCGGGTCGATCGACGCACTTACCGCCTGAACGACAGCAGCTCGGCGAGTTTGAACTTCTGCACCTTGCCCGTCGGCGTCTTGGGCAGCTCATCGGCGTCGAAGAAGACGACCCGCTTGGGCACCTTGAACTTCGCCAGCTTGGCTCGGCAGATCGTCAGGACCTCATCCTCGGTGAGCTCGGCACCGGGCACGCGAACGACTACCGCACAACCAATCTCGCCCCATCGATCGTCGACCAAGCCGATCGCGTACACCTGACTGATCGCGTCGTGCCCGGCCAGGAGATCTTCGATCTCCTTGGGCATCACCAGCTCGCCACCACTCTTGTAGAGCTCCTTGCTGCGGCCCGTGACTTGAAGGTAGCCGTCGGCGCGCACCACGCCCACGTCACCGGAGTGCAGCCATCCATCGCGCAACGTCGCTGCGGTCTGCTCCGGTCGGTTCCAGAAGCCCTGCATCACGGTCGGACCGTTCGAGACGAGCTCACCCTCCTGCTCCGGCGGCAGCTCCACACCCGTGAGCGGGTCGATGGTCTTATAGACCACCAGTTCGTCTGATCCGGGGATGGCGGCCGCGCCGGCGATCTTCGGCCGCCCGGCAGTCTCGGTGGT
>DASRJA010000086.1:0-2376 GCA_035649695.1 Mycobacterium sp. | reverse complement strand
CGACGCCGGCCGGCTCCGCGGCGATTGAGGACCGGCGGATCGACGTCGAGCAGGACTGCGCCTCCGGCGATACCACGATCGTGGCGCAACACCACCCGGTCACCGACGCGGACCGGCAGGGCCTCGTCGAGCGTGAGCCGCGCAGTGTCTTGGCCGATCGGCCGGACCTGGCAGGTCACTGTCGCAGCACCTATGTGCATCAGCATCTCGCGCGGCAGATCCGCTGGCGTGCACAGGGACGTGCGGACATCGACCACTGCGGAACAGCGGTACGAGTCGGGCGTCATGAGCGCGTCTCCACGTCGAATCTGCACGCGCCCCGGACCGCGCAGATTCAACGCCACCCTGGCGACACCGGCCACGTCCTCGACATGGCGGTTGAGCGTCTGTATCTCACGCACGACAAAACGCGCCTCGGTCCGCGCGAGCTCCAACGTGTCGCCGGCCCTTATCGTGCCTGCGGCGAGCGTTCCAGTAACGACAAGACCAGCCCCGCGGATAGTGAAGCTGCGGTCGACCCACAATCGCACCGGCGCCGAATCGTCGCTCGCCGGCAGCCGAGCGACGAGGTCGTCAAGCGCTCGACAAAGGTCCGCCAGACCTGTGCCCGTTCGTGCGCTCACGCCGACCCATGGGATCTCGCCGAGTGTGGTAGTCCGTATCCGGTCGAGTGCCTCCTCCGCGGCGAGCTCCGGCTCCATGAGGTCGGCCTTCGTTACGGCCAAGACGCCGTGGGAGACGCCCAGGGCGTGCAGAGCCATCAGATGCTCGGCCGATTGGGGCATCCAGCCCTCGTCCGCAGCCACCACGAACAACACCGCGGGCACCGGACCCACGCCGGCGAGCATGTTCCCAACGAACCGCTCGTGGCCGGGAACATCGACAAAGGCGATGGGATCACGGTCGCTGTCTGTCCACACGAAACCGAGATCGATGGTCAGCCCGCGCCGCTGTTCCTCCTCCCAGCGATCGGGCTCCATTCCCGTCAAAGCCCGCAGCAGCGCGGACTTCCCATGGTCGACGTGACCAGCTGTGGCGATCACATGCATCCGGGTACCGCCGCTCGCTCGGTCAAGGAGGTGCAAGTCCTCGACGACGACTGGCGGAGGCGGACGGGAATCGAACCCGCCGGCGCGTTCGTCACACGCCCTACGGCTTTGAAGGCCGCGGCCGGCACCAGCCGACAAACACCTCCGCGACGACCCTAGAACCTAGATCGCCGTCGGGGAAGAGGTCAGCGGACGACGACGAGATGCTCGCCCCTTGGTACAAGTTCGCCGATGATGTCCGCTCCGGGGATCTCGCCGGCGATGAGCAAGCCGCCCGACGTCTGCGCGTCGGCCAGCAGCAGCGCCTCAAGCTCATCGATGCCCGTGAGATCGGTGTGGGGGCGCACCCAGTCCAGATTGCGCCGGGTGCCGCCACTGATGTATCCGGCATCCGCCGCCATTCGGGCGCCGTCAAGGTACGCCACCGCAGCAGAGTCGATGACCGCCGTGACGCCGCTGGACCGGGCGAGCTTGAGCACGTGGCCGAGTAGGCCGAAGCCGGTGACGTCTGTCGCGCAGCGGTATCCACGCTCGACGGCCGCCGCCGCGGCGTCGCGGTTCAACGTGGTCATCGCGGCGACCGCCTGTTCGAAGACCTCTCCCGTTGCCTTGTGGCGTGAATTAAGCACGCCGATGCCGAGCGGCTTCGTCAGGGAGAGCGGATCTCCGACCCGGCCGGCGTCGTTGCGGAGAATCCGGTTTGGGTCAACCACGCCAGAAACGGCGAGCCCGTACTTCGGCTCTGGGTCGTCGACGCTGTGTCCGCCGACAAGATGGCAACCGGCGACGCTGGTAACCGCGAGGCCGCCGCGCAGCACCTCGGCGGCGAGCTCCATCGGCAGCACCTCTCGAGGCCAGCAGAGCAGGTTGACCGCCACGACGGGTCGACCACCCATCGCATAGATGTCGGAGAGTGCGTTGGTAGCCGCGATCCGCCCCCAGTCGTACGCGTCGTCGACAACTGGCGTGAAGAAGTCGGTGGTCAGTACGAACGCCGGGCCGCCGTCGGGCGCTGCGACCACCGCCGCATCGTCGCCGTTCTCAAGGCCGACCAGCAACGGACCGTACGCCTGCAGCATCGGAGCGTCGAGCTGCAGCCCGCCGACAACGGCCTCGAGTTCGTCCGGTGGAATCTTGCATGCACAACCGCCACCATGGGCATACTGCGTCAGGCGAACCTGCGTCTTCGAACCTCGATTGGGAGTGCCGGCTGCGATGGCCATGCAACCATTGTCAGGCGGGGATGACGTAGACGCACGTCGGCGCATCCCCGCTACGGACCACCTGCTCGCCATGCCGGAGCTGGCCGCGGCCGTCGACCGGCTCG
>DASRJA010000085.1:0-4884 GCA_035649695.1 Mycobacterium sp. | reverse complement strand
AGGGCGGGGTCGGGGCAGGGTACGTCCGTCCCGTCCCCGCAGATGCCCCCGTTGAAGTACGAACGCTTCAAGTGGTCTTCGGGCCACGGGTCGGAGTGCATGGCGATCCATTGCGCGGGCACGTTGTAGAAGAAGAAAAAGCATCCGCTGATCGCCGCGAAGATGGCAAGAAAGCGGATGAACTGCTGCCTCGCGAAACCCCCTCGTACGTTGTCGAGCCCCCGTTCGACGATCGTGCGGCCGCGATCGTCGGTGAAGTAGCGCAGACAGCACATTGCTGCCTGGACGCCGCCCCACATCAATCCCTCGTAGATCGGCCACTGGTGATACGTGCCGGCGAACACGGACACCGAGCGAATCGCGCCGGGATAGGTGTAGAGCCCGAACGGCAGCATGAAGCCGGCTTCCATGACGAAGTCGAGCACGAACGTGAAGGCGTAGGTGACCAGTATCAGCCGCAAGTTGGTGATACTGGGCCAGCGCGCCTTGATCTTTCGCATCACCCAGCATCCGAAGATGGTGATGACCAGTACGCCGGCCGTGTATCCCGGAGCGTTGATCAAGAGCGGCTCAGCGACCTGTCGGCCGGGTTGCTCGGGTGAGACCCATCCCGGAATGTCCGACGACCACGAGCCCCGGTTCCACAGCCAGGTGTTGTAGGTGCACCACGTGTTGAAGTAGTTGAGTAGCGGGTCTTGAAAGAACATCAGGCCCATTGACACCAGCAGCATGCCGTCGAGCGTGATTCTCCGCTCCCGACGCCACGGCCTGATGATGAACCACCAGATGGCGACCGGCAGGCCGACGCAGACGAGGATGCCGTTGAACGTGAGGAAGGCCCTCATGTAGAGCGGCGGGTCGGTGGGGCCGCCCGGCACCCGCTCGAAGTAGGGCCCGGTGATCCACCGAATCCACACGTACAGCTGGAGCACCAACACCGCGCCACCGATGGCAGCCCAGATGGTGATCGGCTTGACTTTGCTGTGAACGTCGTCGCTCAGCGCCGCCGCGCCCGGGATCGGCTCGACGACGGCCCGTGGCTTGTTTGACAGTTCGCTCATGACGCGTCAAGATACCACTCAGTATCTGAGCAACCTACAAGTTTCTAAGATCCTGTGTCACAATCGCACGCATGGTGGAGCAATGGACGCGCGAGCGACGCATCGAGCACACGCGTTCGCTTCTGCTCGATGCCGCAGAAGAGGTCTTCGCCGAAAAAGGGTTCGCGCCAGCGACTCTCGACGACATCGCGCATGCGGCCGGCTACACCAAGGGGGCAATCTACAAGCACTTCGCGACGAAAGAGGACCTGTTTCTGGCGGTGAGCGACAGGTACTGGCGCCGTTACTTTGACAACTTCGCCGAGGTGATGTCGTCCGCCAGGCAGATCGGAGCGCGCGAGCTCGACGAGATTGCCAAGCGTTGGCGCCAGCTCAGCCGTGACCGCGGCGCCGAGCACGCCGCGCTGGGCCATGAATTCACCCTTTATCTGCTTCGCAACCCCGACGCCCGAGAACGGGTGGCGGCCAAGAGGTCTGAGGTTGTCGAGGCGCTGGCGAAATTCATCGTGACCGGCATGGACCGGCTCGGCGCAGCCTTACTGATTCCACCGATGACGTTCGCGCAGTTACTCATCGCCACCAGCGACGCCATCGTATTGAGCAGCGAACTCGACGACGTCGACCTCTACCGTCCGATCGTGGAGATGTACACCTCGGCAATCAAGCTTCCTTGACTTAGAGCCGGTTCGGGCCGGGGAATAAATCCTGCCCGGCAGTCGTCACCGTGAGGCGTGACTATTCGACTTGGATTGCAGATCCCCAATTTCTCATACGGAACACCCGTCACAGAGCTGTTCCCCGCAGTGCGAGCTCAAGTCGCAGAAGCCGAAGCTGCCGGATTCGACACCGTTTTGGTGATGGATCACTTCTATCAGCTGCCCACGCTGGGGGAGCCCGACGAACCGATGCTGGAGGCCTACACGACACTGGGTGCGCTGGCGAGCGCCACCGAGCGTGTGCAGCTTTCAACGCTGGTCACCGGAAACACCTATCGCAACCCGACCCTGTTGGCCAAGGAAATCACGACCTTGGACGTAATCAGTGGCGGACGAGCGGTCTTGGGCATCGGGGCCGGGTGGTTTGAGCTCGAGCACAACCAGCTGGGTTTCGAATTCAGCACGTTCACAGAGCGTTTCGAGAAGCTGGAAGAGGCACTGCAGATCATCATTCCGATGACTCACGGTGAGCGGCCCAGCTTTTCGGGCAAGTGGTATCACACCGAAAGCGCCATCAACGAGCCACGCTACCGTGACCACATTCCGGTGATGCTCGGGGGTAGCGGGGAGAAGAAGACCTTCCGGCTCGCCGCCCAGTACGCCGACCACCTCAACATCATCGCGCCCATGGACGACCTTCCCGGGAAGCTACGCGCGCTCGAACAACGGTGCGCGGAGGCCAACCGCGACCCGGCAACGCTGGAAACGAGCTGCCTGCTCACGGTGATGGTCGACGGATTCGAATCCCATGGCACGATGGACGAAGCTCGCGGAGGGCGCGCAGTTTCCGGCACACCCGAGCAAGTGGCCGAGGAGATCAAGCGCCGCGTCCTCGACGTCGGCATCGATGGCATCATCGTCAATCTGCCGACCCATCGCTATACGCCCGGCGTGATCACCGCGGTTGGCGAGGCACTGAAGCCACTGACCACACCGTAGTCAGTGTCCCGCCACCGCAATGGATTTCGTGTCGGTGTAGCCGTCGATTCCCTCGCGACCCAGCTCGCGTCCGTAACCGCTGGCCTTCATGCCGCCGAACGGTGCGAACGGATCCATGGTGTAGCCCTGGTTGACGCCGAAGGTGCCGGTGCGAATGCGTGCGGCGATCGCGAGGCCACGGTCGGTGTCATCGGTCCAGACGGACCCGGCCAGGCCGTAGTCGGAGTCGTTGGCGATGGCCACCGCGTCCTCATCGTCGGCGTAGGGGATCACGGTCAGCACCGGGCCGAAGATCTCCTCGCGAGCGATTCGCATTGAGTTATCGGCACCGTCGAACAGGGTCGGCTTCACATACCATCCCCGGTCCAGGCCGTCGGGCATCTCGGCCCCGCCCACGACTAGCCGGGCGCCCTGTTGCCGACCGCTCTCGATGTACCCGCGCACGCGCTGCTGCTGACGCTGCGCGACGAGCGGACCCACCTGCGTCGCGCTGTCCGTCGGGTCCCCGACGACGAGTGACGTCATCTCGGCGGCCAGTGCATCGGTGAATTCGTCGGCCCTACCGTCCGGCACCAGGATGCGGGTCAGCGCATTGCAGATCTGGCCGCTATTCGACAGGCTCGCCGACCGCACGCCGGCGGCGACGGCGCCTGGATCGGCGTCCGCGAGCACGATCGCAGCGGACTTGCCGCCGAGTTCCAGGCTGACGCGGCGCAGGTCGGTCGCGCATGCGGCCGCGACGGCCCTACCTGCGGCCGTCGAACCGGTGAACGAAACCTTGTCCACACCAGGGTGTTTCACCAGGTGCTCGCCAACGGCAGCGTCACCGGGCAGCACACTGACGACGCCCTCCGGCAACCCGATCTCGGCGATCATCTCCGCCAGCAGCAGCGCGTTCAGCGGTGATTCCGGTGCGGGTTTGACAACGACGGTGCACCCGGCCAACAGCGCGGGGATCAGCTTGGTGGTGATCAGGAACTGCGGCATGTTCCACGGCACGATCGCGGCGACGACGCCGACCGGCTCGCGATGGATGTGGATGTCGGCGCCGTACCTTCCCGGCCGCGCCTCCCGCCACGGATAAGACTCGGCCACATCGCAGAACGCACTCATCATCATCGCGGGCAGCCCTACCTGAGTCCGCTGCGAGAAGCTGATCGGAGCACCGACCTCCGAGGTGATCACCTCGGCCATCTCGGACCGCCGTTCGCCGTACACCTTGGCAAGCCGGCGCACGGCGTCGACGCGCTCGGCTGGTGTCTGCCGAGACCACGACCCCGTATCGAATGCGACCCGTGCGGCCTCGACCGCCGTGTCCACGTCGGCAGTCCCTGCGGCCGCGACCTGTGCCACCGGTTCTTCGGAGTGCGGGGAGATCACCTCGATGCGGCGGTCGGTGCTCGGCTTGGCCCAATTTCCGCCGATGAACAGCTGGTCCTGATGCACTCGACCGTCTCCTTCCGAACGACACGACGGCAATATCAACTACTTGTGATTGTTGCCTGGAGCATATACCGTCGGCGCTACCGAGTGGAGAAGGAGAGAAGGCGATGGCTCGATTCCCGAAACCGTTCGAAGGCAGCTGGACGGAGCACTACCCGCAGCTGGGGACGGATCCGGTGTCCTATGAGGATTCCATCAGCCCCGAGTTCTACGAGGTAGAACGGAACGCGGTGTTCAAGCGCGCATGGCTCAATGTTGGTCGCGTTGAACAACTTCCGCGCAAGGGCAGTTACTTCACCAAGGAAATGAAGGTCGTCAACACGTCAATCATCTTGGTGCGCACCGGGTCCGGTGAGATCAAGGCCTACCACAACATCTGCAGGCACCGCGGCAACAAGCTGGTGTGGAACGACATGCCTCTCGAGGAGACCAGCGGCGTCTGTCGCCAGTTCACCTGCAAGTACCACGCCTGGCGCTATGACTTGGACGGCAACCTCACGTTCGTGCAGCAGGAGGGGGAGTTCTTCGACCTCGACAAGAGTCAGTACGGGTTGGTGCCGGTGCACTGCGACGTGTGGGAAGGCTTCATCTTCGTCAACTTCGCACCTGAACCCGAACAGAGCCTGCGTGACTTCCTCGGGCCGATGATCACCGGGCTCGCGGGCTACCCGTTCGATCAGATGACGTCGCGGTGGTACTACCGCTCGGAGGTCAAGGCGAACTGG
>DASRJA010000084.1:0-14337 GCA_035649695.1 Mycobacterium sp. | reverse complement strand
GTTTCTGCTCCGGTGTGAAGTCCAGGTACATGCTCAGCTTGCCGTTCCGAGTCGCACGGGCATTCGCTTGACGCCGGGCACCATCGTCGCGCGCATCCGATCGACATCGCCGACAAGCTCCAGCTCGGGGAAGCGGCCCAGCAATACCTCGAAGAACACGCGGGCTTCGAGGCGGGCCAGCTGTGCGCCGACACACGAGTGTTCGCCACAGCCGAATGCGATATGTGGATTCGGATGGCGAGTGACCTTGAATTCCTCTGCGTCGGAACCGAAGACCTCCTCGTCGCGGTTGGCGGAGCCGTACAGCATCACGACCATGTCGCCCCGGCGGATCTGTTGCCCGCGGATCTCGATGTCCGCCGTTGCCGCCCGTGCCATGTGTGTCACCGGGCTGGTCCAGCGCAGCATCTCCTCTACCGCCGCCGGTATCAGCCCGGGATCCTCGACAAGCTTGGCGGCCTCTGCCGGATGCTCGATGAGCGCCAACGTTCCCAGCGCGATCAGGTTCCTAGTGGTTTCGTTACCCGCGACGAGCAGCAGGAACGCGAAGTTCAGCAAGTCTTCGTCGGTCAGCTTGGCCCCGTCGACTTCGGCGGTGGTCAACACCGACAGCATGTCGTTTCGCGGCTCGGTGCGCCGCACGGCGATCAGCTGCTGGAAGTATTCGAACAGCTCGCCGACGGCCACCAGCGAATCCATTTCGATCTCGGGGTCGGCATTCCCGGTGCACGCATCGGACCATCTGCGGAACTTTTCCCAATCGTCGGGTGGCGCGCCGAGCAGCTCGGCGATCATCCGGGTGGGCAACGGTGCCGCGAGCTCTTCGGCGAACTCGTGCGTGGATCCGGCCCGCACATCGTCGAAGACGCCGTGGACGATTTCGCGCACCTTCGGCTCGAGGATGGCCACCTGCCGCCGAGTGAACCCGGTGTTGATCAGCTTGCGCAGCTGACGATGCCGCGGCGGGTCGGTGAAGATGAGGGCGCCCTCCTGAACCGGGTTCGGCATCACCGGGTCTGGGATGGTGATGCCCGCGGTCGAGGAGAACTTGTCCGGGTTTGTGGACACATACCGAATGTCGTCGTAGCGCAGCAGTGCCCAGAACTTCGTGACGTCGTTCCAGCACACCGGCGCGCTCGCGCGCAGCTCCTTGTACGCAGGGTATGGGTCCCCCGCGTAGAAATCGGGGGAGTGCAGAGGGAATGTGGTACGCAGCGCGGCCTCCCTCGATGGAGTCGAAATCAGACAGATCATATCAATCTGTCTGATAGAGACTGTGTTTACTCGATGGGCATGGCACTGTCAATACTCAGTGATTCCGTTGGTTATCAATCGAGTTAGGTAGACGTGATTGACGTGGCGAGTCCGACAGGTGTACACCATGTGTTGGTTCACTGACTTCGGTGAGGAAAGCGCATGGAGCCGAAAACGGTCGGGATCCCGGCGTGACCGCAGCACTTGCGGGATTGCGCGTCGTCGAGCTCGCGGGGGACATCGCGGGCCCGTACTGCGCCAAGCTGCTCGTCGACCTCGGTGCCGAGGTCACCAAAGTCGAACCACCTTCCGGAGATCCCATGCGCGGCTGGGGACCATTTCCCGGCGGGATACCGGATCCCAATCGGTCCGGTCTGTTCGAGTACCTCAACGCCGGAAAGCGCGGAGCCACACTCGATCTCGCGGCGGATAGCGACGCTTCGGCCGTCCGCGACTTGATTGCCCGCGCTGATGTGCTCGTCGAGGCCTTGCCGCCCGGAACGCTCGATCGCTGCGGGCTAGACGCGCGGGCATTAGAAGCGGTCAGTCCAGGCCTCGTCGTTGTTCGCATCTCGGACTTCGGTCAGCACGGGCCGCTGCGTGACCGCGTCGCCTCGCCGCTGACCCTGCAGGCGGCAGCGGGATGGATCAACAGGAGAGACCCGGAGCGACCGCCGGTGCAGGCAGGCGGAAGGATCTCGGAGTATGTGGCGGGTGGCTACGCCGCGCTCGGTGCGCTCACTGCGCTGAGAACCCTGTCCGCCAACGTAAGTCACCTCGTCGAGGTGGACGTTTCGGTGCTTGAATCGCTGCTGTCGACGCTGCCGTACCCGATGCTGATGGCCGAAAAGATGCGCAACCTCGGCTTGCCGGCCAACACCAGGTCGGCCCCGATGATGGGCATCGTCCGCGCCGCGGACGGCTGGCTCGGGATCAACTGCCTGACGGGTCAGCACTGGTTGGACGTGTGCGCAATGCTCGATCTGCCCGAATACGGCGAGCACCAGATCGCGATCATGTTGGGAGGTCCCGAGCGCGCCGAGTTCTACGGCCACGCCCAGCCATGGCTGTCAGAGCGAACCGTGGCCGAGATTGTGGACTTGGGCCAGGCGATGCGGATTCCGGTTTCGCCCGTCCACGACGGCGGAACCGTCGCAGAGTGCCCCCAGTACCGGGATCGCGGGTTTTTTGTGGACGGGGGCGGTGACGGCTGGTCGTTCCGGCGGCCGGGCAGCCCATTCCGCCTGTCACGGACGCCCGTATTGCCTGTGCGAACCGCGCCCCGACTTGGTGACGTTGCGACAGAGACGGATTCGGCTCGCTGGCCTGGCGCCGGCGCCAATCCGGTCTCGCCGTTCGCCGACGTCAAAGTCCTTGACCTCTCCACGTTCTGGGCGGGTGCCTATTTGACCTGCTATCTCGGCGCGTTCGGTGCCGAGATCGTCAAAGTCGAATCGATACAACGACCCGACGGACATCGCTATTCGGGTGCGTGGGCTTACGAGGGGGACCGGTGGTACGAGCGCAGCGCAATGTGGCAGGGCACCAACCTCAACAAGCGGGACATCACACTGGACCTCACGTCCGATCAGGGGCGTGACCTGGTCCGCAGACTTGTCCGCGATGCCGATGTCGTCGTGGAGAATTTCTCGCCTCGCGTCATCGAGCAATTCGGGCTGGACTATGAATCCCTGGTGGCACTGAAGTCCGACGTGATCTTGGTTCGGATGCCCGGGTTTGGCCTGGAGGGGCCTTGGCGTGACTATGTCGGCTGGGCACTCAATTTCGAGCAGACGTCGGGCATGGCGGCCGTGACCGGGTACGGCGACGGGCCGCCGTGCAATCTGCAGGGACCTGCGGATCCCATCGTCGGCGTGCACGGCGGCGTTGCGCTTCTCGCCGCGCTCGAGCATCGGCGCCGCACTGGCGAAGGGCAACTCATCGAGGTCGCTCAGATTGAGGTCGCGGCCTGCGTCGCCGCCGAGCCCGTGATCGAGTACTCGATGAACGCCGTTGTGCCGCCGCGCGACGGGAACCGCCGCCGCGGTCATGCACAAGGTGTCTATCCAACCGTGGACGACGATGCATGGGTCGCGCTGTGCGTGCGCGACGACGCCGACTGGGCGCACATGGTCGAGGCAATGGGGCGTACGGACCTGCTCTCAGATCCGCGATTCGCGTCGACGGAACAACGGCATCTCACACACGACGAGTTCGACACGGTGGTCGCCGACTGGACCCGCACCCAAGCGGCGGGCCATATTGTCAAGATCCTTGCCGCACAGCATATTCCGGCAGAACTGGTGCTGACAGCCGACCGCATGTATGACATCCCTCAACTCGACGCGCGGCACTACTACCAAGATGTCGAGCACCCGATCACCGGGCCGCACCGCTACCCCGGCTGGCCGTTCAGGATGACACCCGGCCCCCGCAGCCACCACCGGTCCGCGCCGCCGACCCTTGGGCAGCACAACGACGAGATCCTGCGGGGTCTTGGCCTCACCGATGACCAGCTGGCCGACCTTCGCGCGCGACATGTCATCGGCGAAGCCGCACTCAACGCATAGCTGTCAGGCGGCGTTGCTCGTCGGACCTTCCGACTGGTCTTGCGTGGTCGAGCCGCTCGGCGTGGTGCCGGTGGGATCTGAGCTCGGTGGGGATGGCGCCGGCTTCGTCTTGGGGCTGAAGAACCCGTTGACCGCGTCGGCCAGCTCCGTGAACACGTTCTTCTTCGGTGTCGTGGTCGGGCTGGACGTGTTCGGCGTGGCTTTGTTGCCGTCCTCGGTGACCTTGCCAAGCGTTGGCCGTGGGTCCGACAGCGTGGTCGCCGCCGGTGTCTCGGTCGGGGAGGAGGTGCCCGAGCCGGACGGCGTCTGCGGCGGTGCCGGGTCGGTGGCTGCGGCGATCGTCGGCTCGTCGTTCACTAGCGATTCCGAGGGCTCCTGCGCCAGCGACTTCGCGTTGATCGCGGGCGAGTTCGTCGGCGCGACCGGCGCGGGTAGTCCAGTGACCAAGTTGGTCACCCCTTGCCCGATCGCGCCCGGAACCCCGGCTATCGTCTCGAGGATTCGTTCTGGGGGCGTGATCAACGAAAACTGAACGTGCTGTTGAGGATTCAGGTTTTGGCGATCGGTGTAACCCATGTCAACGACCAACCGCACCAGCGGCTCGACGCTGTCCAGCAACGGTTCGGTGAGTGGCGTCAATTGCAGGATGCCCGCGATCTGCCGCACGGGCGCAAACAGCGGCAGCTCGTTGGCTAGAACGAACACGTAGGTGTCCGTGCCGCCAGCGCTGTTCGGCACCGGGGGGTGCACCAAGACATTGGGATCGTTCGTTGCGCCGGTGAGGGGGTCGTAGTCGATGCTGTCGTAGTACTGATCCGGGTGGACATATACGACGGCAAAAAGGGAGTTCACCAGCGAGAGCGGATTGAAGTAGGCCGGGAAATCGGCGTACGGGTCGTACTCATTCGTCACATACTGCGTGTCGTAGGGCGACGGCTCCGCGGGACCGTTCGACGTGACGATGAAGGGGATTCCGAATCCGGTTGGGAAACGCCCGGCGAGGCCGCCGTTCGGGATATTCGGCGAGGCGATCATGACCCAGAGCAATCCCGGATTGTTCGTGTTGGTGGAGTTGTCGGGCGGCGCACCGGGATCGCCGGGGTCAAGGTCGCGCCGTACGTTCTCGGCGACGAGCGCTCCTTCCGAATAGCCGACCACCATCAGGAACTGAGCGGAATTCGACTTGATCGTCTGGTCCAGCACCGGAACACCCGCGGCGACGCTCCTGTCGATGTCGAATCCGGCCGGGTACACGACGGGAATGTAGTTGACAGGGGGGACACCGAAAGGAACGACCTGGCCCTGCAACTTGTTCGGGATGTTGGCCGCGTTCGGGTCGCCGCGGCCGCCGATGCCTATGGTGGCGGCCGCGAGCTGCACCTGTGGGCTGTCCGCCGTGTTGTTGGTCGCATGACCGAAGACGAGGACGGTCGACAGGGCGACAGCGGTGGAGCCCGCGAGAACCAGCGACGGTGACGGCCGTCTCTTTGTGACCGCCTGTCCATTGGACGAAATTCGACGATTCTTCGGTTGGCGGTGCTTTGCCACGAATTGCTCCTTTACGATCGCCGCGAATCCCGGCGTGCGTCGAACGTTATCGCACGGCGCGGAGATTGGCGCTTGAATCGGTGCGAATCCTATGACAGACGGATCTTAGCTGGAGCGCTTACCGGCCATTGGCTCACCATGGGTGGCGCGGCCCCACCAGCGCCCAGTACATCTGTTCGCGCTGCGTCAGCTCGGTCGATGTGATCGCACCGAACGCAGCGGCATCGCGAGCGAATCGGGCCGGGGCGTCGGCAAGGGCGTCCGACCCCTCGAGCCGAAAGCAACTCGGCGCGAGAGGACCAAACAGCAGAGCCCGGCGCAGCCCCGGCCAGTTCTCTAGCCGGGGCTCGACACCCGCGGCCCTGGCGAACGTCAGGGCGACCAAGTTCATCCGCGTCTTCTGGGACATACCGCGCCGCGCGCGGTAGGCATTGACAGCCGCCCGCTGTTCGGCCTCATCAGCCGCCACCGCGCCGCTCCAGGAGTAGGCGATCCACCTCGCTTGCAACTCCAGTGGCACGAAATATCCGCCCCCCTGGTCCCACATGCCGACGAAGGCCAGCCCGGGCAAGTCGGGATGAAAGGTGTAGCGATCGGCGTCCAGGTGCACCGTGTCGAGGTCGAGAATCGCGCGGATCTCCTCGCTCAGGAATGGCAACTGCATTGCGAATCCGGTGCCGAAGATAATTCCGTCGAACTCCTCTGTGGTCCCGTCGAGGAAGGACACGGCCGCGCCCTCGACGGACTCGATCCACGGTCGGACGGTGATCCGGCCCTCGGCCACGAGCGGTAAGTAGTGCTGGCTGAGGGTGACACCCGCGGCGAAGAATGAAGGAGCGGGCGCCGGCGCGCCATACTGCTCGGGGCTTCCGCCCGCCTCGACAACGATCTCCTTCAGTTGCCGGTCGACCTCCGCTACGGGGAGGCGCTCGTCCGCGAGCGTTCCGTACCGGGTGAACATTCGATAGTCGGAAGGCACGCCCGCCGCGAACTTCGGCAGCACGTACCGCTGCCGGCGCTGGGTGACGACGACGCGGGCCGCGCCGAAGTGGGCGATGTCGGCGGCGATCTCCAGGGCACTGATCGCTCCGCCCGCGACAAGTACACGCTTCCCGCGATAAGGCGCGGGGTCCCGATACTCGTATGTGGTGATCACACCCGCCGCGCCTGCGAACGTGTCCAGCCCGAGAACGCTTGGAATGGTGGGGGATTGGAACCTACCTGTCGCCACCACCACTCGTTCGAAGCGCTCGGAGCCGCCGGTGGAGTCCACGAGCCAACCCGCGTCATCTCGGTTGAGGCGCTCGACCCGCGCGCCGAACCGGATGCGCGACATCAGCCCGAACTCCTCGGCGTAGCGGCTCAGGTAGTCGAGGACGTCGCGGCCCGACGGATACACGAGGTTGGTCTCATGCTCCAGGTCGCTGAAGGCCGTCAGGACCCGACTGGTGTTGGTGTGCATCGTCGGCCATACCCCACTGAGGCCAGGGAGTCCTGTCCACTGGCCGCCAACCGTCGGCGCCTGTTCAAAGATGGTCGGCTCGAATCCCTCCGACAACAGCCACCGCGCGGTGGCCAGCCCGCCGGGTCCCGCACCCATCACGGCGACGTTTGCCGTCATTCGGGAACTGTCGCATGTTTGTCCTCCAGACGCGTCATCAAACGATGACGCCATGCAAGAGTGGTCTGATCTAGACCGCGAACGTTGCTTGCGCGAGGAGGCGCCCGATGGCCAGGCTGAGGTTCGGATACTTCATCGCACCGTTTCACCGCGCGGGCACCAACCCGACATTGGCATTGCAGCGGGACCTCGAGTTCGCGGAGCACCTCGATGCGCTCGGCTACGACGAGATCTGGTACGGCGAGCACCACTCCGCGGGCAGCGAGATCATCAGCTCACCCGAGATCTTCATCGCGGCGGCCGCCGAGCGGGCGAAGCGCATTCGCTTCGGCACCGGGGTCATTTCGCTCTCGTATCACAACCCGCTGTGGGTAGCCGATCGCTTGGTGCTGCTCGATCACCTCACCCATGGCCGCATCATCGGCGGGATGGGGCCGGGTTCACTGCCAAGCGATTCCGCGATGATCGGTCTGACCCCGACCGATACCCGCGAGCTTCTCGAAACCAACCTTGACATCGTCGTGCGGCTGTTGGCAGGCGAAAGCGTGACGGCCAAAACCGCCACGCACGAATTGTTCGATGCGCGTTTGCAACTCGCGCCGTATTCCGACGGCGGCATTCCGCTGGCGGTGGCGGCGGTCGCCTCTCCGACGGGTGCGCGGCTGGCGGGCAAGCACGGCATTGGTCTGCTTTCGATTGGCGCCACACTGGTGGTCGAAGGCTTCGATGCGCTCGCGTATCACTGGGGCATCGTCGAAGAGCGGGCGGCGACATTCGGCACGCAGGTCGATCGCCGCAACTGGACCCTGGTTGGCCCGATGCACATCGCCGAGACAGAAGAGCAGGCGCGCGCCGACGTCAGGTTCGGCATCGAGCCGTGGTTCCGGTACTTCCAGAAGGTCGCGGCGTTCCCGCAGATGACGATTCCGGGGGATCAGATCGACGAAATGATCAACATCATCAACGACGCGGGAGCCGGAGTGATCGGCACGCCCGAGCAAGCACGGGCGCAGGTGCAGCGGCTTTGGGATCAGTCCGGCGGGTTCGGCTGCATGCTGCAGATGGGCCACGAATGGGCGAACCCGGCTGCGACGAAGCGGTCCGCCGAATTGTTCGCCGCCGAGGTGATACCGCATTTCCAGGGGCAGGCACAACCGACGGTGGATGCGGCGGCGCGTGCGAGCGAGGTGCGTGACGACCTTGCCCAGACGCAGCTTCAGGCGATCGACCACATGACGAAGAAATATCAGGACGAAGTCGACTCGAAGTGACCGTCGGCCGCGGCGATCATGTCGAGGATCTGCTTCGGGCCGAGCGGCGACCCAGAGACGGTGACGCCGAGCGGTGCGAGCGCGTCGGCGACGGCGTTGACCACCGCGGCAGGCGACGCAATCGCACCACCTTCTCCCATTCCCTTGACGCCCAACGGGTTTGGGCCAGGCGACTCGACATGGCCGACCTCAATGGTGGGCACTTCGGCCGCGGTCGGCAGTAGATAGTCGACGAAGGTGCTGGTGAGCGGATTACCGTCGTCGTCGTAGACCATGTGTTCGTAGAGCACACCGCCGAGGCCCTGGACCACCCCGCCGAAGATCTGGCCCTCCACCACCTTCGGGTTGATCATTCGTCCGCAGTCCTCGCTGACGACGTACCGGAGGATCCTCACCAGACCCGTGTCGACGTCGACCTCACACGTACAGATGTGGCACGCGTTGGAGAACGTGAACGGCGGCGCCTTGTAGCGGTGAGTCGCCTCGAGTCCTGGCGTCGTTCCCGGTCCGAGAAGGTCATGGCCTACGTAGGCCAATTGGCCCAGTTCGGCGAAAGTCATTCCCTTGGTTGCGGTGCCGCGAACGAAGACGCGACCGTCGTCGACCTCGAGATCCTCGACAGCCGCTTCGAGTGCATCCGCGGCGATCTCTGTCAGCTTCGACCGCAACTCGATGGTCGCCTGGGCGACCGCGTTGCCGCATAGCACCGCGCTGCGGCTGCCCCCCGTGCCGGCACTGTACGGGGTGGCGGCGGTGTCGCCTTGGATGACGGTGACGTCGTCCGGTGCACAGCCAAGGTGTTCGGCGACCACCTGTCTCATTGTCGTCACGACACTCATGCCGGTGCTGGAGCTACCGAGCAACACCGTGACCTTGCCGCTGTAATCCATTCGGACCACCGCGGCCTCGGTGCCCAGTCCGCCGACCGCGATCGCCGACGGTTCCACGCACAGGCTGATACCGATGCCGAGGTAGCGTCCTTGATCCCGAGCGGCTGCCTGCTTGTCCCGGAAGCCGTCGTAATCGATCATCGACGCGGCCTGCTCAAGCGTCTCGGCGGGAGTGATCGCATCGAAGCACTGCAGGCTGGGCAACGTGTACGGCAGGTCCTCGGCGCGGATGACGTTGCGGCGGCGCAGCTCAAGCGGGTCCATTCCGATTTGGCGGGCCGCGGTGTCCATCAGCTGTTCGATGCCCACGGCGTAGATCAGGAACGGGCCACGGTAAGGGGCCTTGCCGCAGGTGTTCGTGTACACCGCCTCACTCGCAAATCCGACCTTGGGAATCTTGTAGGCGTTCGTCAGAAACGGTGCCACAAAGGCGCCCATGCCAGAAGATCCCATTGTCTGGTAGGCGCCGATGTTCTCGATCATTTCGCCTCGGATGGCGACGACAGTCCCGTCGCCGTTCAGCGCCATCGCGAGGTCCATCCTCTCGTCACGGGCGTGGGAGGCCGCCGTCAGGTTCTCGCGTCGGTCCTCGATCCAGCGCACGGGACGCCCGAACACGGTGGCGGCCAGCACCACTGCCCACTCGTCGCGTCCGATCATCATCTTCTGGCCGAACCCCCCACCGACGTCCGGCTGCAGCACTCGGATTTTGTTGCTGTTGATGCCGAGCAGCCCGGCGAGGAACGCCTGCACCTCGTGAACGCTTTGGGTTGCGCTCCACACGGTGAGCGCCTCCCCGTAGGGATCCCAGTCGGCAATGATGCCGCGGCATTCCATCGGCACCTGCACGTAGCGGTGCATCACGATGGTGTCTCGCACTACGTCTGCGGCGTCCGCGAAGGCCTGCTCGAGGTCAGGGTCGCCGAACAGCGGAATCACCTGAGGTGTGTTGGTGCCGATCTCGGGGTGCACCAGGTCGCCTTTGCCGTCGCGGGCAGCGTCGACGTCGATAACGGGGTCCTGGACATCGATGTCCAACTCAATCAGCTCGACGGCGTCCTCGGCGAGGTAGCGATTCTCGGCGATCACGATGGCGATCGGGTCGCCGACATAGCGGACGTCGTCTTGGGCGAGACAGTACTTGGGCGGAAATGGCGCATCGGGCATGCCGGACAGAGATGTCTGGTGCACCAGCGGGTTGAGGTCGGCGGCGGTGTACACAGCTCGTACGCCGGGTGCTGACCGGGCCGCCTCGACGTCGAGGCCGGTGATGCGCCCACGGGCCACCTCGCTGCGCAGGAACGCTGCGTCGGATGCGCCGGGTACCACGACGTCGGCGATGAAGCGCCCGCGTCCAGTCAGTAGGCGCGGGTCTTCCGAGCGGGCGATCGCCTGCCCCATGAAGCGACCGGCGGTCATGATGACCTCCCGTTCTCCGCTGCGCGTTTCACCGCGGCAATGATGCCCTGATATCCGGTGCACCGGCAGAGGTTTCCCGACAGCGCATCGCGGATCTCCTCGTCGGACGGGTTCGGGTGCTCTTCGAGGAAGGCGTGCGCCGAGACCACGAAACCCGGTGTGCAAAAACCACATTGAAGGCCGTGCTCGGCCTGGAAGGCGGCTTGGATCGGAGTCAGTTCGCCGTTGCGCTCTGAGAGCCCCTCGATCGTCGTCACTTCGGCACCGTCGGCCTGTACGGCGAACATCAGGCAGGAGCGCACCGCGTCCCCATCGAGCAACACCGTGCACGCCCCGCAGACGCCGTGCTCGCAGCCCAGGTGCGTGCCGGTCAGGCTCAGATCGTCACGCAGGAAATCCGCGAGCGTGCGCCGCGCCTCCACAGTGCGGGAAAGCCGATCCCCATTGACCGTCACAGTCAGTGCTATCTCACGCATGTCTCGCCTCATCGATTGCGGCCGCAAGCACCTGTGGTACAAGGGTTTTGGCCATTCTTCCGCGTTGGTCACCGGACGCATGAACATCACCGGGCGGATCCAAGGTGGCCGCGACCGCTGCCCCGATATCCGGCAAATCGAGATCGTCCACCGTCGCCCCCGTGACTACCGATTCGGCGGCATGTGCCCGCACCGGTGCACTTGCGACGCCGAACAGAGCCAATGCCGTTCGGCTCACTCGTTGGCCGTCGAGTTGGATCCCGCACACGGCGCCGCACATCGCGAAGTCGCCCGCGCGACGAGCCACTTCAGCGACGGCCCAGCCGCAGTTGCCGGACCAGATGGGAAAGTGGGCTGCCGCCAAGACCTCGTCCGGCTCGATGGCGGTCACCCAGGTCGATATGAAGAAGTCAGCCGCGGGAATGCGCCGGGCGCCGCTTGGCCCCACGATCTCGAACGACGCGTCGAGCGCTAGCGCCACCGCCGGGTATTCCGCGGCGGGGTCGGCATGCGCAAGAGAGCCGCCCAGCGTGCCGCGATTGCGGATCTGATAGTGGCCGATGTGCGACGTCGCCTTGGCGAGCAGGGGCACGGCAGCGGCGTCTTCACTTCGGGCCAGGTTGGCTTGAGTGGTCATGGCTCCCACTCGAATCGAGCCGTCATCGGTCGTAACGCCGCGGAGTTCCTCGATCGCCCGCAGGTCGACAAGGTGGTCGAACCGTGAAAGACGCAGCGATAGAAGAGGGATCAGGCTCTGCCCGCCAGCGAGCACCTTTGCCTCGTCGCCATGCTGTTGCAGCAGCGCGATCGCCTCGGCGAGATCTCCGGGGCAGTGGTAGTCGAATGGTGCAGGCTTCACTGGCGCGGCCTTTGGCACGCCACATGCTGGCTCGGACAATCCGTGTGGTCACGGACGAAGGTCTGCATTTGCCCCCGGCCCCCGCTTCAGTGCACGACCGAGCCCAGCATCGCACATCCGCACGGGTCAGGTTTGCGGAATGAGCAGGCGCTCTACCTGCTAGCACAAGCGCACCGGGGTCTGGAGGGCTGCAAGACCCACGGCTCGACGGTGTTGACGCCGTACGCCGCGCTCACCGCGGCTCGAAGTGACGGTCGTGCGTCAGCAAATTCGATTGAATCCGCGAACTTGACGTAATCCAGCGCTCCCGGTGGGTCAGCACATAGCTACGCAACGCTTTTCCGGAAATTCCGGCAACAGTGGTGAGGTATCGGTAAGTTCAGCGGCAACGTCCATTGAGTGGGGGTATTCCATGCTGAGCCCGGAACCGGAACTGATCTGGCAAGGCCGCGTACATCTCGGTGACAACCCAGGCGTCTTCGCGGATGCGTCTTATTCCGGTCTTGTCGTGGAGTTTCCCGTCACACTGACCAAGAGGGACGCGACCGGTTCTCACGCGACGACGCTCCGGCTGCGCAGCGAGAATGTCCGCACATTCGAGCCTTATCCCGGCCACCGGATAGCGGTCACGATGTACGAAGATTCGGGCAGCACCGTTCTCCAGAAGCGCTACATCAAGGGTGCCGGCGGCGACGCGCCTGTTGATACGGAGATCGACCTGGATCTGAAAGGGCAGCCGCCGTCCATATTCACTGGTGTCCGCGTGCAAGTGGATACCAGCGTTCCGCACGGTTTGTACGACGATTTCGTTGTGACCCAACTGTGGAACAAGTCGGACAACTACAACGTTGTTGCCGCGCTGGGCTTCAACGGCTGAAGGCGCAGCAGCCCATCGTCACCGCGGCGCAACCGTCGCCTCCGTCACGATGTCGGGTTCGTGTTCCGGGTGCCGCCGGGTCGCCAAGACGCAACCCACCATGATGAGGGTCAACGCCGCGACGTTCCACGCCGTCAGCGGCTCGTGCAATACGATCACCCCGGCTGCCAAGGCGACCGCCGGATTGATGTAGGTGAACACGAGCGCACGCGCCGCACCGACTTCGCGGATGAGCGCGAAGAACACGATAAACGCCAAGGCGGTGCAGATGACCGCGAGTCCGCCCAGCGCCAAAAGCACTCGGGTGGACGGCATTTCGTCGGGCCAGGTAGCCGCTGCGGGAGCGGCGTACACCAGCGCGGCGAAGCCAAGGCATACCGCGGTCATCGGCAGAGCTGGCACGTCGGCCAGGTAGCGCGCGGCGATCAGCGGCGCGATCGCGTAGCACGTCGACACCATCAACACCTCGATGATCGGCCAGGTGCTGCCGCCGATATGCGGACCGGCCAGCACGGCCACCCCGGCGATGCCGATGGAGAGGCCGATGATGCGTTTGTAACCCAACCGCTCACCGCCGGTGAAGCGGTCGAGGACTGCGGCGATGATGGGTGATGCAGCGATGAGCAGACCGGTCATCGAACTGGTCAGATGGCGCTCGGCGTCTGAGAGCAGCCACCACGCGGCGATGATCTCGAAGAACGCGAACCCCAGCAGCGCCTTCCAGTGGTTGCGGACGATGGTCAGGGTCTGCCGGGAGAAGGCCAGCGGCAGCAGCACCGCCGCCCCGACCGCGGTGCGGGCCAGTACCAGCACGGGAACCGACACACCTTCAACGGCAACCTTGATCATCAGGTATGGGATGCCCCAGATGATGCTCATCGCGAGGAACAGGATCCATCCACGCGAGCTCACATACATACCCTACGAAACGTGGACAAGCGAAATTCCCGGGTGGCGGCCGCGGTGGCCGCCGCAGGCGTCGAGCCCAACGTCAAGATCCTGGACGTCGATGCGAAGACCGCGGTCGCGGCGGCGGCCCAACTCGGCTGTGAGGTCGGCGCGATTGCGAACAGCCTGGTGTTCGACTGCGATGGTGCACCGCTGCTGGTGATGGCTAGCGGCGCTCACCGCGTCGATACCGATCACCTGGCGCGCATCCTCGGCGCCACCGCGATCCGCAAGGCGAATCCGCAACTGGTGCGCAGCTCGACCGATCAGGTCATCGGCGGCGTCGCACCCACTGGGCACCCGAGCCGGCTGCGCACAATTGTCGACGAGACGTTGGCCCGGTATCCGGTCATCTGGACCGCCGCTGGCACCGCGGATTCCGTGATGTCGATGACGTACGAAGAGCTGTTGGTGGTCACCGAAGGTGTAGCGATTTCGGTGCGCTAACAGACGCTCAGCGTACTGTGGTGTCTCGGGACATCGCTGACAGTTATGTCTCGGGACATCGCTGACACTCATGGTGGTGGTTTGGGCTCGCGGCCGCGGTAAGTCCGGGTATTTGGGGCGCTGGGCTGGTAGTTGCGGGTGGGATCGGCGGTGAGTG
>DASRJA010000083.1:0-15725 GCA_035649695.1 Mycobacterium sp. | reverse complement strand
CGGTCCCATCCGAACGCGATGCCGCCATGCGGCGGCGCGCCAAAGGTAAACGCTTCCAACAGGAATCCGAACTTCTCCTCGGCTTCGGCCTTGTCCAGGCCCATCACGCCGAAGACCTTTTCCTGAACGTCTCGCCGGTGGATACGAATCGAGCCGCCGCCGATCTCGTTGCCATTGCACACCACGTCGTACGCGTCGGCCAGCGCGGCACCCGGGTCGGATTCGATGCTGTCCTCGAAGTCCGGCTTGGGCGCGGTGAACGCGTGGTGTACCGCCGTCCAGGCGCCCGATCCGACGGCGACGTCGCCGTGCGCGGTTGCCTCGTCGGCGGGTTCGAACAGCGGCGGGTCGACCACCCAGGTGAACGCCCATGCGTTCGGGTCGATCAGGTCGAGCCGCTTGGCGACCTCGATGCGGACCGCGCCGAGCAGCGCCCGCGACGACTTGGCCGGGCCGGCGGAAAAGAAGACACAGTCACCGGGTGACGCGCCGACGTGGGCAGCCAGCCCATCGCGCTCGGCGTCGCACAGGTTCTTGGCCACCGGCCCGCCCAGCGTGCCGTCGTCGTTCACCAGCACGTAGGCCAGCCCGCGGTGCCCGCGCTGCTTGGCGAAGTCCTGCCAGGCATCGAGCGTGCGCCGCGGCTGCGATGCGCCCCCGGGCATGACCACGGCGCCGACGTAGGGCGCCTGGAACACGCGGAACTCCGTGGCCTTGAAGTAGTCCGTGCACTCGACCAGTTCGAGGCCGAACCGCAGATCGGGTTTGTCCGAACCGAATCGGCGCATCGCGTCGGCATAGGTCATCCGCGGCAGCGGCACCGGCACGTCATAGCCGATCAGGGCCCACAACGCCTTGAGGATCTCCTCCGAGATCGCGATGACGTCCTCGGTGTCGACGAAGCTGAGCTCCATATCGAGCTGGGTGAACTCGGGTTGCCGATCTGCGCGAAAGTCCTCATCGCGGTAGCACCGGGCGATTTGGTAGTAGCGCTCCATGCCGGCGACCATCAGCAGCTGCTTGAACAGCTGCGGGCTCTGCGGGAGCGCGTAGAACGAGCCGGGCTGCAGCCGCGCGGGCACCAGGAAGTCGCGGGCCCCCTCGGGCGTCGACCGGGTCATCGTCGGCGTCTCGATTTCGACGAACTCGTGACGCGCGAGCACCTCGCGGGCGGCCGCATTCGCCTTGGAGCGCAACCGAATCGCCGCACCTGGGCCGTCCCGGCGCAGATCCAGGTAGCGGTACTTCAGCCTGGCCTCTTCGCCTGCCGGCTCATCGAGCTGGAACGGCAGCGGTGCGCTCTCCCCCAACACCGTCAGCGACGTGGCGTTGACCTCGATCTCGCCCGTCGGTATTTCGGGGTTTTCATTGCCCTCGGGGCGGATCTCGACGACACCTTCGACGGCGATGCAGTACTCGGCGCGCAGCCGGTGCGCCTGGGCAAGCACGTCGCCTTCGCGGAACACCACCTGCGATACACCGGACGCGTCACGCAGGTCGATGAAGATGACGCCGCCGTGGTCACGGCGACGCGCCACCCAACCGGCCAGCGTCACCGTCTGCCCGGCGTCGGCGGCCCGCAACGAACCGGCCCCATGTGTGCGCAGCACAAAAACTCCCTGTCAATGACCTGATGAGACGACAGCCAAGTGTAGAGGGGGCCTCGGCGCCGGTAGCTTGGCGATCATGGGTAGCCGCATCGCACTCGTCGGCCCTGGCGCTATCGGCGCGACCGTCGCCGCGTACCTGCACGCGGCCGGTCATTCCGTCCTGGTGTGCGGGCACACCGCGCGCGAGTCGATCGAGGTTCGGCCCGACGACAAGGAGCCGATCGTGCTGCCGGGGCCGGTGCATACCGATCCCGCCGAGGTCGACGGTCCAGTCGACGTGCTGTTCATCGCCGTCAAGGACACCCAGAACGAGCAGGCCGGAGCCTGGTTGGCGCGGCTGTGCCACGAGCGCACGGTGGTGTGCGCGCTGCAGAACGGCGTCGAACAGGTCGAGCGTGTCGGACGGTTCTGCCCGTCGTCGACGGTCGTGCCCGCGGCCATCTGGCTGTCGTCGGAGATCCAGCCGGAGGGATGGGTGCGGGTACGCAACGAGCCGCGGCTGGTGCTGCCCGACTCCACGGCGGCATCGACGCTCGCGGAGTTGTTGCGCGACGCGGGCGTCACGGTCGAGCTCGACCCGGACTTCAGTACCGCCGCGTGGCACAAGCTGCTGGTGAACGCCGTGGTCGCCTTCATGGTGTTGACCGGTAGGCGCTCTGGCATCTTCCGTCGCGACGACGTGGCCGCGTTGGGCCGTCGGTATCTGGCCGAATGCCTCGCGGTCGCGCGGGCGGAGGGTGCCAACCTGAGCGACGAGGTGATCGACGAGATCATCGGCATGCTGGCGCAGGCCCCGCCCGATGTCACCACCTCGATGCTGACCGACCGCGAAGCCGGCCGGCCGTTGGAATGGGACATCCGCAACGGCGTCATCCTGCGCAAGGCGGCGGCTCACGGCATTGCCACCCCGATCAGCGAGGTGTTGGTGCCGCTGCTCGCTGCGGCAAGCGACGGACCAGGCTAGACAGCGTCCTCTAGGGTGTATGGCCATGAAACCCTGCGAGCGCGTCGGCCTGGACTTCATTGACAGCGCACCGTTCCGCTTCGTGAGCACCGTCGATCTGAACATCACCCCCGAGCAGCTGTTCGAGGTGCTCGACGACGCCGAGTCGTGGCCGCAATGGGCAACAGCGATCACCAAGGTGACATGGACCAGCCCGCAGCCGCACGGTATCGGCACGACACGAACTGTGGACATGCGCGGCGGCATCGTCGGCGACGAGGAATTCCTGGCCTGGGAGCCCTACTCGCACATGGCTTTTCGTTTCAATGAAGCCTCGACGGGCAGTATCGCAGCGTTCGCGGAGGACTATCGGATAGTGCCGACGGCCAGTGGCTGCCATTTGACGTGGGTGATGGCGATGAAGCCGAAAGGCGTTGCCGCGCGGTTGGGGATGACACTCGGCCGGCCGGTAATGGCGCGGACGTTCCAGAAGTTCCTGTATAACCTGCGCGACTACACCGACAAGCGATTTGCGGCTTAACGCCATCCGGTATGGGTACTCGTCCAAGGAGTCTGACGAACCGTTCGTATGGCGCGATCCTCCTCCCCTCCCGACTTCCGATAGGTCACTGCTGTGCCTCACACACCCGGCCTGCCTCGGCGGCTAGGCAGTCTGAAATGGTGGAACAGTAAGCGTCGCAACACAATCAGCGTTGTACTCGACTGGATTGTCGAAGAAACTTCGCATCACAGAAAGAAGGCAGCCCGCGGCCTCACGGGTATTCAGCGCGACTTCATGGCCGGTGCCCGGGAAGACGTAATGCCGTGAGTTGGATAATGTCTGGGCCGCTTCCTCGGCCAACGGCGGCGGCGTCGCGGAGTCGAAGCTGCCGCTGACGAGCAGGGTCGGCACGTCGCTGTGGGCCAAGTCGAAGACCCACCACGGCGCCGCGGGCACCGACCACTGTTCGCAGTCGCTGAAAAGCGTCGGCACCTGCGCGGGCAGCTTCAAGACGGCGTCGGGGAAATCGGGTAGCGCCTGCTTCCCCACAGCGAGCACCTTGTCGGGACTGGTGCGGGCCACCGCTTCGCGGCACAGCACGCTGTACATCACGCCGTAGCTGAGGATGTTCGGCGGCGTCACCGCCGCGAGCGCCTGGCCCACGTCGGTCGGATCGCCGGTGGCCAACTTGTGAATCATCGCCGGAATGCGGGCCAGTTGGCCCGGTGTCTGAGCGGCCGCCACCACCACGCCGCTGGCGAGTTTGTACCCGTCGATGACGACGTCGGTCGGTGTGCCGCCCACGTCCACGGTGACTCGGATGGGGCTCGCCGACAACTCGTTGACCATGCGCGTGAACTCCGCGCGCGCGTCGGGAAAAGCCTCGCTGCATCCCGGGTCGACCGCGCACGCGTCGAAGATCGCCTCGTAGCTCTGCGCTGCCCAGTCCCAACCTGATTCGGCGAGGTTGGCCGGTGGCGGCAATACGGAGTCCAGCACCACCGAGCGGATGCCGTCTGGACGGTCACGCAGCACCTGCAGCGCTAGGTCGGTGCCGTAGGACAGCGCGTAGATGTTCCACTGGTCGATGCCCATCGTGGTGCGCAGGTCGGCGACGTCGGCGACGCTTTCGGTGGTGTTGTAGGCCGCGACGTCGATGACGTCCTTCGCGATCCGGTCGCGACACGCACGCACGGCCGCCGCGCTCTGTTGCGAATAGGCGGAATTCTCGGCGCCGATTCCGACTGCCTTGACAAGGAATTGGTCCACTTCGGGGCACGCCAGGAACGGGTCGTCCTTCATCGTGCCGCGCTGGCCGAGCAGAATCAGATCGCGGTCGAGTTGCCAGTTGTCGAAGTTGTGGACCATCGGTGTGCCACCGGGGCCGCCCGCGAGATAGACCACGGGATCGGGTTTTGGGTCCGGCGATGTCGTCTTGCGCGTGACGACAGCGAGCTTGATCTTCCTGCTGTTCGGATCGGCGCGATTCTGGGGCACGGTGAGATAGCCGCATTCGACGTCGGGACCTAGGTCGAGCTGCGGCACCCCGGTGTAAATCGGGTTGGGGCACGGCGCTTTTGCGTACGAGGCGGCGGGCGGCGCAGGCCGCGGTGCGACGCTCGTCGCGCTCGACGTCCCGCCAGCCGGTCCGCCCTGGCCGCATCCCGCGAGAACGACGACGGCGAGCAGTCCGATCACGCGACCAACAAGGCTCATTGCGGCCTCAATACAGGCCGACCCACGCCTCGCGGCGCTCGGCGTCTGGATCCGATACCACCGTGTCGCGGGCGGACTGGATGATGCGGGTGAATCGATCGTCGGTGTCGTACACGGGCCAATCGTGCCCACTGGACCAATGGATTTCGCCGCTCTCCCAGCCTTTGGCCGCGAAGTCCAGCCAGGCGCGCTGCATGCGCCGACCGACGGGCGGCTGCAGCCGCCGCCCCAACGGGTGCAGTTTGCGGCCGATGAACGAGGCATAGCTGTGCTGAATGTGCACGATCTCGCTGCCGTGGGTGGCGCCGAGGCCGAGCACCCGCAGGCTGATCCCGAAGTGGTCGAACCGGTACATATGCGTCGGCGCGTGCGCGCTGTAGGCGTCGGCGAACGCCCAGGCCGGCCCCCCGAACATGACGTCAGACCCGAACGCGACGAGTGCGCGTCTGCGTGGGTAGTCCGGGTACGCGGCGAGCACGCGCTCCTTGGCGTCGGGGGCGACGCGGTTGAGGTAGGCGTCGATTGACGCGGTGGTCGTGGGCAGCATCGGCGGCTTAGTCCAGGCGAACATCGATGCCTCGTGGCTGTTGGTGCCGATGATCAGCGGCACCCGCGCCAGGGCGCCCTCGCGGGCAGCGTCGACCGGGTGTTTCGGCAGCAGGTCGACGCCGTAGGTCAGGCCGTACGCCAGCGTCGGGGTGCTTGCGGCGCTCTTGAGCTGCAGCATGCCCGCGGCGCGGCGCAGCTGCCGCTGGGGCAGCCCCTTGACCTCGGCAGCGGTCACGCCCAGCCGTTTCAGGAAGTCGTGGGCCCGCCGCGCCCGTAACTCGCGGTCAGCGATCAGCGGAAGCGCGGGGCTCTGCGCGATCGCGCGGCGGAACAGGCCGTCGGCCGCGGGACTGGTCAACAGCGCGAGCACCGAGGTCGCGCCGGCCGACTCGCCGAACACGGTCACCCGGTCGGGATCACCGCCGAACGATGCGATGTTCTCCCGAATCCATCGCAACGCCGCCAGCTGATCGCGCAGCGCGAGGTTGTCGTCGAATCCGTCGCCGAGGTCGGACAGTTCGAAGCCGCCGAACACTCCGATCCGATAGGTGACGTTGACCACGACCACGTTTCCGTTGGCCGCCAGTCGCGACCCGTTGTAGAGCTGGAATTGGCCGGCGCCAAATACAAACGCGCCGCCGGGAATCCACACCATCACCGGCAACGAGCCGCTGGTGTCGGGCGACCACACCGTCAGCGTCAAACAGGCTTCGTCGCGCACCTTCGGGTCGTCGCGACCGCCGCCGACGAACGACTTGCCCTGCGGCGGGAGGGGTCCGTGTTCGAGCGCATCCCGCACGCCGGTCCACGGCTGCAGCGGGGCCGGTGCCAGAAACCGGCGTTCGCCGACGGGCTGCTCGGCGTACGACACGCCGCGCCAGACACCGACACCACCCTCGGTGGTGCCGCGCAGATCTCCCAGCCCCGTATGCGCGATGGTCGAATGTCCAAGAAGGACTGCCACGCCTAAATCGTAGTGTGCAAAGCTGGACGGGCCTGGGTCCGAACAGGGTGTGGCGAGCGACGGAGCGGTGCAATGACCTTCAACGAGGGTATGCAGATTGACACGACCAACATCTCGACGGGTGGTGGCCGCGGGCCCGGTCGTGGAATCGCGATCGGTGGCGGGCTCGGCGGATTGCTGATCGTTGTGATCGCGTTGTTCCTCGGCGTCGACCCCAGCTCGGTGATGCCGCAGCAACAGGAAATCGACGCAGGCGGCGTCGAAGCCCCGGGATACGACCTGAGCCACTGCAAGACCGGCGCGGACGCCAACAAGTTCGTCGAATGCCGGGTGGTCGCGACGACGAACTCGGTCGACGGCGTGTGGCAGCAGCTGACACCGGGCTACACGCCTCCGCACACCACGCTGTTTCACGGTGCGGTCCAGACGGGCTGCGGACCCGCCGACACCTCCGTCGGCCCCTTCTATTGCCCCGTCGACCAGACCGCCTATTTCGACACGGACTTCTTCCAGGTGCTCGTCGACCAGTTCGGTTCCAGCGGTGGCCCGCTGGCGCAGGAGTATGTGGTGGCCCACGAGTACGGTCACCATGTGCAGAACCTCAGGGGCGTTCTTGGCCGCGCGCAGCAGGACCCGACGGGCGCAGAGGGCGCCGGGGTGCGCACCGAGCTTCAGGCCGACTGCTATGCGGGGGTCTGGGCGCACTACGCGGCGATCACCAAACAGGAGAGCACCGGCGTGCCGTTCCTTGAGCCGTTGAGCGACAAGGACATTGCCGATGCGCTGTCGGCAGCCTCATCCGTAGGCGATGACCGAATCCAGAAAGAGGCGACCGGGCGGATCAACCCGGAGCAATGGACCCACGGATCGTCGGCCGAGCGGCAGAAGTGGTTCACGGTCGGCTACCAGACCGGCGACCCCAACAAGTGCGACACCTTCGCGACGAACAACCTTGGGTAGGCCACCTACGGCCATCGACGCCGTCGCCGAACGCTACCTCGACACGTTCGCGTCGTTGGACCCTTGCGCGGCAACGGAAATGGGCATCATCGGCCACGATGACGACATCACCGACTACTCCCCCGACGGTGTGACGGCGCGGGTCGACGCCGCCCGCTCGGCGCTGCGGGAGCTCGACGGAACCAGCCCGGCTGACGACGTCGACCAAGTGACGATTGCGGCGATGTGCGAACGACTCGGTTTGCAAATCGAACTGCACGACGCCCGATTGGACATCGGCGATCTGAACGTGATCGCTTCACCGCTGCAGTCGATGCGCGACGTGTTCGACTTGATGGCCACCGACACCGACGAGGACTGGGCGCTGATCGGCCGACGGATGTCAAAGGTGCCCGACCGCGTCGCCGGCTATGTCGAAGCACTGCGGGCCGCGGTGACAGCCGGCCGTGCGCCCGCCGCGCGGCAGGTCGCCCGTGGCATCCAGCAGGCGGGCCAAATCCAACAGCTATTTGTGGACATGGTGGCCGACGCGGCGCCGGAAAACGCTGTGCTGCACGCGGAATTGCAGCAACGCGCGGCGGCAGCGGCCGATTCCTACGCCGCGCTGGCCGCCGCACTGCGCGATGAGATCGCGCCGCACGCCCGGTACGAGGACGCATTTGGCCGCGACGCCTACCGGCTGCTGTCACGGGAATTCCTCGGCACCTCGGTCGACCTCGACGAGACCTATGAGTGGGGCCTTCGTCAATTGGAAAGCATTGTCGCCGAGCAGCAAACGATTGCAGACCGGCTCTATCCCGGCGCCTCGGTCAGCGAGGCACTGCGGCGGCTGGACGACGAGCCGCGCTACCTGGTGCACGGCACCGAGGCGCTGCAAGCATGGATGCAGGACCTGTCGGACCGCGCGGTGCAATCGCTGGCCGATACCCACTTCGACATAGCCGCGCCTCTGCGCACATTGGAGTGCCGGATCGCTCCTACCCACACCGGTGGCATCTACTACACCGGACCGTCCGAGGACTTGAGCCGTCCCGGACAGATGTGGTGGTCGGTGCCAACGGGTGTCGAGACGTTTCGGACCTGGCAGGAAACCACCACGGTCTTTCATGAGGGCGTGCCGGGCCACCACCTGCAGATCGGCCGGGCGGTCGTGTCATCGGACCGGCTGAACCGATGGCGCCGGATGGGCTGCTGGGTGTCGGGACACGGCGAGGGTTGGGCGCTCTACGCCGAGCGGTTGATGGCCGACCTCGGCTGGCTCGACGATGCCGGCAACCGGATGGGAATGCTGGACGCACAACGTTTTCGGGCCGCGCGCGTGGTGATCGACATCGGTGTGCACTGTGGGCTCACCGCGCCTGACGGCGGCGTCTGGGACGCCGCACGGGCGTGGGCATTCCTGCAGTCGCACAGTGCGATGGCGGAGGAGAACCTGCGCTTCGAGCTCGACCGCTATCTGGGCTGGCCCGGGCAGGCTCCGTCGTATGCGATCGGACAGCGGCTCTGGCAGCAGCTACGCGACGAAACGCTCCGCCGGGGGCTGTCGCTGAAGGAATTCCACAGCCGCGCACTAGATCTCGGCGGGCTGCCGCTGGATGTACTTCGGTCGGCGCTCATCATCGATGCCGCAGCCAGTTGATGCCCCGTCTCGTTACCTGGCTTCGACGGCAGCCTTGATCTTCGCGAGGGTGGTCTTCATCCCGCCGAGCATTTCGTCGTCGAACGCGTCCTCACCTCCGAGAACGTGCTGGACAATGGTTTTCGACACCCAGGCCGTACCTTTCGGGGGAACCAGCCGGCGTTCGGTCAGTGTGGTTCCGTCGGCGGCCGGCCTGATCTCGAACAGCCACGTGCTGTTGTTCGTCAAGGTCCGAAATGCGATGGCTTCGTTGGGTTCGAAAGATTCGACCTTCGACGCCGTTGGCCAGAACTTCCAACCTTGCCGGTTCCAGTTGACGGTGTAGGAGCCTTCACACACCCTCCCCAGCGGCTGCATGCGGCGACACTGCGGGCTCCACTCCGGCATTCGCGTGAGGTCGGCTAACACGCTCCAGACACGTTCCGGAGCAGCGGCAATGTGGATGCTCGCGTCAAGGTTCTTTTTGGTCATTGCTTCCGCCAGGTAGGTGTGAGATTAGCCCGTGCCTTCGGCAACGCAGCCTGTAACTTATCACCGACCGACCAGTCGGTCAATGACTTTATGCAGCCCGATCAAGCCGTTGACAACGAACAACATCATCCATACAGTTCTGTATTGTACGGATGACAACGGTTCGCGACCTTGGGAGTTGTGGGATGTCAGATTCAACGCGGGGCGCGCTTGAAACGAAGTCGGAGTTTGACGAGTCGCGCGCCAGGGTGCGCCGGATCGCAGTGCCGCCGACCGCCCGGGCACTCAGCACGTTGGCCGACATCGACTACGCAGATGCGTTCCTTGTCGAAACAGGTACAGCGAGTTCCCCCGAGCAGTGCGCTCGAGCCGTCTTGGATGGTGCGCCGCTGGCTGTGAGAGCGAACCTGCAGTTCGGGTGGTCGGCGATCGGGCTAAGGCCTGCAATCGGTCGAGCGCGAAAATCGATCCTCGGTTGGGAGATCCGAGCGAGCACACCAGAATTCGTATTGCTCGGCCGCGATTCCTTGATCGGGATGCCGGGCGAGCTGCTCTTCAAGCGTGAGCGCGACGCGGTCCTGTTCTGCACCTTCGTCCAACACAAGACCATGGTTGCTCGCGCGACATGGGCAGCCATCGAGTCGTCGCATCTCCGGATCGTGGGCGACCTCCTCGAGCAGGCCGCCCACCGGCTGGTGTAACGAACCGCAACGAGGAAAGGAGACCGTCATGCTCGCATTCCGTCGTGCGGTGGAAGCACGTGAGTTGGACGTCATCGCTGAGCTTCTCGCCGATGATGTGGTGCTCCACAGCCCCATTTCGTTTAAGCCGTACCACGGCCGGGAAAATGTGGCAAAGATCATCAACCTGGTGGCCAGCATTCTGCAGGACTTCGTGTATCAGCGTGAGATCGGCGCAGAGTCTGATAATGATCACGCACTGGTGTTCGGTGCGCGCGTCGGCGACTTGTCAATTCAGGGTTGCGATTTCATACACACCGACACCGACGGGCTGATCGACGAGCTGACGGTGATGATGCGTCCGCTGCGGGCTGTGCACGCATTCGAAACACAAATGAGGGCACGGTTCGCCGAGAGTTTCGCCAGTAGCTGATCCGCTTCCCCAGGCCGACGACGGCCTCTTAGCGTGCAGTCATGGAGACACTTCCGCTGACGCCTCAACTGTCCATGCTGCGGATCAACGGCTGGCAGGTGTACGTGTGGCGCGACGGAGATTCGGTGACGCTGATCGATACCGGCGCCCCGGGATCGGCTGCCGAGATTCTGTCCGCCGTAGCGGGTGTCGACCGTATCGTGTTGACCCACGGCCACGTCGACCACAGCGGTTCGGCCGCAGAACTGCACAATGCGACGGGAGCGCCAGTGCTCGCCGGCGCGGGCGACGCGACCGCGATCCAGACGGGCGCGGCATTGCCACCGCCGGTGTTCGAGGATTGGGAAGTGCCCATCTACCAACGGGTCTCGGCCGGCCTGCCCGAGACGGCGGAGCCGGTCGCCGTGGATCGTGAGCTGCACGACGGCGACCTCGTCGATTTCGGTGGCGGCGCCGAAATCCTGGCGATCCCGGGTCACACTGAGGGCTCTATCGCGGTCTATTTGCCGCACCATTGCGTGCTGTTCACCGGCGACACCATCGCCAATGTCGGCACCGTCATGCTGGGCACCTTCAACCAGAATCGGGCGCAGACCGTGGCGTCGTTTCAACGGTTGGCCGGCCTCGACGTCGAGACGGCCTGCTTCGGCCACGGCCAGCCCATCGTGTCGGGTGCCGGTGACAGGATTCGCGACGTGGCTGCCACACTGATGCCGTGAGTCCCGAGCCGATCGAGCCCGACACCAAAGACTGGACCTGGGTCTTGGCGCGCCCGTGCCCCGAGTGCGGCTTCGACGCAACATCGCTGCACCACACCGACGTCGCCGCTCGTATCCGCGACGACGCCGCCGCCTGGGTGAGCAGGCTCAACGAACCCAGCGTTCGCGCCCGACCCCAGCCGACCGTGTGGTCCGCACTCGAATACGGCTGCCACGTTCGCGACGTGCACCGCATCTTCAACCACCGCGTCCACTTGATGCTGACCGAGGACGACCCGCAGTTCCCCAACTGGGACCAGGACGAGACCGCCATCGCCGACGACTACGCGTCGCAGGATCCGGCTACCGTCGCCACCGAACTTTTCGACGCCGCCGGCATCGTGGCCGACCGCTATGCCAACGTGCCCGCCGACGCGTGGACACGGCGTGGTTTACGCAGCAACGGCAGCGAATTCACAGTGGCATCAATTGCGATCTATCACTTGCACGACATCGTTCACCACGCGCACGATGTCGACCATGGCTGAAGACAAACCGCTTGCAGGCAAGGTCGCGTATGTGACGGGAGCGGCACGCGGGCAGGGCCGTTCACATTGCATCCGGTTGGCGCGAGCGGGCGCAGACATCGTTGCGATCGACGCGTGCGCGCCGGTCACCGACTACAACGGGTATCCGCCGGCCACACCCGAGGACCTCGCCGAGACGGTGAGCCTGGTGGAAGGCGAGGGTCGCAAGATCCTCGCCGATGAGGTCGATGTCCGCGACGCCGCCGGACAGCAGCGCGTGGTCGCCGACGCGTTGGAACAATTCGGGCGCCTCGATATCGTCGTCGCGAACGCCGGCGTGCTCAATTGGGGTCGGCTGTGGGAGATTTCGGCGCAGCAGTGGCAGGACATCCTCGACATCAACCTCACCGGGCTGTGGAACACCATCAAGGCGGTGGTGCCGGCGATGATCGAGGCGGGCAACGGCGGCTCGATCATCACGATCAGCTCCGCGGCCGGCATCAAGGCCGTTCCAGGATGCGGCCATTATTGCGCCAGCAAGTTCGGCGTCGTCGGGCTGACCAATTCGCTGGCGGTCGAGCTTGGCGAGTTCGGGATTCGGGTCAACTCGGTGCACCCGTACGGGACCGACACACCGATGGGCAACGACACGGCGATGTGGAAGATCTTCCAGGACCACCCCAACTACATCCACAGCTATTCGCCGGGCGCGTTGCCCACCGATTCGTTGGCCGACCCCGACCTGATCTCCGACATCGTGGTGTGGCTGGCCAGCGACGCATCGTCACTGGTGACCGCCGCCCAGATCCCCGCGGACAAGGGCTATCTCAAGATCTAGAGGCGCGACTGGTGCTTGATCGCCGTATCCGTGGTGCGTAGCGGCCGGATCAACGCGTCCTGCGCGAACGACGCGATCAGCTCGCCCTTCTCGGTATGCACCGCACCCCGCACATACGACATGCCGGCACCGACTTGCGTGCTCTCGTGCGTATAGAGAAGCCAGCCGTCCCAGCGCACGGGCTCGTGAAAGCTGACCGACACTGTCATCGGCGCCGTCGACACGGTCAAGTGCGACTGCGCGGTGCCGATGCCCTCGTGCGCGCGCATCGTCGTCGAAATCCCAAGGTGCCCAGTGAAGTACGCGATCAACGCCTTTGCAAGGTCGTCGCGGGTCGGGATCGGGTCGTAATGCAACCATGCATACAGCTCCGGCGGTCCGACCTCGTCAGGACTGTTGACGTCGACGACGTCGACGAGGCGCAGCTGGCGTCCAGTCATCGGCATCTCCGAGACGTTCGCATCGGCGGGCGCGGCGACCTGCGGGCGCGGCAGATGATGGCGAATCACGTCGCCGGTGGGCACGTCGAGCAGAACCGTCGCCGTGATGCATCGTTTGCCGTTTTGCTTGGCCGCGACGATCGCCGTGGCGGTGGACCGGCCCTCACTGACCACGTCGATCTCCAGCTCGACCGGGCCGGCGCTGACCATCACAGCCCGCGCGAACACCGCATAAACCGAGCGCAGCGACTTGTCCGGGAACCGTTTGGCCACAGCGACAATCACCTGGGCGAGCACCTGTGTGCCCTCCACCACCTGCCGCTGATCCTCCCCTGCCGGACCAGTCTCTGCGGTGAAGCGGTTCTCGCCGTCCGGCTGCACATCGAACAGGTCAAGCAGTCCCTCGACGGTCCACTGAGCCTCCGAGGATGGATGCGCTGAATCTGTCGTCATGGCACGGAACAGTAACCGAGCTTGTACAAAAGCGGTAACGTCATTACCAGAACCACGACCGGAGGTGTTCCATGGCGAAGTCGACTGGACGGTCGCCGGACTCCGCCGGCGTCGACACCGAACCGCGCGAAAGGCGGTTCATGAAGTCGGCGCTGGCGATTCTCGGCGAAACCGGTCGCACCGACTTCACCGTGCTCGAAGTCGTGGAGCGGTCCAAGACCTCACTGCGGTCCTTTTACCAGCACTTTTCCACCAAGGACGAGTTGCTGCTGGCCTTGATCGACAAGATCATGTCCGAGTCGACGCGCAAGTGGCGCGAGGATACGACCGGGCTGGAAAGCGCCGCGGCGCTGCGGGTGCTGGTTGACCGGATCTGCACACCCGCCGAATCCAGCACCCAGGACAGGGTCAACCGCGGCCTCACCGATTACAACGACCACCTCGCCGAGACGCTGCCCCGCGAATATGCGCGCGTTCTCTCACCACTGCACGAGTTGATCAAGGACATCATCAATCGCGGCATCACCGAGGGCGCCTTCCGAACTGATCTTGTTGTCGACGCCACCGCCGCGCTGATCATGCAGTCCGCGCTTGGTGCCATGCGGCTGCGCGTTCTGGGCGCGGAGCTCAACGGCGTGCCCATCGACGCCGATCACATCTACGACTTCTGCATCAGCGGCCTGTTCCGGCGCGATCAAGCCCTCTGACCTGCACGATATCTGGCTGGAAATCCCTTTCTCCGGGGGTGGTGTTTTCGCTGGTCCAGACGTGGTAATGTCATTACCACCAGAGCTAAACGAGACTTCCAGGAGGCGGAAATGACCCGCAAGCTCCCCTATCCGGTGTTCGACGCCGACAACCACTTCTACGAGCCCAAAGAGGCGTTGACGAAGTTCCTGCCGGACCACCGCAAGAACGTCATCGACTACATCGAGGTCCGCGGCCGCACCAAGATCATGGTGCGCAACCAGGTCAGCGATTACATCCCGAACCCCACCTTCGAGGTCGTCGCCCGCCCCGGCGCGCAGGAGGAGTACTTCCGGCACGGCAGCGGTGGCAAGAGCTTCCGCGAGGTCATGGGCAAGCCCATGAAGGCGATCCCAGCGTTCCGCGAGCCCGCAGCGCGACTGGAGGTCATGGACGGACTTGGGCTCGACTACTCGCTGATGTTCCCGACCCTGGCCAGCCTGGTCGAGGAGCGCATGAAGGATGACCCCGAGCTGATCCACGACGTCATTCACGCGCTCAACGAGTGGATGTACGAGACCTGGCAGTTCAACTACGAGAACCGGATCTTCTCCACGCCGGTCATCACGCTGCCGATCGTTGACCGCGCCCTCGAGGAACTCGAGTGGTGTCTGGAGCGCGGCGCCAAGACCGTTCTGGTCCGGCCCGCGCCGGTGCCCGGGATGCGCGGTACACGGTCGTTCGGCACGGAGGAGTTCGACCCGTTCTGGGACGCGTGCGTGAAGGCCGGCATCCCGGTGTCGATGCACGCCTCCGACTCCGGGTACGCCGAGTACCTCAACGACTGGGAGCCTGCCGACGAGTTCCTGCCGTTCAAGCCGACCGCGTTCAGGATGGTTTCGATGGGCAAGCGGCCCATCGAGGATTCGATGGCAGCCTTGGTCTGCCATGGTGCGCTGACCCGCAACCCCGATCTGCGCGTCCTCTCGATCGAGAACGGTGCGGACTGGGTGCCCTACCTGTTCAAGCAGTTCGAGAACACCTACAAGAAGATGCCGCAGGCGTTCCCGGAGAACCCGATCGAGGCCTTCAAGCGTGGCGTCTACGTGGCACCGTTCTGGGAGGACGACTTCGCGCAGATGGCGGACCTGTGCGGCGTCGACCGGGTGATCTTCGGTTCCGACTGGCCGCATCCCGAGGGGCTGGCCGAGCCGACCCATCTGATCGACGACCTCCAGGGTCTCGATGAGGAGGGTCAGCGAAAGGTCATGGGCGGCAACATGATCAACCTGTTCAAGGTGGAGAACAAGATCGTCCACAACCCTGACGTGCCGCCACTCGTCATTCCCGCCTGAACCGATTCATGACCGAAGACGCAAATCCCGAACGGCTGCTGTTCGCCTCGACAACACAGTCGTTTCTGGAGAAGGAAGCCTCACTAGCCCGGCTGCGTGAACTCCATGCGGCCGGTGCGTCCTTTGAGGCTGGCTGGTGGCAACGTGCCGCCGAGCTAGGCTGGACGAGCCTGCTGGTGCCCGAGGATCTCGGCGGCGGCAGCGTGTCCGGCGATGGCGTGGCGGACCTCGCCCTGGTCGCCGAGCTGGCAGGCAGGACC
>DASRJA010000082.1:0-4428 GCA_035649695.1 Mycobacterium sp. | reverse complement strand
TGCAGGTCGGCGCTGCCTTGCAGGATCAGGCCCTCCACGTTGGCCGAAAGCCTGAAGTGGGCGGTCGAATAGACCGTGTCATTGCCCTCGCCGACATTCTCGGTCGCCACGTCGGCGGCGTTGTCGACGAAATAGACGTCGTTTCCGGCGCCGCCAATCATGCTGTCGGCGCCAACGGCACCATCGAGCACGTTGTTGGCCGCGTTGCCGGTGATCTGGTCGCCGCCTGCCCCGCCGATTGCATTCTCAATGACGACGCCGTTGGCAATCGTGAAGCCGCCATGGATGCCGGCCTGGTACGAGACCCACCCGCCGCCTCCCAGCTCATATCGCAGCGTTGCGGCGCGAAGGTCGATGATGCAGCTCGCTGTCGTGGCGCCGGCGCGGATCGTATCGATGCCACCGGCATCCCAGATGCAGCTGTAGAACGTACCGGAGCCGTCGGCGCTCGGCAGCGTGTAGGTGTCGTTGCCGGTGTGATAGCCGGTGTTGGCGCCGTACTTCTGCTGGATCACCGCGATGTCGAACGCCATGGGCGTCCCGGTCCATCCAAAGCGGGCGTCGAGCTTGCCGTCAGGCTTGGTCGGCTCGCCCTGCGGTGCCGTCTCCCAGCCTGTGTTGTAGCTCATTACGGTGTAGATGCCCTGATTGAGGTCGAAGTCGCCGTGGTCCTCTGAATCGTTCACTCCGTGCATGATCTTGTTGCCGTACGAATCCTCGTGCGGGTGGACGAGACCCAGGCCGTGACCGAACTCGTGCAGCAGGGTGTCAAAACCATACCCGCCCTGGTCGATCGCCTCGCCGGGCACCGCCCCGCCGGCCGTGGTGGACCAGCCGGCCCAGTTGCCGTCGAACGTGCCGATGCCCTCGATCGGTTCCCCGGGAAGGCCGAACTTGCCGGCAAACTCCAGTTGTTCGTTGTCGTCGAGGACCAGCGTGAACTCCGCGTCAGCCTGCACCATCGTCTGGCTGAACGTGACGTTGGCGATCTTGGAGTACTCGCCGAGCGCCGCCATCGCCTGGGCGATTTCGAAAGCGTTCCAGCCTTCGGACGTCGTACCGTCGAAGGTCTCTCCAGCCTGGGCGAAATAGACGTCGACCTGCTTGAACCGCAGCGCCGTCGCCCCGCTGATGGATTCGATCGGGGAGTCGGTGATGCGATTCACGCCCAGGGTGTATTCGCCCGAAGTAGCCGCGCCGCTGACGCCGATGAACCAGGTGCCGCTGCTGTCCGGGAACCAATGGATGTAACTCCAATCCCAGGTGCCGGGGTTCTGCAACGGAAAGCGAACGTTGCCTGCCGCATCGTACAAGGTGAGATTGACGTCGGTGGCCCCACCGGCGCCGGCCCGCGCCCAGACGAAGTTGTATTCCTGCCCGGCCTGGACATCGATCCGGTACCAGTCGTCGTCCAGACGGGTGAAGTAGTCGTTCAGCAGGGGATCAAAGTATGTGATGTTGCTCAGCGTCCCGCGGACGAAACCGTCGGCCAGTACGACGGCCGTCGTGGACGTTCCAGAGATCGAATTGGCCACCGTAGGGGCAGGCTCGATGTCTGTTTCGGTGAGCCCCAGCGTGTACTGGCCCGTAGAACTTCCGAACCCCTGCGCCGAGATGAAGTACGTCCCGGTGACGGCTGCAGTCATGTCTATCAGCGAGTTGAGGCCGCCACCTCCGGCGTCGTCGAAGGCGAGTTCAACAGTCCCGGTGCCGTCCAGCACGCGAAGGACCGGATCGATGAGCGGCGTAACACCCGAGCTGTCGAGTCTGATATGATAGGTCACTCCCTGGACCAACCACACCCGAAACCAGTCTTGGTCGGTGCTCAGCTCGATGGCATCGCTCCACGTGTCACCGACGCGAAGCGTGCGCTGGGTGGTTATGTTCCCCGGGATGTCAGCCATCGTTCGGTCCTCCACGCGCCATGAGCAGTGCTCGACAATGCCCAGACGGCATCTTCGGCTGCTCCATCAGGCGCCGATGGGCGAGCAGACGTGAGCTCGATTTTGTTACAGACGGTCATCTGGCCGTATTGCGGCTTCACATGAAGCTGTAGTCGGTCGGATCGATCGCCGCCCCGTTGCTGAAGGTGATGATCTCGTTGTGGCCGTCGAGGCCGGAGTGGATCTGCCATTGATTGGTCATGCCAATCCGGGTGAATGTGGCCCCTTGCACGGTGGTGCCGTAGCCGACGAACAGGAGGGAATCCCCGGCGCCGGTGCCGCCGCCAGCAAAGTCGGCGACGATGTCGCCGTTGGCTTCCCCGGTGTTGAACGCGAAGAAATCATTGCCGCCGCCGCCGGTGAGAAAGTCGCCACCTCCGCCGCCATTGAGGAGGTTGCCATTGGAGGTGCCGCTGAGCGCGTTCGCCAGAGCGTTGCCATAGCCCTGCACGGCGGCTCCTTGCAGCACGAGATTCTCCACGTTCGCCCCCAGCCGGTAGTCGACCGACGCATAGACCGTATCGCTGCTACCCTCATTGAGGTTCTCAACCACCGCATCGTTGATGTGGTCGACGAAATACGAATCGTTGCCGGCCCCGCCATACATGGCGTCGGCGCCGGCATCGCCGTCGAGCAGGTTGTCCGCGCTGGTGCCGCTGATCACGTTCGTCAGGCTGTTGCCGTAGCCCTGCACGGCGCCCCCTTGCAAAACCAGGTATTCCACGTTCGCCCCCAGCCGGTAGTTGGCCGTCGAGTAGACCGTATCGCTACCCGCATTGAGGTTCTCGACCACCTGATCGTTGATGTTGTCGAGGAAATACGAGTCGTTGCCGGCCCCGCCATACATGGCGTCGGCGCCGGCATCGCCGTCGAGCAGGTTGTCGGCGCTGGTGCCGCTGATCACGTTCGTCAGGCTGTTGCCGTAGCCCTGCACGGCGCTGCCCTGCAGCACCAGATATTCCACGTTCGCCCCGAGCCGATAGTTGGCCGACGCATAGACCGTGTCGCTGCCTTCGTTGGCGTTCTCACTGATCGAATCGCTGATGTTGTCGAGGAAATACGAGTCGCTGCCGGCCCCGCCATACATGGCGTCGGCGCCGGTATCGCCGTCGAGCAGGTTGTCCGCGCCGGTGCCGTAGATCGCATTGGACAGGGCGTTGCCGTAGCCCTGCACGGCGCCCCCTTGCAGGACAAGGTATTCCACGTTGGCCGTGAGTCTGTAATCGATTGACGCATGGACCGTGTCGCTGCCCTGGTTGAGATTCTCGGTCACCACGTCGCCAATGTTGTCGACGACATAGGAGTCATTGCCCAATCCGCCGAGCATGCTGTCGGTGCCCAGACCGCCGGTGAGCACGTTGTCCTGAGCGTTTCCGACCAGGGTGTCGTTGAACTGGGAGCCGATCAGGTTCTCGATGGAGCTGTAGGTGTCGCCGACAGCATCCGAGCCGGTGTTGGTCGCAGGATTGCCCAGGTCGGCGCGGACTGCCGTCGGGGCCGCGACGTAGGACACAGTGTCCGTACCGGCGCCGCCATTGAAGGTGTCGGCGCCGCCGAACCCCATCAGCAGATCGTCTTGGCTGCCGCCGTTGAGCTGGTCGTCGCCGTTGATGATGTCCGGGAGGGTCGGCGCCGAGGACGAATTATTTGCAGAGTTGAAGGCGTCGTAGTGGGCGGTGAAGGGCAGCGAAAACCCGCTCACCGTTTCGATGATCATGCCGGCGGCCGTACGGACCAAGCCGGTGACGGTGCCGGAAATGTCGGCGGTTCCGAGCCCTAGCGCCACCGTAAACGTGCCCTGGAGCGTCAGGATGCTTCCATCGGGCAGGTTCAGATTGGGATTGGTGATGACCCCGCCCAATACTCCACCAAGCAGGGTCGGGAAATTGCTGGTTAGTACCGAAGTCCAGTAATCCGGCGTAAGGGGCAGCGTGAACAGGTTGTTCGCAAACGGCACGTCGGAGCGCTGGTATACCGACATCGTCGAGCCTCCATTGGCCTGCAGGCAGGAATCGACCTCAAATCCGGCAGAACGGTGTGGCCAAGGAGCTCGGCGGCGACCCCAGCCATTGCGCACGCGCCGTGCCGATGAGAAGCAAGATGCACGCACTACATAGCCGCGTCGCCTTCCGTCGGGGTGTGAGGTCGGTCACAAGCGAAGGACATTATTGGATGCCACTGTCAGTTCCTGTGGCGTCGACGACGATGGCGTCGTCTCTGCTCTGCTGATCGCCAAGGGGCATCGCGTGCCTCCATACGCTTACGCGATACGATCGAATTCTGCGGGTTGCATCTCCGTCCCGCAGGAGTCGCTGCGGCGGTGGGAAGCCGCCATACTCTGCAGCGTGCACCGGCGCACTTGGCCGAGTTCTTGGGGCAGATGTGAATAGTTCTGAATCGTGGTTGTTCCGGCGGCATGCGGACGCGCCGGTGCGCGCGCTGGAATCGACGCACGTTGCGCCGGCAACGGACGCGCCCGAGCTCA
>DASRJA010000081.1:0-2933 GCA_035649695.1 Mycobacterium sp. | reverse complement strand
TCGCGGCGGCCGTGCTGTCGCTGATCGGCGGGCTGGGTCTCTCGGCATGCTCGGGCAGCCCGGCCGACAGCATCGACTACGCCGTCGACGGCACGCTGGTCAGCTACAACACCAACACCGTCGCCGGCGCTGCATCGGGTGGTCCGCAGGCCTTCGCCCGGGTGCTGACCGGCTTCAACTACCACGGACCCGACGGCCAAATCGTCGGCGATCACGACTTCGGCACCATTTCGGTGGTCGGGCGTGCACCGCTGGTGCTCGACTACGAGATCGGCGCCAACGCGGTGTACTCCGACGGCAAGCCGATCACGTGTGACGACATGGTCCTGGCGTGGGCATCGCAGTCGGGTCGGCTGCCTGGGTTCGACGCGGCCAGCCGCGCCGGCTACAGCGACATCGCCGCCGTCGACTGCACGCCGGGACAGAAGAAGGCGCGGGTGACTTTCGTCCAGGACCGGGGGTTCGTGGACTTCGGCCAGCTGTTCGCCGCGACGTCGATGATGCCGTCGCACGTCATCGCCGACGAACTCGGCATCGATGTCACCACCGCGCTGCTCAACAATGACGGCCCGACTGTCGAACGCATCGCGCAGGTGTGGAACAACACCTGGAATCTCGATGCGGAGCACTTTGACGCCAAACGGTTCCCATCGTCGGGGCCGTACAAGCTCGACGCGGTGAACAAGGACGGCTCGGTCGTGCTCGTGGCCAATGACAAGTGGTGGGGCGCCAAGCCCGTCACCCAGAAGATCACCGTGTTTCCGCGCGGCGCCGACATCCAGGACAAGGTCAACCAGGGTGCCTATGACGTCGTCGACGTGGCGACCGGTTCGTCGGGAACGCTGAATCTGCCCGACGACTACGTCCGCACCGACTCGCCGTCGGCCGGCATCGAACAACTCATCTTCGCGCCGGAGGGCCCGTTGGCCGGCCCGCCCGCGCGCCGGGCGCTTGCGCTGTGCACGCCCCGGGATGTGATCGCCAAGAACGCGGCAGTGCCGATCGCCAACGCCCGACTCAACCCGGCCAGCGAGGATGCGTTCGGCGCCACGGAGGGCGCCGTCGAGGCTGGACAGTTCGTCGTCGCCAACCCCGATGCGGCCCGCGCCGCGATCAACAATCAACCGATGACCGTGCGCATCGGTTATCAGAGCCCGAACGCCCGGCTTGCCGCGACGGTCGGCGCGATCTCCAAGGCCTGTGCGCCGGCCGGAATCACCGTGCAGGATGCCGCGGCTGACACGGTCGGTCCGTTGAGCCTGCGCGGCAACAAGATTGACGTGCTGATCGCCAGCACCGGCGGTGCAGCGGGCGGTGGGTCCAGCGGCTCATCAGCGATGGACGCCTACGATCTGCACACCGGCAACGGCAACAACCTGTCGGGGTACTCCAACGAGCGCATCGACGGAATCATCGCGTCGATGGCGGTGACCTCCGACCCGAAGGAGATCGCCCGGTTGCTCGGGGAGGGCGGATCGATCCTGTGGGCCGACATGCCGACCCTTCCGCTATACCGCCAGCAGCGAACCCTGCTGACTTCGAAGAAGATGTATGCCGTGAGCAGCAATCCGACTCGATGGGGCGCGGGGTGGAACATGGACCGCTGGGTGCTGTCGCAATGAGCGACATCTCGCGGCTGATCGCGTCGCTGACGCGTGAGGTCGCCGACTTTCCCGAGCCGGGCATCCAGTTCAAAGACCTCACCCCACTGCTGGCCGACGCGCATGGCCTGGACGCGGTGACCGACGCGCTTGCCGACGTCGCCAGGGGCGCCGACCTGGTGGCCGGCGTGGACGCCCGCGGCTTCCTGCTCGGCGGTGCCGTCGCCATCAAACTGGGCATCGGTGTGCTGGCGGTCCGCAAGGGCGGCAAGTTGCCACCACCGGTGATCGGCGAAACCTACGATCTGGAATACGGCACTGCCACGCTGGAGGTGCCGGCCGAGGGCATCGAGTTGGCCGGCCGGAACATCGCGATTATCGACGACGTTCTAGCTACCGGCGGCACGGTAGCCGCGACGGCGAAGCTGCTGCGGCATGCGGGCGCCAACGTCACCGGCGCCGCTGTGGTGCTGGAACTGACCGCGCTAGGCGGCCGTGACGTGCTCAAACCGTTACCGGTGAGCAGCCTGCACACGGTGTGAGGGATATCCTCGAAGTCTGGCGAAATGGTAGGAGGTGACCATGGCTGACGATCCCGGCACGGGACAGGCCGTGCAGGCGCCTCCAGAAGCGCAGCTCTCCGAAACGCAGCCGCTGGAGATCCCCAAGGTTTCGACCAGCGCGTCGCGGCGGGTACGGGCCCGGCTGGCCCGCCGGATGACCGCCCAGCGCAGCGCCGTCAACCCGGTGCTCGAGCCGCTCGTCGCAGTGCACAAGGGACACTTCCCGAAGGCCAACCTGGCGTTGCTGCAGAAGGCGTACGAGGTAGCTGAGGAGCGGCACGCCGACCAGATGCGTCGCTCCGGCGATCCGTACATCACCCACCCGTTGGCCGTCGCCAACATCCTGGCCGAGCTCGGCATGGACACCACCACGCTGGTCGCCGCGCTGTTGCACGACACCGTCGAGGACACCGGCTACACAATGGAACAGCTGACCGCCGACTTCGGCGAGGAGGTCGCGCACCTGGTTGACGGCGTAACCAAGCTGGACCGGGTAGCGCTGGGCACCGCCGCCGACGCCGAGACAATCCGCAAGATGATCATTGCGATGGCCCGCGACGGGCGGGTGCTGGTGATCAAGGTCGCCGACCGGCTGCACAACATGCGCACCATGCGCTTCCTGCCCCCGGAAAAGCAGGCCCGAAAGGCCCGCGAGACGCTGGAAGTCATTGCGCCACTGGCACATCGACTGGGCATGGCCACGGTGAAGTGGGAGCTCGAGGACCTGTCGTTCGCGATTCTGCATCCGAAGAAGTACGAGGAGATCGTG
>DASRJA010000080.1:0-6375 GCA_035649695.1 Mycobacterium sp. | reverse complement strand
ATCCTGGGCTACGCGTCGACGTCGGCGCAGGTGACGCAGCAGATGGGCCGCAACTTCCTGCAGTCGGTCGGGCTCCTGCCGACGCCGAGCGGCTACACCAACGGCGCGATTCCCCGGGTCTATGGCAGGCAGGCCACCGAGTACGTCATCAACCGCGGCCTCGCCGTGAGGGGCACGCCGTACTCATGGGGTGGCGGCAACGCGGCCGGCGCCAGCCGCGGCATCGATTCCGGGGCTGGCACAGTCGGTTTCGACTGTTCCGGGCTGATGCTGTACATGTTCGCCGGCGTCGGCATCAAGCTCGACCACTACTCGGGCTCGCAGTACAACGCGGGCCGCAAGGTTCCGTCCTCGCAGATGCGTCGCGGCGACATGATCTTCTACGGCCCCAACGCCAGCCAGCACGTCGCGATGTACCTCGGCGACGGCCAGATGCTCGAGGCTCCGTACACCGGCTCCGTGGTCAAGGTCTCGCCGGTGCGCACCAGCGGCATGACCCCCTACGTGACCCGATTGATTGAATGGTGATTCTTCTGCGCCGCTTCACAATTGCACTATTGGTGTTCGCCGGGCTGCTGCTCGGGCTGTCCGCGCCTGCATTGGCCGACCCCGATGACGGGCAATGGGATCCGACGCTGCCCAAGCTGATCAGCTCTGGCGCGCCTGGTGACCCGCTGGCGATCGCCAACGCGTCGCTCGCCGCGACCACCCAGGCCACCCAGGTCACCATGGACCTTGGCCGAAAGTTCTTGAGCAGCTTGGGACTTGCGCCGCCAGCTGCGTCGAGCGCCGGCGTCGCGCCGGGCCGGGTGCGCGGACCGCAGGCCATCGAGTATGTGATCCGTCGCGGCGCCTCGCAGATGGGTGTGCCGTACTCGTGGGGCGGCGGCAAGCCCACCGGGCCCACCACCGGCATCGACTCCGGCGCCAACACCGTCGGCTTCGACTGCTCGGGCTTCACCCAGTTCTCGTTCGCCGGCGTCGGCGTGCTGATCCCGAAGTACTCCGGTGATCAGTACAACACCGGGCGCAAGGTGCCTGTGTCGCAAGCCAAGCGCGGCGACCTGTTGTTCTGGGGTCCCGGCGGTAGCCAGCACGTCGCGCTATATCTGGGCGGCGGTCAGATGCTGGAGGCCTCGGGAAGCGCAGACAAAGTCACGGTCAGCCCGGTGCGGCGGGGTGGTCTGCAGCCGTATGCCGCCCGAATTATCGAATCCTGAGCGGGACCTGAGTTAATCCTGAGCACTCCTGATGAATGCCGTTCGACCAGCCGACACTTCGCTGGGCAACGTCGACGGATTCCGGAGTGCCTGGAATAGTTGACGGCGAGCGTGCGGCCAACTTCGGCCGACGCCGCTACGACCAGCGTCTTAATAGATGTGGAAGGACCGTTGATGACGTCACCGAGTGGGCCCCCGCAGGGCGCTGGAGGATATTCCGGACAGGCCCCGACCCAGGGCTACAACCCTCCCGGTAACCCCGGCTCCCACACCGGATCGCCGAACAACGGAGGCCTGCAGCAGGAGGTTCACACCCTCGAGCGCGCCATCTTCGAGGTCAAGCGGATCATCGTCGGCCAGGACCAACTGGTCGAGCGGATGCTGGTCGGCCTGCTCGCCAAGGGCCACGTGCTCCTCGAAGGTGTGCCAGGGGTGGCCAAGACCCTGGCCGTCGAAACCTTCGCCAAGGTGGTCGGCGGCACCTTCGCCCGCATCCAGTTCACTCCTGACTTGGTGCCCACCGACATCGTCGGCACCCGGATCTACCGCCAGGGCAAGGAGGAGTTCGACATCGAACTCGGGCCCGTGGTGGTGAACTTCCTGCTCGCCGACGAGATCAACCGCGCACCCGCCAAGGTGCAGTCGGCACTGCTCGAGGTGATGGCCGAGCGCAAGATCTCGATCGGCGGTAAGACGTTCCCGCTGCCGGCGCCGTTCCTCGTGATGGCGACGCAGAACCCGATCGAGCAGGAAGGCGTCTACGCACTGCCGGAAGCGCAGCGCGACCGCTTCCTGTTCAAGCTGAACATCGATTACCCCACGCCGGAGGAGGAGCGCGAGATCGTCTACCGGATGGGCGTCAAGCCGCCGGAGCCGAAGCAGATCCTCAATCCCGGTGACCTGCTGCGTCTGCAGGACGTCGCGTCGAACACGTTCGTGCACCACGCTCTGGTCGACTACGTGGTGCGCGTCGTCACCGCGACCCGGCACCCCGAGAAATTCGGCATGCCCGACGCCAAGGCATGGATCGCCTACGGTGCCTCGCCGCGTGCCTCGCTCGGCATCATCGCGGCGTCGCGCGCGCTGGCGTTGGTGCGTGGGCGTGACTACGTGATCCCGCAGGACGTCGTCGAGGTCATTCCCGATGTGCTGCGTCACCGGCTCGTGCTGACCTACGACGCACTGGCCGACGAGATCTCACCCGAGACGGTCGTCAACCGGATCCTGCAGACGGTGGCCCTGCCGCAGGTGAATGCCATTCCGCAGCAAGGACATTCGGTGCCGCCGGTCATGCAAACCGCAGCGGCTGCCGCCGGTAATCGGTGACTACTTCCAGACGCACGGTCGACCTGCCGTCGCTGAAGCGCGGGGAGATCCGTGATCCGGCGCTGACCGCGGCGCTGCGCAAGCTCGAGCTGACGGTGCGCCGCAAGCTCGACGGCGTGCTGCACGGCGACCACCTCGGGCTGCTGCCGGGGCCGGGCTCCGAGCCGGGGGAGTCGCGGTTATATCAGCCCGGCGACGACGTGCGACGAATGGACTGGTCGGTCACTGCACGCACCACCCATCCGCACGTGCGCCAGATGATCGCCGACCGTGAGCTCGAGACATGGCTTGTGGTTGATATGTCGGCCAGCCTCGACTTCGGCACCACCGGTTGTGAAAAGCGCGACCTGGCGGTAGCGGCGGCTGCGGCGATCACGTTCCTCAACAGCGGTGGCGGCAACCGGATCGGCGCGATTATCGCCAACGGCGACTCTGTGCGCCGGGTGCCGGCGCTATCGGGCCGCATGCACGAGCAGGAACTGCTCCGCACGATCGCCACAATGCCCAAGGCGCCGACGGGTGTACGCGGCGACTTGGCCGCCGCGATTGACGCGCTGCGCAGGCCCGAGCGTCGCCGTGGCATGGCCGTGATTCTCAGCGACTTCCTCGGTCCGATCAACTGGATGCGTCCGCTGCGGGCAATTGCGGGACGGCATGAGGTGCTCGGCATCGAGATTCTCGACCCGCGCGACGTCGAATTACCGCCGGTCGGGGATGTCATTCTGCAGGACACCGAAACTGGGGTCACTCGAGAGTTCACCATTGACGAGCAGCTGCGCGACGACTTCGAGAAGGCGGCGGCGGCGCACCGGGCGGAGGTGGCCCGCACGCTGCGGCGCTGCGACGCACCGTTGCTGTCGCTGCGCACAGACCGAGACTGGATCGCCGATGTTGTCCGCTTTGTCGCCACCCGCCGACGTGGAGCGCTTGCCGGACGGCCCTGATCCAACGAAATGACAACTAGCACATGACAATACCGTTGCTCGGACCGATGACGCTGTCCGGTTTCGAACACGCGTGGTTCTTTCTGTTCCTCCTCGTTGTCTTCGGAATCGTCGCGCTGTACGTCATCGTTCAGGTGGCCAGACACAAGCGCATGCTGCGCTTTGCGAACATGGAGCTGCTGGAAAGCGTTGCGCCCAAACGGCCGTCGCGGTGGCGGCACCTGCCCGCGATCCTGCTGGTGCTGTCGCTGCTGCTGTTCACGGTCGCGATGGCCGGGCCCACCCATGACGTCCGGATTCCACGCAACCGCGCGGTGGTGATGCTGGTGATCGACGTGTCGCAATCGATGCGCGCCACCGACGTGTCCCCGAACCGCCTCGCCGCGGCCCAAGAGGCAGCCAAGCAGTTCGCCGATCAACTGACACCGGGGATCAACCTGGGGCTGATCGCCTACGCCGGCACTGCGACCGTACTGGTGTCGCCGACCACCAATCGTGAGGCGAGCAAGGCCGCAATTGACAAGCTTCAGTTGGCCGACCGCACCGCGACCGGTGAGGGCATCTTCACCGCGCTGCAGGCGATCGCCACGGTGGGCGCAGTGATCGGCGGTGGGGACGAGCCGCCGCCGGCCCGCATTGTGCTGATGTCGGACGGCAAGGAGACGGTGCCGTCGAATCCCGACAACCCCAAAGGCGCGTATACCGCCGCGCGCACGGCCAAGGATCAGGGCGTGCCGATCTCGACGGTGTCGTTCGGTACGCCGTACGGCTACGTCGAGATCAACGATCAGCGCCAGCCTGTGCCCGTCGACGACGAGATGCTCAAGAAGATCGCCGAACTGTCCGGCGGTCAGGCCTACACCGCATCGAGCCTGGAGCAACTCAAGGAGGTTTTCACCAACCTGCAGGAGCAGATCGGTTACGAAACCCGCAAGGGCGACGCCAGCGCCAGCTGGCTACGGCTTGGCGCAGTGGTGCTGGCCCTGGCGGCACTGGCGGCCATGCTAATCAACCGCCGACTACCAAACTAACGCCCAAGAGCAACTGAAATGGCAAGCAGCACATGACATTACCGGTTCTTGGACCGATGACGCTGACGGGGTTTGACCACCCCTGGTTCTTCCTGTTCCTCTTTGTCGTGCTGGGGCTGGTCGGGCTCTACATCGCGATGCAGGTGGCCCGACGCAAGCGGATGCTGCGCTTTGCCAACACCGAGCTGCTGGAAAGCGTTGCGCCCAAACGGCCGTCGCGCTGGCGGCATCTGGCGACGATATTGTTGGTGTTGTCGCTGGTGCTGTTCACCGTCGCGATGGCCGGGCCGACCCGAGACGTCCGGATTCCTCGTAACCGCGCGGTGGTGATGCTGGTGATCGACGTGTCGCAATCGATGCGGGCAACCGACGTTGCGCCGAGTCGGATGGCGGCGGCGCAGGAGGCTGCCAAGCAGTTTGTCGATCAGCTGACGCCGGGGGTCAACCTCGGGTTGATCTCCTACGCGGGCGCCGCGACCGTGTTGGTCTCGCCGACCACCAACCGTGATGCGTCCAAGAACGCGATCGACAAGCTGCAGGTGGCCGATCGCACCGCGACCGGTGAAGCCATCTTCACGGCACTGCAGGCGATCAACACCGTCGGTGCGGTGATCGGTGGTGGGGACGAGCCGCCGCCGGCCCGCATCGTGCTGATGTCGGACGGCAAGGAGACCACGCCGTCGAACCCGGACAACCCCAAGGGCGCATACACCGCCGCGCGCACGGCCAAGGACCAGGGCGTGCCGATCTCGACTGTGGCGTTCGGCACCCCGAACGGCTACGTCGAGATCAACGACCAGCGCCAGCCCGTGCCCGTCGACGACGAGATGCTCAAGAAAATCGCCCAGCTGTCCAATGGGCAGGCCTACAAGGCGTCCAACGTCGAGCAGCTCAAGGAAGTCTTCACCAACCTGCAGGAGCAGATCGGCTACGAAACTCGCAAGGGCGACGCCAGCGCAGGCTGGCTGCGGCTCGGCGCATTGGTGCTGGCGTTGGCGGCGGTAGCCGCGTTGTTGATCAACCGGCGGCTGCCCAACTAAGGCGATTTCTTAAGAATGCGGCTTAGGCACTAAGTTGGCGGGCATGCCTGTGACTGACGATCCGGCCGAGGCCGCGGGAGAAACCGCGGCGGGCCGTCCGGCCTTCGTATCGCGGTCGGTACTGGTGACCGGCGGAAACCGCGGCATCGGCCTGGCCATCGCCCAACGCCTGGCCGCCGACGGCCACAAGGTCGCCGTCACCCACCGCGGATCGGGCGCGCCCGACGGGCTGTTCGGGGTCGAGTGCGATGTGACCGACAACGAGGCCGTCGACCGCGCTTTCAAAGAGGTCGAGGAGCATCAGGGCCCGGTCGAGGTGCTGGTGTCCAACGCCGGCCTGTCCGCTGATGCATTCCTCATCCGGATGACGGAAGAAAGATTCGAAAAGGTCATCGACGCGAACCTCACCGGGGCGTTCCGGGTGGCCCAGCGGGCATCGCGCAGCATGCAGCGAAAGCGATTCGGCCGGATGATCTTCATAGGTTCGGTCTCCGGCACCTGGGGCATCGGCAACCAGGCCAATTACGCGGCCTCCAAGGCCGGTGTTATCGGCATGGCCCGCTCGATCGCCCGAGAGCTGTCCAAGGCCGGGGTCACCGCGAATGTGGTGGCTCCGGGCTACATCGACACCGATATGACCCGCGCGCTGGATGAAAGGATTCAGGACGGGGCACTGGAGTTCATCCCGGCGAAGCGGATTGGCACCGCCGCCGAGGTCGCCGGGGTGGTCAGCTTCCTGGCGTCCGAGGATGCGAGTTACATCTCCGGTGCGGTGATCCCGGTCGACGGTGGCATGGGCATGGGCCACTAAGAG
>DASRJA010000079.1:0-3061 GCA_035649695.1 Mycobacterium sp. | reverse complement strand
AACACCTACAAGAAGATGCCGCAGGCGTTCCCGGAGAACCCGATCGAGGCCTTCAAGCGTGGCGTCTACGTGGCACCATTCTGGGAGGACGACTTCGCGCAGATGGCCGGCCTGTGCGGCGTCGACCGGGTGATCTTCGGTTCCGACTGGCCGCATCCCGAGGGGCTGGCCGAGCCGACCCATCTGATCGACGATCTCCAGGGTCTCGATGAGGAGGGTCAGCGAAAGGTCATGGGCGGCAACATGATCGACCTGTTCAAGGTGGAGAACAAGATCGTCCACAACCCCGACGTGCCACCTCTCGTCATTCCCGCCTGAACTACATGACCGAAGACGCGAATCCTGAACGGCTGCTGTTCGCCTCGACGACACAGTCGTTTCTGGAGAAGGAAGCTTCGCTAGCCCGGCTGCGTGAACTCCATGCGGCCGGTGCGTCCTTTGAGGCGGGCTGGTGGCAACGGGCCGCCGAGCTCGGCTGGACGAGCCTGCTGGTGCCCGAAGATCTCGGCGGCGGCAGCGTGTCCGGCGATGGCGTGGCGGACCTCGCCCTGGTCGCCGAGCTGGCAGGCAGGACCGTCGCGCCTGGACCGCTGCATCCGGTCAGCACCGTGCTGGCAGGTTTGGTCGAGGCCCCCGAAAACCATCAGGACACAATCGAATCGCTGATATCGGGCGAGGCGGTGGCGTCGTGGGCGGTCTACGAGCCAGGCAAGCCGTGGGCGCCGTTGAACACCTCGGTCACCGCGACGCGCACCGAGACCGGTTACCGAATCGACGGCGTGAAGGACCGCGTCGAGGCGGGTGTGGAGAGCGCGGTCCTGCTGGTGGTCGCGCAACACGAGGGTGCGGTGCGCCAATTCCTGGTGCCAACGGATGCGCCACGGGTACGCGTTGAGCCGCAACGTTCGATCGACATGGTGAAGAGCTATGCCCGCGTGCACTTCGACGGCGTCGAAGTCGACGACTCCGCGGCAGTCGGAACGGCCGAACAGACCGCGGGCCTCATCGCACGGCAGAGCCAGATCGCGCAGATGCTGCAGTGCGCCGAGGTGGTCGGCATTCTGGACACAGTGCTGGCCTTCACCATCCAGTGGGGTTTCGACCGGCACTCCTTCGGCAGACCCATAGGTTCGTATCAGGCACTCAAGCACAAGTACGCCGACCTGAAGATCTGGTTCGAGGCGTGCCGCGCGACGACCAACGCCGCGGTGGCAGAGGTGGCGTCGGGTTCTGCTGGCGCCGATATGGCCGTCAGCGTTGCGAAATCCTATGTCGGTGAACACGCTCCGGGCATGCTGCAGGACTGCATCCAGTTGCACGGCGGTATCGGGGTGACCTGGGAGCACGACCTGCATCTGTTCCTGCGGCGAGTCACGCTGTACCGCTCGATGTTCGGCACACCTGAAGACCACAACCTGCACGTCTACGCGCTCACCGAGCACCTGGAGCCCGCTTCATGACCGAGACAGCACCGGCACCAACCGAAACCACCGAATCGGTCGAGGAATTCGCCGCCCGTGCGCGGGCATGGTTGGCGGACAACATGCCACCGATCGATCCGAATAACCCGCCGGAACACGACCGAGGTGAAGAGGAACCGTGGCTGCGGGCACGTGAGCTTCAGAAGAAGCTTTACGAGGGCGGCTTCGCGGGCATCTGCTTCCCGAAGGAGTACGGCGGGCTGGGTCTCCCGATCGCGTACCAGAAGGCATTCGACAACGAATCCCGTTGCTACGAGCTACCGATCATCCTCAACACGCCGACATTTACGATCTGCGCCGCGACGATTCTTGACACCGGTTCCGAAGAGCAGAAGCAGCAACACATTTCGGCCGCACTGCGCGGTGACGAGGTGCTGGTGCAGCTGCTGTCGGAGCCCAGCGGCGGGTCAGACCTCGCAGGCGTCATCACCCGGGCCGACCGCGTCGGCGACAAGTGGGTGATCAACGGCGCGAAGACATGGAGCACGAGCGCATTTGCGGCCGACTACGGGCTGATGCTGGCACGCACCAATTGGGATGTGCCCAAGCACGAGGGGCTGACGATGTTCCTGGTGCCCATAAATAGCCCCGGGATCACGCTGCGGCGGATCAAGCAGGTGAACGGATCGGTCGAATTCTGCGAGGAGTTCTTCGACAACCTCGAACTCGGTGACGACGCCGTCGTCGGCGAAGTCGGCGGCGGCTGGCAGGTGGCCTCCCGGCAGCTCTACCACGAGCGGCGAGCCGTCGGCGGCGGCTCGGAGTTCGCCAGTGGTATTGGCGCAGAAGGCAAGTCCGACGTGCCAATCGACTACGTCGCGTTGCTGAAGAAGACAGGTCAAGCCGACAGTGAACATGCCCGCGTGCTGGCGGGCCGGGCGCTGGTGCACCGTGCGGTGCGAGAGCAGCTCATCGACCACGTCTATCACGGTGTTCTCGACGGCTCTCTGCCCCCGGCCGCAGGCTCGATCATCCGGGTCACGCACGCGGAGACACATCACCTGGAGTTCGACACGGCGCTGGCGATCAGCGGCAGCTCGGGCGTGGTCGACGGCGGCGACGACGTGCTCCGCTTCGGCGAGCGATACCTGTCGCGTCAGACCGCGGCGCTCGGCGGCGGCACCACAGAGATCGCGAAGAACATCATCGGCGAACGGATACTTGGCTTCCCGCGCGAATACGCCGCCGACCGCGGGGTGCCGTTCAATCAGGTCAAGCGCAACAAGAGCTGAGGCAGCGCGTCGGCAATCCATCGCTCGTACTGCTTGGGTGACCAGCCGGCGTCGACGGTGAAATACGTGTACACGTAGGGCGAGCCCGTCACCGCCATCACGTCGAACCCGTGCAGGGGTTGGCGACCGTGCGCGACGCTGACCTACGGGCGAACTCGACTCGGTACCTGGAGGTTTCGAACGCGCGCTTCCCGCAGATCTACGCGAGCACTCCGACGGCGATGCTGCGCGGCATGGCCTTCTATTGGGCACGTATCTGGATCGAGGTCACGCCGGTGCGCGTGTTGTGGTGGCCCAACGGTGATCTCGACGCTGCGCCGCAGATCTGGATGCGCGACGCGGCACGAC
>DASRJA010000078.1:0-3156 GCA_035649695.1 Mycobacterium sp. | reverse complement strand
CGGCGCCGGGGGGTGCAGAAAAAAGCCGCCGCTCGGTGGCCGATCGACCCAACCCGCGTCGGCTTGCGGAGATGACGGCTCGATCGCCGACCAGGAGACGCGCCACCCGCGGCGGACGCGCACTCCCGTGCGCCGGCGCTTACGGGCTACCGGGTCACAGCACGCGGGAACGCAGCGTGCAGGCCCAACGCAGTGCCATTTCCGCAAGTGAGGTAAGTGCTGGGTTGACCACCCGTGGCTGTGCGCGTCTACTGCCCGGCGCTCGCCCCATCCTGCCCGCCTCGAGTTCACCTCGAGACGTTCGTTGTCCCTCCGCAGCGCCTGTCCCCCGACGGTCGCCGCAGCACAAGTCCCGCCAGGTCAAGTCCTCATGCGAACACTGTCGCTCGTCGCGAGTCTCGGGCTCGCGGTCTCCGCATTCTCCCAGGATCCCGGTCAAGAGCTCCCGTCGCCGAAGGCCGCCATGGCGGATTTCCTCCGCGCGCATGGAGATTCTTGGATCACGCAATGGCACCCCGCGACGGGCACGCCGAGCGCGATCTTCGGCCCTGGGCTCGCACTGGAGAACTGGAATGACAACACGCTCGAACATGCGCGGCAGCACGCGCTGAAACTGCTGCAGGAACACAGCGACCTGCTCGGGCTCGGCACCTCGACGTTCCGCGAGGTCTGCGCCGGCCGCATGGGTCGCACCTGGTCGTTCGTCTTCGATCAATTCTTCCGCGGTCTGCCGGTCATCGAGGGCCGAGCTGACGTCCGCATCAACATGAACGGCAAGGTCGCGATGTTCGGCAGCCGCGCGTGGCCGATCCCCGCGACCTTCAACATCACGCCCGTCATCGCCGAACAGGTTGCCGTCGCCAATGCGTGGCTCGCACTCGGCGAGACACCCGGCGAGGTGACGCAGCCCGGGACGCCGAGAGCACCGCAGCTGGTCATCTGGGGCGACATCAACGCACCTGCGTCGGCGCCGTTCTACCTCGCCTGGGAAGTCCCGATCAGCAACATCGACCGGAACGGCAAGGGGCCCATCGGCCGCTGCTACATCGACGCCCTGACCGGTGGCGTGCTGCACTACCAGAACGACAGGCACGAATGCGGCATGCCTGGCTGCACGCTGGCCACGCACAGTCGCAAGAGCGCCCCGCGCGCCATCGACACGGTCCCCGCGACGGGCGCACCCCCCGTGCCGACCGTCGTGACCCTGATGGCCTGGACCCGAACGGGCGCCGACGGCTACAGCGCGCTCGTGAACACTCCGCTGACCGACATCGTGCTCAACGTGCCCGGCATCGGCACGCGCACCACCGACGCGAACGGCGAGTTCACGATCGACATCGTGTCGCCCGTCGCCATCACGGTGGGTGCACTCGACGGCACTCACCACGCGCCGATCACCGGCTCGCTTCCGCCGAGCGCCATCGTCACGGTGAACCCCGGGGTCAACACGACGATCCAGCTGCTGACGGCGGCATCGACGGGGAACGAAGGCGCCCACCCGACGGCTGCGTACTGGGTCGACAAGACCAACGAGTACGCGCGCTCGATCGTCGGCAATACGTCCCAGATGTCAACCGCAAGCACCATCGCGGTGGCGGTGAACGTGACGGGTACGTGCAACGCGTTCTACTCGGGTAATTCGATCAACTTCTACTCCGAGGGCGGTGGCTGCCCGAACCTCGCGTTCTCGACCGTCATCTCGCACGAATGGGGCCACGGTCTCGACGACCGCTACGGCGGCATCAGCAACGCCACTGGCGACGGACTCAGCGAAGGCTGGGGTGACATCATCGGTATGTACATCGTCGACAGCGTGCTGCTCGGCAGTGGCTTCCAGACGCCGGGCGTCGCGCTGCGCCGCGGCGACAACACGCGCCTGTATCCGCAGACGGGCGCCGAAGTGCACACGGCGGGTCAGGTCTGGATGGGTTTTGCCTGGCGTTACCGCGAGGCGCTGCGCACCGCGTTCGGCACGCCGCAGGCGCTGCAGATCTCGGAAGACACGGTCATCGGGTCGATCATCGCGGACGCGACGAACCAGGTCGACGCCGTGCGCGAGGTGTTCGTCGCCGACGACGACGACGCGAACCTGCTCAACGGGACGCCGCACTACGCACAGCTGAGCGCGGCCGCGATCGCGAAGAACCTGCCCTATCCGATGATCCAGGTCATCGCGTTCTCGCACGCCCCGCTCGGCAACACGACCAACCGCGTCACGCCGCGCGTCGTCAACTGCACCGCCGCGCTCGTGTCGGGCGGTGCCATCACGGCGATTCGCCTGCACTACAACGCCGGTGCCGGCGCCGTCGTCCGCAACATGCACCCGAATGGCTTGGTGAACGGGTATCGCGCCATGCTGCCTGGACAGCTGAGCGGCTCGGTGAGCTACCACATCGAAGCCGTGCACAACGGCACCACGACGGTGCGGCTGCCCACGAGTGGCGAGTACTCCTACACCACGAGTGTCCAGACATCGGGTCCGTTCGTGGGCTTCCACCTGCAAGACTTCGAAAGCGGCGCCGCGGGCTGGACGCACGGCCTGTACAGCGGCATCACCGACGACTGGCAGCTCGGCGTGCCTCAAGGCAAGTTCAGCACGGTGTCCGGAGTGGCGTGGGCCGACCCGACGGCGGCGGGCAGCACCGGTTCGGTCTACGGCACCGACCTCGGCGCCGGCACGAGCAACGGCCGCTACCCGAACAGCGTCAGCTACTGGCTGCGCTCGCCCGCGATCAACTGCACGGGCCAGTTCGGCTGCTTCCTGCGCTTCAAGCGCTGGCTGACCGTCGAGCAGGGCATCTTCGATCAGGCCTCGGTCTACGTCAACGGCATCCAGATCTGGACCAACGCGACGGCCACGCACCACCTCGACGCGGCGTGGCAGGTGGTCGAGTACCCGATCCCGATGGCCGACAACAATGCGGCCGTCACGGTCGAGTTCCGGCTCACTGCCGACGTCGGGTTGAACCTCGGCGGTTGGAACATCGACAACTTCGAGCTCGGCACGAAGACCATCGTGCCGCTCGAAGCAGAGCTGAGGCTCCTGCCCGAACAGGTGGTGCAAGGCGGAACGCTGACCCTGGCCGTGCAGACCGGCACCAACTCGCGCCCGTTCCTGATCGGCCTCGGTGACCTACCGGGCCCGATCGTGGTCCC
>DASRJA010000077.1:0-10552 GCA_035649695.1 Mycobacterium sp. | reverse complement strand
CGGTTCGCGGCCGGGGATGTGCAACGTCAACGACGGATCCTTACGGGCGCTGGACAACATTTCGCGGATAGCCACCCGGATGTAGCGTGAGGCCGTCACCTTGCGGCCCTTGGCGCGCTGGGCCTCGACGGCGGCGACGACGTCGCCGTCCACGCCCATGCCCGCGGTGAACACGCACCAGCGTTCCCCGGTGTCCATCAGCCCGATGCGCCGCCACGACTTGCGCCGCCGGTAGACCGACAGCAGGTCGACGAGCTGATTCGTCGCCTCGATCGGGTCGGGGCTGATGCCCAGCGCACGGGCGAACACGTTGGCCGAACCGCCCGGCACCACGCCGACGGCCGGGGCCGTCCCATCGGGTCCGGCCTCACCGAGTATCCCGTTGACGACTTCGTTCACCGTGCCGTCACCGCCGTGCACGATCAGCAAGTCGACGCCGTCACGGGCCGCGTCCTGGGCGATTTCGATGGCGTGGCCGCGGTGGTCGGTGTGCGCGACGGTCAGCTTCACGCGGCTCTCCAGCGCGTGTGCCAGCAGGTCGCGGCCCGCCGGAGTCGTCGACGTAGCGTTCGGGTTCACGATCAGCACGGCGCGCACGGAGTCCGAGCCTATCCGGCAACCTCTAGGCTCGACCCCGTGATCGTGCCCTCGCCATCCACCGTTCGCCAGGCGGCCGTGGTCGTCACTCTTGAGGGCGCCGCGCTGGTGGGTGTCGCCGTGGTGTTGGTCGTGCGTCACCTGGCGGGCGTCGAGGATCTGCCGTGGCTCAGCGGGTATGGCACCGCGGCGTGGTTCGCGATCATGGGCGCCGGAGTGCTCGCTGCGGGGTGGGCGTTGTGGACCGGACGCCGCTGGGGCCGTGGAATCGCGGTTTTCGCTCAGCTGCTGCTGCTTCCCGTCGCGTGGTACATGGGCGTCGGCTCACAGCGCTGGCTGTACGGCGTCCCCGTGGGGCTCGCCGCGCTCGCGACTCTGGCGCTGCTGTTCAGCCCGTCGGCGCTGCAGTGGCTAGGCGCTCAGGATTCGTCGGCCAAAGCAGACAACTCCGGGCCAGAAACCCGGTAGGTGATCCACTCGGACTGCGGCCGTCCGCCGATGGCGTCGTAGAGGGCGATCGCGTTGACGTTCCAATCCAGCACCGCCCACGACAGCCGGGTGTATCCGCTGTTGACGCATTCGCGTGCCAAGGTGGCGAGCACCTTGCGCGCCAGGCCGCGGCGGCGGAACTGCGGGCGCACAAAGAGATCCTCCAGATAGATGCCGGCGACTCCGTCCCAGGTGGAAAAGTTGCGGAACCACAGCGCGCCCGCCGCGGCCCGGCCGTCGACCTCCGCGATGTGCCCGTTGACCGTGGGGTGCTCACCGAAAAGCGCTTCACGCAACTGACTTTCGGTGACGGTACAGTCCGCGCTGGCCCGCTCGAACTCCGCCAGTTCGTGGATCATCGCGGTCAGCTCGGTCTCATCGCCCGGTTGGGCCGGGCGGATGACTTCACTCATGCCTCGACTCCCGCTCGCTCCGGTCCTCCGTTACTGCCTCGACTCCCGCTCGCTCCGATCCTCGCTCGTGCCTCGCTGCGATCCTCACTCGCGTTCGTCTTCGGGGACTCGTGCCTCGCTGCGATCCTCACTCGCGGTCGTCTTCGGGCGCTCACGGGTGCACTCCAAGGGCCGACAGGATCGTGTTGAATTTCGTTGTGGTTTCCGCGACTTCGTCGTCAGGATCGGATTCGGCGACGATGCCGCCGCCCGAGTGTGCGTCGGCGGTGCGGCGATCTGCCGACAGTTGCGCGCAGCGGATCGACACCACCCACCGGCCGTCGCCGCGCTGATCACACCAGCCGACCGCGCCCGCGTAGAAGCCGCGATCGCCCTCCAGTTCGTTGATCAGCTCGGCCGCGGCCATTGCTGGAACGCCGCCCACTGCGGGTGTCGGGTGCAGGGCGACGGCCAAATCCAATGCGGTAGTGGACTTTTCACGAAGCGTGCCGGTGATGGGGGTATAGAGGTGCCAGACCGCCGCGGTCTTGCTCAGTTGCGGTTCCGGCGCGATCTGAAGCTCGACACACAGCGGGTCAAGCGCGTCGCGCATCGCGTCGACCACCAGTTGGTGTTCGTGGCGGTTCTTGGCCGACGCGGCGAGCCCGGCGCCGCTGGCCTCGTCGGCGTCGGGATCTGCCATCCGCGGCGCCGATCCCGCGAACGGGCGGCAGGTCACCTGGTCGCCGCGCCGCGCGACGAGCAGCTCCGGGCTCGCGCCGACCAACACGGCGCCCGAATAGCCGCCGCCCGCGGCCGTGAGGTCAACCAGATACGCGTTGGCCGCACCGTCGTTGGCGACGAGCCGATGCACGATGGTGCGGGCATCCAGAGGACCCTCGGCAACCAACCGCAAGGCGCGGGCCAACACCACCTTGTGCAGCCCGCTGGCAGCGTCCTGCAGTCTGCGCAACGCCGCGCCGATGCGGGCGCGATGTTCCTCGGGATCGGGAATCATCTGCGTGATCCGCGCCGTGGGCAGCTCGCGAAGGGGCCATTCCGGCAGCGTCTCGGTGAACTGCACGGCCTGCGGTCGGATCAGCGCCGCCGGCTTGGATATGTCAAAAGGCAAGGCGCCCACAATGATTGGGGCGCTATGCGATGCCAGTGCGGCACGTGCGTCCGCCAGTCGGGGGAAAGCGGTGTGCACACCTTCGGCGACCACCACGCCGGTTCGTCCGGCGAGCACGAAGGCCGGTTCGCGTGTCACGCGGGCAGGCACGAGTGGCGGTGACCCGTGAGTCCGAGCGCGCTGATCTGGCGCACGCCATGTTCGAAGCCGCATACCGCGATCGATGCGGCCACCATCGCGAACCTGATCCCCTCGGATATCTCCAGCTCGACCCACCGCGTGAGCACCGCGCGGGAGAAGTGCCCGTGCCCGAGGAAAAGCACGTCGCGCGACTCCATGTGCTTGAGCGCGTACGCGATCGCCCGGTCGGCGCGGTCGCTGACCTGCTGCACGCTTTCCCCGCCGGGACAGCCGTGCGTCCACACCAGCCAGTCGGGCACCTTCTGCCGGATCTGCTGCGTGGTCAGGCCTTCGTAGTCTCCGTAATCCCATTCGGCCAGAAGGGGAGACACTTCGTCGACCTTCAGGCCGGCCAGTTCGGCCGTGACCAGCGCACGCCGTCGCGGGCTGGAGACCACCAACGGGTTGTCGAGGGTGAGCACCGACAGCGCGTCGGCCGCCAGCTTGGCCTGCTCTCGGCCCGTTTCGGTCAGGTCGAGTTCGGTCCGGCCGGTGTGCTGACCGGACTTCGACCACGGCGTCTCGCCGTGGCGAAGCAAAATCAGCCGATGCTGCAAAAGACCCACGGAGACCGATTCTGCCGCACGTCCGTTGATAAATGGGTACCCGTGCAACGATGAACACCGTGACGCGGGTACTTGCGGTCGCCAATCAAAAGGGTGGGGTTGCCAAAACGACGACGGTCGCGTCGTTGGGTGCGGCGATGGAGGAAAAGGGTAAACGGGTACTGCTCGTCGACCTGGATCCCCAGGGATGTTTGACGTTTTCGCTGGGCCAGGATCCCGACAAGCTGCCGGTGTCGATCCACGAGGTGCTGCTCGGTGACGTGGAACCCGACGCGGCGCTGGTCGACACGTCGGAGGGGATGACGCTGCTGCCGGCCAACATCGACCTGGCGGGCGCAGAGGCGATGCTGTTGATGCGCGCCGGCCGCGAATATGCGCTCAAGCGTGCGCTCGCGAAGGTCGGCGGCAACTTCGACGTGGTGATTATCGATTGCCCGCCCTCGCTGGGCGTGCTCACGCTCAACGGGCTGACCGCCGCCGACGATGTGATCGTGCCGCTGCAGTGCGAGACTTTGGCGCATCGCGGCGTCGGTCAGTTTCTTCGCACTATCACCGACGTGCAGCAGATCACCAATTCGGACCTGAAGCTGCTGGGCGCATTGCCGACGCTGTACGACTCGCGCACCACCCACAGCCGCGATGTGCTGCTCGACGTCGCCGACCGCTACGCCATGCCGGTGCTGGCGCCACCGATCCCGCGAACCGTGCGGTTCGCCGAGGCCAGTGCGTCGGGCGCGTCGGTGCTCGCGAGCCGGAAGAACAAGGGTGCGCACGCCTACCGCGAGTTGGCCAGCGCGCTGCTCAAGCATTGGAAGAACGGTAAGCCGCTGGCGACGTACACGCCGGACCTCTAACCCAACGCGACGAGTTCGTCGCCGCGCTGTTCGATGATCGTCGACCCCGCCACCGCCGGAACCACCGCAGCGGAACTCGGCGGGCGTTGCACCGGAAGGTGCGCGACACCGCTGCCGGTGGCCGGATCGAACACGTCGTACCCGCCGGTGACGGGAACCAGCAATCGCCCGGCCATCACCGTCGCGGGCCCCAGCGGCATGTTGTTGCCCGCCGCGCTGACCGTGTAGCGGTAGCGAAGTCCGTTGGCGGCGAACACCATTACGGAATCACCGGTCCACCACGTGATCAGATCACCGGCCCGCGACATCACCGCATTCGGAGACGGCGGCTTGGGGACGAGCGTGCTCGCGATTGTCGCACCGGTCTCGTCGACGATGTTGAGCGTCGGCTTCGGGATCGGCACGTAGACGGCCGTCGTGGTGTCGGAGACTGCGACGACGCGCGCGCCGGAGTCGTCGACGACGCCAGGCTGCGGCACGAATTTCACGTTGGGCGTGTCTTCTTCGTCGGCGGGCCGCAGCAGCGTGAGCCGTAGGTCGTTTTGCTTCGGACACGCCTCCAGCACCGACACCGCCGTGGAACTCGCCTGCGCATCTACCAGTCGGCAGATCGGCGAGGCGGCCGTGCCCGGCTTGATCCGCGCGTCGAGCGCACCGTAGGACAGCATCCGCACCATGTCCGAGCGCCACTGCTCCAGGCGGCTGTCCCCGGCCGACAACACGGTGGTGCCATCGGACGACAGCCTCACCTCGGGGTCGGCGTACGCGGTGCGGCTGGGGCCGCGCTCGCCGGTCTTGGCGTCGATCGTGCTGACCTGCCCGCAGCCGCGGACGTCGGGATACACCGCGACCGCGTAGTTGTACACATACGTGACGCCGCACAGCTCGAGGTCGCGCGCATAAGTCCACCGCGTGTTTCCGGTGGCGGGGTCGCGGCCGTCGACTTCGCGGCCGTCGCCGGTGACGACGTTGCCTCCCACCACCATCGGGGTGGTGGTCTTCGGGCTCGGCGCCGTCCACAGCTGCCGCAGCGAGGCCGGCACCGCCTTGGCGGACGGCAGCGTCGGCGCCGGCGTTGCAGCGGGCCTGCTGATGGTGGCCCGGGCATCGCTCGTCCACCAGATCAGGGCGGCGACGACGGCGATCACCGCGGCGATCGCCGCGGCCGCCACCATGTCACCTTTGGTGCGGCGTTCGGGTTTGACCATCCGTCCGACGGAGCTCGACTAGCCGGCGTTCGCGGCCGCGGCCTTACGCGGGCGACGGCGACGGCGGCGCCGGCCGGAGTGCTCGGCGCCGTCGGCGGGCGCGTCGTCCCCGGTGGGTTCGGTCTGCTCGGCCGCTGCCTCGGGGTGCCCGCTGGTCGACTTGCCACCACGGGTGCGCCTGCGGTTGCGGGTCCGGTTGCGGGCGGGCTTGTCGGCGGGCTTGTCCGCCGGCGCGCGCTTGGCCTGTGCCTTGCGCGGTTCGCCGACCGTGCCCTTGGCGTCGGTCGGGATGTCCAGCTCTTCGTAGAGATGCGGTGAGCTGGAGTAGGTCTCGGCCGGATCCGGGCAAGCCAGGCCGAGCGCCTTGTCGATCGTCTCCCAGCGGGTCAGCTCGTCCCAATCGACCAGCGTGACGCCGATGCCGGTCTTGCCGGCGCGTCCCGTGCGCCCGATGCGGTGCACATAGGACTGCTCGTCCTCGGGGATCTGGTAGTTGATGACGTGGGTGATGTCGTCGATGTCGATGCCGCGGGCCGCGACGTCGGTGGCGACGAGCACGTCGATGGCACCGGTGCGGAACGCCTTGAGCGACTTCTCGCGCGCGGCCTGTCCCAGATCGCCGTGCACCGCGCCGACCTTGAAGCCGCGTTCGGCGAGCTCGTCGGAGACCTTCTGGGCGGTGCGCTTGGTGCGCGTGAAGATCATCGTGGCGCCACGGCCATTGGCCTGCAGTATGCGACTGACCAGCTCGACCTTGTCCAGCGCGTGGGCGCGGTAGACGAACTGCTCGGTGGTGTCGTGAATGGCCGCGGAATGCGGGGCCTCAGCCCGGATGTGAGTGGGCTGGTTCATGAACGTGCGGGCCAGCGTGATGATCGGGTCGGGCATCGTCGCCGAGAACAGCATGGCCTGCCGTTCGTCGGGGATCTGCTTGAGGATCCGCTCGATGTCGGGCAGGAAGCCGAGGTCGAGCATTTCGTCGGCCTCGTCGAGCACCAACATCGACAGCCCACCCAGCCGCAGGTGGCCCTGCTGCGCCAGGTCGAGCAGCCGCCCCGGGGTGCCGACGACGACGTCGACACCCTTCTGCAGCGCTTCGATCTGCGGCTCGTAGGGCCTGCCGCCGTAGATGGACGTGACGGTCAGCTTGCGCTCGCCGGCGGTCAGGTACTTCGCCGCCATAGCCAGGTCGCCGGACACCTGCAGACAGAGTTCGCGGGTGGGCACCACGACGAGCGCGCGGGGGATACCGGACAGCGGGCGCTCGGTGTCGGTGGTGATGCGCTGCAGCAGCGGCACCCCGAAGGCCAGGGTCTTGCCCATGCCGGTGCGCGCCTGCCCGATGAGGTCGTCGCCTGCGAGGGCGAGTGGGAGCGTCAGTTCTTGGATAGCAAAGGGATGTTCCTTGCCGTCTTCGGCGAGCGCGCGCACTATTTCGTCGCGAACTCCGAGTTCGGCAAACTTCGGATTGAGGTGAGTCATGCTGTTAGGACGTAGCCTTTCTGGGTCGAACCTCGTAAGTCCTCGCGGATTTCCACGCGCGCACGAGTTCGACGAAGCTACGGCCGAGGGCCCTGCGTTGAGGTCGCGGGCCGACTGCGTGCACGCACATTTCTTAGGTAGCGGCTGGTCACTTTCGATCGTGCCGGGCCACTGCCTACTTCCATGATAGCTGGCTGCCTTTGCCCGGCGGTCGGCGCGCCCATCCGCGTCTAGAGTTGGGCCATGACTTCCACGCCGCCCGCGGCCTCTCCTGAGCAGACCGCTTCGGGCGTGTCGGCCGACCATCCCGGCGTCAACGAGCTTTTCGCGCTGTTGGCCTATGGCGAGGTGGCGGCGTTCTACCGGCTCACCGACGAGGCCCGCATGGCGCCGAATCTGCGTGGCCGGATCAACATGGCCAGCATGGCCTCCGCGGAGATGAACCATTACGAGGTGCTGCGCGATGCCTTGGAGCGCAGGGGAGTCGACGTGGTGCCCGCGATGACGAAATACGCTTCGGCGCTGGAGAACTACCACCGGCTGACGACGCCGAGTACGTGGCTGGAAGCGTTGGTCAAGACCTACGTCGGCGACGCGCTTGCGGCGGACTTCTACCTGGAGATCGCCGACGCCATGCCTGACGAGGTGGCCGACGTCGTACGAGCGGTGCTGTCGGAAACCGGGCACTCGCAGTTCGTGGTGGCCGAGGTGCAGGCTGCGGTGACGGCCAGCGAGAAACAGCGCCACCGGCTGGCGCTGTGGTCGCGCCGGCTGCTCGGTGAGGCCATCACCCAAGCGCAGTTCGTCATGGCCGAGCACGACGAGCTCGTCGACCTGGTCATGTCCAGCGGCGAAGGCCTCACCCAGATGACCGAGTTCTTCGACCGGCTGCAGCGCACGCACAGCAGCCGCATGCATGAGCTCGGCCTGGCCTGAGCTACTTGGTGCAGTTCGCGATCATCGTGTTGTTGTTCTGCACGGCGATCGCAGTGCCCGAAGCGTCGGCGATGCTGCAGTTCAGCTGACCGGCCACGCTCGTCGCGGTGACCGAGCTCAGCGTCACACCCGGATCCAGCACGATCGTCTTCGCCCATGGCAGCGCCACGTTGACGTCGGTCTGCAGCGCTCCCTGTGAGTCGGTGTAGATCACGGTCACCAGGTCGAGGAGATTGCGATTGCCCGTGACGCGGTAGGTGATCGTGTTCGGCCCGGGTGTGGGCGGCGGTGCCGATTCGGTCGGAGCCTCGCTGGGCGTGGCGCTGGCGGTCGGCGTCACGGTCGTGACCGTTTCGGGCGGTAACGTCGCCGCCGGCGGGGGCGACGACGAGGTCGTCGCGGCAGGTGGTGCCGACGTGATGGCTGGTTGTGAGGTGATGACCGGCGGAGCAACCGTGGTGGACACCGAGCCGCTGTCGCCGCCGCCGAGGATGACGACCGTGCAGATCACCGCGACGAGCAGAATCGCGCCTGCCACGCCGGCGATCCAGACCCACCGCCGATCGATCGGCTCGTAGTACTCCTCGATGTCCTCGTAGTCGTCGTACTCCTCGAGGCCCGGGTACACGTCGTTGCGCTCGCGATCGAGGTCGACGGTCTCGCCGTCGTCCCCGTGGCTGGGGATCCGTTCGGTGGGGCTCAAAGAATACGGTGAATGTGCGGTGTATTGCCTGTTCATGCGCTATCCCGGTCCTTATATTTCAATGCCGGGCCTGATGCTATCGAGGCTGATGTGACGAATGAGGTTGACGCGCTGCGCCTTTGGTCACGGTCCGGACTCGGTTCGGTCGAGAATCCGCGCGGCAAGGCCGTACCGCGGGTTCGCTAACCGCGCTGGATCATCGGTTCGCTACCCGCGCTGGATCATCGGTTCGCTACCCGCGAAGTGGCCGGGGCGGCATCGCGCCGCATGCGTCCACTAGCCTTCAAGTCGAGGAACACACGAACGGAAAGGGTCCAGCGTGGAGGTCAAGATCGGTGTCACCGACAGCCCGCGCGAGCTGATCTTCAACAGCGCGCAGACACCCAGCGAGGTGGAGAAGTTGATCGCCGATGCGCTCGGAAAGGACTCGGGCGTGCTGGCTCTGACCGACGAGAAGGGCCGCCGGTTCCTCGTGCAGTCGGCGAAGATCGCATACGTCGAGATCGGCGCCGCCGACATCCGCCGAGTCGGCTTCGGTGTCGGCGCAGTCGGCTCGGAGGCCGTTAAGAGCGGGTAAGCGGCACGTGGGACAGGCCGCCCCAGATGAACTGCACCGTGCCCTCCACCGCGTCGTCCTTGGAGATCGGCCGGTCGTTGTTGAGCCAATAGCGGGCTGAGTCGACGCTGATGGCCACCAGCCCGACCGCGATCATCCTGGCCCGGTGCGGCTCCAGCCCGGAGTCGTGGCTGATCAGGTCGAATACCGCATCGGTGCACGCCTCCGTGGCCACCTTGACCTGCGCGTATACCTGGGGCTCGGTCACATAGTCGTTCTCGAAGATCAGCCGGTAGCCCTGGCCGTCGTGCTCGATGAAGTCGAAGAAGGCGTCCACCGCGGCGCGCACCCGCTGCCGGTTGTCGGTGGTGGTGCGCAGCGCCTGGCGTACACCCGAGACGAGATTGTCGGCGTGCCGCTGCAGCACGGCCAGATACAGCTCTAGCTTGGACGTAAAGTGTTGGTAGAGAACGGGTTTGCTTACACCTGCGCGGTCGGCGATCTCGTCCATTCCCGCGGCATGGTAGCCACGGTCCACGAAAACCTCGCTCGCAGCGGCGAGTAACTGCCCGCGGCGTTCGTCGCGGGGCAGCCGGTTCCCACGCCGGCCGGCGCCGGACACCGCGCCACCGTTCGCCGGTTGCGCGCCCCGCCTCGCGGCGGTGTTGGCGAGATCGCTCATCACGTCCTTCATCTGAATGCGTTTCGCTCCGACATTACTACCGTTGCCACTGCGATAGCGGATGCACGCCATAGCGAGGTGGCGGTGCGCCGGAAGTGCAAGTGCAGCAGACTGTGCCATCCTGTTTCGGTGACCTACGACCCGGGGCGTCGCGGGAGCGGTCGCGTGCCCGTGTTGCGAGACGAGTGGCGAGAGCCATTGCGCGCGCAACGCGACCCCCTCGCCGAGGATTCCGGCCGGGTCAGATCCAACCGCGACGAGCATCGCCGCGTTCGCAAGCAGACGTGGCTGGGCCGCTTCATCTCCACTTACGGGTGGCGGGCCTACGCGTTGCCGGCGTTGATCGCGCTGACGGCCTTCGTGGTGTACCAGACCGTCACCGGAACCAACGCGCCCGCGCCCAAGGAGGTCGAGGGGCCGGTTCAGGGCCCGCCGACCATCGGCGTGACGAGCACGCAGATCATCGGTGCGCCGCCCAAGGGGCTCACCCAGTTCGATGTGAACCTGCCCACCGGCATCCTGCCCGACGGCGGCCCGATCACCGAGACCGGCGCCAAGACGTGGCACATCGTGCCCGGCACCACACCCAAGGTTGGCGAGGGCACCACCAAGACGTTCACCTACACCGTCGAGATCGAGGACGGCATCGACACCACGACATTCGGCGGCGACGACGGCTTCGCCCGGATGGTCAGCGAAACCCTGGCCAACCCCAAGAGCTGGACCCACAACCCGCAGTTTGCGTTCACCCGGATCGACAGCGGCGAACCCGATT
>DASRJA010000076.1:0-22710 GCA_035649695.1 Mycobacterium sp. | reverse complement strand
ACTGGCATCATCTCGTCGGGCGAGATTGCCCCGCCCACCCGGATCATCCTGCGCAAGCAGAAGAACGCACAGGTGTTGTTGGGCAACGTGACGCACATCGACCTGGCGAACAAGACGGTCAAGTCGGAGCTGCTCGGTCATACCTACGTCACGCCTTACGACAGCTTGATCATCGCGGCGGGTGCGGGGCAGTCCTACTTCGGCAACGACCATTTCGCCGAGTGGGCGCCCGGTATGAAGACGGTCGACGACGCACTCGAGCTGCGCGGCCGCATCCTCGGCGCGTTCGAACAGGCCGAGCGCTCAAGTGATCCCGCGCGCCGCGAGAAGCTGCTGACGTTCACCGTCGTCGGGGCCGGGCCCACCGGTGTCGAGATGGCCGGGCAGATTGCCGAACTCGCCGACCACACCCTCAAAGGGGCGTTCCGCCACATCGATTCGACGCAGGCGCGGGTGATCCTGCTCGATGCGGCGCCCGCAGTGCTGCCGCCGATGGGCGAGAAACTCGGCCTGAAGGCCCGGGCCCGGTTGGAGAAGATGGGCGTCGAGATCCAGTTGGGCGCGATGGTCACTGATGTGGACCGCAACGGGATCACGGTCAAGGATTCCGACGGCACCATCCGGCGCATCGAGTCGGCGACCAAGGTGTGGTCGGCCGGTGTGTCGGCCAGCCCGCTGGGACGCGACCTCGCCGACCAGTCCGACGTGGAGCTGGACCGCGCGGGACGGGTCAAGGTGCTGCCGGACCTGTCCCTGCCGGGGCATCGGAACGTCTTCGTCGTCGGCGACATGGCGGCCGTGGAAGGTGTGCCGGGAATGGCGCAGGGCGCGATCCAGGGCGCCAAGTACGCGGCGAAGGCCATCAAGGCGGAGCTGAAGGGCGCCGATCCCGCGCAGCGGGAGCCGTTCCAATACTTCGACAAGGGCTCGATGGCAACCGTGTCGCGGTTCTCCGCGGTCGCCAAGATCGGCCCGATCGAATTCGGTGGCTTCATCGCCTGGCTTGCCTGGCTGGTGCTGCACTTGGTGTATCTCGTCGGTTTCAAGACCAAGGTCACGACGTTGCTGTCCTGGACGGTCACGTTCCTGTCGAGAGCGCGTGGGAACCTCACCATCACCGAGCAGCAGGCGTACGCGCGCACGAGGATCGAAGAGCTCAAGGAGATCGCGGCGGGCGTTCAGGACGAAAGAGCGGCGAGCTAGAGCCTGTCGCCCTGCCAGGTGGACAGGCAGCCGCCGCCGGCCAACGCCAGCGCAACGCCCTGGGTCTCGACATCACTGTCGGGATAGTGGAATTCGCTGACGCACGCCATCGGTGTCCCCAGCGCGTCGTCGGCTACCGACCCGTTACCGAGCTCGATGCCGTGCCGCAGCAGCGGTGACCCGTCGAGATCGGCATGCAGCGATCCCGACCAAAACCCTTGCCGCTCATCGGATCTGCCGATCTGGATGCGTTCTCTCAGCCGGACGCGGCCGGCTCCGGTCAGCTCCAGGCGGGTCGAGGTGAAATGTCGCGACGTGGCAGCGACGACGGTCGGCTGCGGGTCGAGGTCCAGATCGCCCGCCACCTCGAGCGTCCAGGACGCATGCGATTCCACCGTGGCCGATCCGGGCAGCGTCACGGTCGCCGCCGCGGTGCGCACCCGCAATTGCGCACCCGGTTCGACCACCACGCGGATGTGGATCGCGTCGCCGCCGAGCGGGGTGGCGGCCGCCGAAACCAGATGCACGGTGTCGGGTTCGGTGCGCCGTGCCGCGACTCCTCCCCCGCACTCGATGCGCGGCTGACGGTCGCGGTGGGCGACGATCAGGACGTCGGAACGCACAGCTGTTCTCGCACCCACGCCAGCACCGCCGTCGCGGCGGGGTCTTCGGTCAATGAGATCAGCACTGTCGGCCGGTCCCCACGGACGTCGGCCGCATCGCGTCGCATCACCTCGAGATCCGCACCGACCAACGGAGCAAGGTCAGTCTTGTTGACCACCAACAGATCTGAAAAGGTGACGCCGGGCCCGCCCTTGCGCGGCACCTTGTCGCCGCCTGCCACGTCGACGACAAAGATCTGCACGTCGACGAGTCCCGACGAGAACGTGGCCGTCAGGTTGTCGCCGCCGGATTCCACCAGAATCAGGTCGAGCCGGTCGTTGTGTGCGATCAGATCGTCGATGGCGTCGAGGTTGGCGGTGATGTCGTCGCGGATCGCGGTGTGCGGGCAGCCGCCCGTCTGCACCGCGGCGATCCGCTCGTCGGCCAGCACGGCATGGCGGCGCAGGAAGTCGGCGTCCTCGGTGGTGTAGATGTCGTTGGTCAGCACCGCCAGCGAGAGATCGTCGCGCAGCTGCCTGCATAGCGCCGCGACGAGCGCGGTCTTGCCGGAGCCGACGGGTCCGCCGACGCCGATGCGCAGTGGCTCCCCCAGTTGCCGCTGGCGCCTGGGCCGTTCGGTGTGGGCGTGTGGCTCGCCGTCGAGGTAATGCGGTGGCATGGTCTGCCTTTCAGGAGACGAACAATGGTCGCTCGCGTTGGCTGTGCCGCTGGGCCAGCACGTCGAGCAGTGGGTCGGACAGGTCGGCCAGCTCCTTGGTGGCCTCGGCGGCGGTCGCCTCACACAGCGGTGCCAGCTCGAAGGTCAGGGCCGCGACGTCGGCGGGATCGAGCGCCAGCAGCCGCTGTGCGGCCGTCGCGGAACCGGTCATTGTGGTGTAGACGACCGACAGTGCGGTCTGGTCCGGGTTGAGCCCGCTGGCCTTGCCGACCGCACCGGCCGCGACCGCGAGATGTGGCGTCGTTCCGAGCGGCTGCCAATCATGGTCGGCCCACACTCGCCGCGCCAGCCGTGCGAGACCCCGACCCTGGGCTCGCGACGACTGCCGCGCAGCGGGAGCCGGTGTGCGGGCATCGGTTTCGCGGTCAGCCTCTTCGATCGTCAGGGAGCCTGCATGCACGGCGGCCGCCAGCGATGCCGCGACGAGGCCGTGTGTACGGATCCGGCGCCACAGATAGGCCCGCAGCGTGGTGAGGTCGGCCACCAGCCCACCAGTGACCGCCTCCTCGACACCGCCGGAGTGCACGTGCCCTCCGGTCGGCAGCCGCGAATCAGCCAGGGCCAGCAGTGTCGACAGATTGGTCATCAGAACAGGAAATATCTTTGTGCCATGGGCAATTCGGCGGCGGGTTGCTCCTGCCACACATCGCCGTCGATGCGGACCGTGAACGTGTCGGGGTCGACTTCTATGTGCGGCAGCGCGTCGTTGAGGGGCATATCGGCCTTGCCGACCTTGCGGACATCCTTGACCGCAGCGAGGCGCCGTTTCACGTCGATCCGGTCGGCCAGCCCGTCCTCGATGGCCTGCTGCGACACGAAGTGCACCGAGGTGGCCGCGGCCGCTGCGGGCGCGGCGCCGAACATTGGCCGCGGCAGAACCGGCTGTGGCGTTGGAATCGATGCGTTGGCGTCTCCCATTGCCGCCCAAGCGATCATGCCGCCCTTGAGCACCGCGTGCGGGCGGACCCCGAAGAACGCCGGTTCCCACAGCACCAGGTCGGCGAGCTTGCCGACCTCGACGGAGCCGATCTCGTGGTCGAGACCGTGTGCGATGGCCGGGCAGATCGTGTACTTGGCGACGTATCGGCGGGCCCGGTTGTTGTCGGCCTTACTGTCACCCTCCAGGGCGCCGCGTCGGCGCTTCATCACGTGCGCGGTCTGCCAGGTGCGCAGCACCACCTCGCCGATGCGGCCCATCGCTTGTGCGTCGCTGCCGATCATCGAGATCGCACCGATGTCGTGCAGCAGGTCCTCGGCCGCGATAGTCGATGGCCGGATGCGGCTCTCGGCGAACGCCAGATCCTCAGGGACGCTGGGGTTCAGGTGATGGCAGACCATCAGCATGTCGAGGTGTTCGTCGAGGGTGTTGAGGGTATGCGGCCGGGTCGGATTGGTCGAACTCGGCAACACGTTCGGGTGCGATACGACGGTGATGATGTCGGGTGCGTGACCCCCGCCCGCGCCCTCGGTGTGGTAGGCGTGGATCGAGCGGCCTTTGACTGCGGCCAGCGTGTCCTCGACGAAGCCTGCTTCGTTGAGGGTGTCGGTGTGAATATTGCACTGCACACCCGCCGCGTCTGACACCGTCAGGCAGGCGTCGATCGCAGCGGGCGTCGTGCCCCAGTCCTCGTGCAGCTTGAATCCGGCTGCGCCGCCGCGCAATTGCTCCCACATCGCCTCGGCGCTGACGGTGTTGCCCTTGCCGAGCAGGGCGATGTTGAGCGGCCAGGAGTCGAGCGACTCGAACATGCGGGCCAGGTGCCAGGATCCCGGGGTGACGGTGGTGGCCTTGCTGCCTTCGGCCGGACCGGTGCCGCCGGCGATGATCGTGGTGATGCCGCCGCCGAGCGCCTCCTCCATGATCTGCGGGCAGATGAGATGCACGTGGCAGTCGATGGCGCCCGCGGTGACGATGCGGCCATTGCCGGAGATGATCTCGGTCGACGGCCCGACCACCAGATCGGGGTGCACGCCGGTCATGATGTCCGGGTTGCCCGCCTTGCCGATCGCTGCGATCCTGCCGTCACGAATGCCGATGTCGGCCTTGATGATTCCCCAGTGGTCGATGATCACCACGCCGGTAATCACGGTGTCGGGTGCGCCGTCGGCGCGGGTGGCTCGACCCTGCCCCATCGACTCGCGCAGCACCTTGCCGCCGCCGAACACCGCCTCGTCGCCGGCTAATCCGGGTCCACCACTGCGGTCCTCGGTGATCTCGACAAACAGGTCGGTGTCGGCCAGCCGGATCCGGTCGCCGGTCGTCGGCCCGAACAGCGCGGCGTAGCGGGCGCGCGACAATTCGGTCATGAGGCGTCCAATCGGCCGGGCGGATTCAAGCTGAGGCCGTGGACCTCGCGGGAGCCGGAAAGCGGCACCAACGAAACATGCTGGGCGACTCCGGGTTCGAATCGCACAGCGGTACCCGCGGGGATGTCGAGCCGGTGGCCATGTGCGGCGTCGCGGTCGAACTGCAGCGAGGCGTTGGCCTGTGGCAGGTGCACGTGGCTGCCGACCTGCACCGGCCTATCGCCCGTATTCACCACATCGAGCGTGAGCCGTGCCGCGCCGGGGTTGATCTCGATGTCCCCGTCGCCGTAGACGATCTCCCCCGGAATCATGAGATCGGCTGATGGACGGTGACGAGCTTGGTGCCGTCGGGAAACGTGGCCTCGACCTGGACGTCGTAGAGCATCTCCGGGACCCCGTCCATGACGTCGTCGCGGGACAGCACCTCGCGGCCGCTGACCATCAGCTCCGCCACGGTGCGACCATCGCGCGCGCCCTCGAGAAGATGGTCGGTGATCAGCGCCACAGCCTCGGGGTGGTTCAGCCGCAGGCCGCGCGCCTGCCTGCGACGAGCTAGCTCCGCGGCATACGAGATGAGCAGCCGGTCCTGTTCATGCGGGGTCAAACGCATAGTGCGCGATATTGCCACGGCGCGCGGCAGTCAGCAGCGCACGCGAATTGGGGGCTACTCCGGCGGGATGTTCTGCAACCGCACCTGGCCGCGGGCAATGACGCGGTCGTTGTCGTCGGTGATCGTGATCAACCACAGCTGCTGCCGACGGCCCCGGTGGATGGGCGTCGACACTGCGGTGACCGTCCCGGCCGAGATGGCGCGCAGGAAGTCGGTGTTGTTGTTGACTCCGACGACGGTGCCACCGCCGTTCTCGGACAACCAGACATGCGCGGACACACTGGCCAGGCTCTCGATGATCGAGCAGTAAACACCGCCGTGCACGATGCCCCACGGCTGCAGCAGTTTGTCGTCGATCTCCAGCCGCGCCCGTCCACCGTCGGGTGTCATCTCGATGTACGTCAGGCCGAGCCAGTTGTCGAATCCACTGCCGAATTCGCCTTCCGTTGTCACGCCGTCGTGTCTACACGGCGCACACCGCTCCTCCGCAATCGGGCCGGAGCTATCGTCGGGCATGGCCAAAACCGCGAAAGACCTCGTAGCCGCCGCAAACGATGTGGTGCCCAAGATCTCGCCGGCACAGGCGCAGGAACTGATCGCCAAGGGCAACGCCCTCGTGGTCGATGTCCGCGATGCGCCGGAGGTGGAGCAGTCCGGCAAGGTGGCGGGCGCCGTGCACGTCTCCCGCGGCATGCTCGAATTCCGGGCGGATCCCGAATCCCCCTACCACGACGCGCAATTCGCCAAGGACAAGACCGTGATCCTGTACTGCGCGTCCGGCGGCCGCTCGGCGCTGTCGGGTAAGGCGCTCAAGGAGCTGGGTTACGCCGAGGTCTACAACATGGGCGCGTTCAAGGACTGGGCCGAAAGCGGCGGAGCGATCGACAAGTAACGCGGAAATGAGGACGGGCCCCACGCGAATGTGGGGCCCGTCCTTCGAAAGGGACCGGGAGTCTCTGCAGCCCTCAGGACTCCGGCGCGGTCCGGTAGCTTTCGGTCGTGTCTAGAATAGGCAAGGCTTGCCTAATTAAGCAGGGCCTTCCGTGCTCCTATCCGCGTGGCGCCGCGGACCGGCAGGCCGAACCCGACCAACGCGTCGAGCACCGCCTGCGCTCGACGCATGCTCGTCACCTCGCTCGAACCAGCCAGCAGCGGCACGTGCGTCGCCGCGCTGACCACCGCCGCGCCGACGATGTGCCACATCGACGCCATCGACATGACGCCGGCGCAGACCTCGACGAGCCTGGCGAACAGGGGATCCAGCGCGCGGTGACTGCGGTGGGCGACCCAGGTCGTCAACGCCGCCTCGCTGGGCAGCGCGACGATGCCAGCCGAGGGGACTCCGTCGGCCAGGGCGGGGTCGTCGGGCAGCGCCCGCAGCTGCGGGTCGACGACGCCGACCCAGTCGATCGTGCCCTCGGAGTCGACGTGCACCCAGAGGTTCTCCAGCCCGGTGTCCCAGGCGCGCCCCTCGAGCACGAGCAGCGGCACGACGCGGCCGACAACGACGTGGGCCAGCGTGGCGGCCAGCTGCTGGGCTATCGAGGCCCGGCTGTCGGTCTCCGCCGCGCCGATATCGAACATCGTCTGCAGCCGATCAGTCGTCACGGCATCAGCCAGCGGCCACCACCGCCGGCGCGACAGATCGCCCATCACGGCGACGCCGTAGACGCGGGGACATTCGGGATGGAGCTCGCGCAGCCGGCGGCTGGACTCGTGCAGTGGCAGCGTCCGCCTGATCGCCATGCCCGCGATGAGCGGATCCTCGATCAGAACCGTCATGGCACCTCCCGATCTTGAGTTAGGTTAGCCTTACTATAGTCATGCCGTGCTGAGGGGCTACCCCGTGTGACTGGACTCACAAGGGCCAACTACCAGGCGGTGTACGTCGCCGGAACATTCGGCGCACTGCAAGAAGTTGTTCTGGCGCGTTGGATTACGACGCGACGTAGTAACCCCGTAGTACCCTGGATTTACTGCCGGTAGGAGATGAACGGAATATGGCCAAGCTGACGCGTTTAGGGGACCTGGAACGCGCTGTGATGGACCACCTGTGGTCCTCGCGCGAGCCCCAAACCGTGCGCCAGGTCCACGAGGCGCTGTCGGCCCGCCGCGATCTGGCCTACACCACGATCATGACCGTGCTGCAGCGGCTCGCGAAGAAGAACCTCGTCGTGCAGCACCGCGACGATCGGGCGCACCGGTACGCACCCACCCACGGCCGCGATGAGCTGGTTGCCGGGCTGATGGTCGACGCGCTCGACCAGGTCTCCGACACCGGCAGTCGGCAGGCCGCGCTGGTGCACTTCGTCGAACGTGTCGGCGCCGACGAAGCCGCGGCGCTGCGCCGCGCGTTGGCCGAGTTGGAAAGCAAGAACACGGAAGCCCCGCCCGCTGGCAATCCGGGCACCGGCTGAGAAATACTGACAGCGTGTCCGCGCTGGCCTTCACCATCGTCGCGCTGGTCCTGTCGGGACCGGTCCCGGCAATGCTGGCGCGGGCGACCTGGCCGATGCGCGCACCGCGGGCGGCCATCGTGCTGTGGCAGTCCATCGCCCTTGCCGCCGTGTTGTCGGCCTTCTCGGCTGGCATCGCAATCGCCAGCCGGCTGTTCGTGCCTGGGCCCGACGGCCGCCCCACCGCCACAATCACCAGTGAGATCGACGTACTGGGTTGGCCGGTCTGGATCGCGTACCTGCTGGTCTTCGCGCTCACCCTGGTGATCGGCGCACGACTCACAATCGCGGTGCTGCAGGTCGCAATCGCGACTCGTCGCCGCCGGGCGCACCACCGCATGGTTGTCGATCTTGTCGGCAAGCCCCAGGGTGGGCTGCGCATCCTCGATGTCAAAGAGCCGCTGGCCTACTGCCTGCCCGGGGTGCGCAGCCGCGTTGTGGTTAGCCAAGGAACGCTGACCACCTTGTCCGACAACGAGATCGCCGCGATCCTCTCCCACGAACGCGCCCACCTGCGCGCCCGCCACGACCTGGTCCTGGAGATGTTCACCGCGGTGCACGCCGCCTTCCCCCGATTCGTCCGCAGCGGCAACGCTCTTGACGCCGTGCGGCTGCTCATCGAGATGCTCGCCGACGACGCCGCGGTGCGCGCCGCAGGCCCCACTCCCCTGGCCCGCGCCCTGGTCGCCTGCGCAGCCGGACGTACCCCGTCGGGCGCCCTGGCCGTCGGCGGTCCGACGACCGTGCTGCGGGTGCGCCGCCTCGGCGGCCGGCCGAACAGCCGCGCCTTTGCCGCCACCGCGTATCTCGCCGCGGCCGCGGTGCTCGTGGTGCCTACCCTGGCGCTGGCGGTGCCGTGGCTGACGGAATTACATCGGCTGTTCACGGCGTAGTGATTAGGTAGCCGATACCGCTTCACAACAAACAATGAAAGGCGCCCGAATGAGCTCGTCTGAATCACCCACCAACGGCACCGCTCAGATCGGGGTCACCGGCTTGGCCGTGATGGGCTCGAACATTGCCCGTAACTTCGCGCACCACGGTTACACCGTGGCTCTGCACAACCGGTCGATCGCCAAGACCGACGCATTGCTCAAGGACCATGGCGACGAAGGCAAGTTCGTGCGCAGCGAGACCATTCCGGAATTCCTTGCCGCCCTTGAGAAACCGCGCCGAGTGCTGATCATGGTCAAGGCGGGCGATCCCACCGACGCCGTCATCAACGAGCTCGCCGACGCGATGGAAGAAGGCGACATCATCATCGATGGCGGTAACGCGCTCTACACCGACACCATCCGCCGCGAGAAGGCGATGCGCGAGCGTGGTCTGCACTTCGTCGGCGCGGGTATCTCCGGCGGCGAGGAGGGCGCCCTCAACGGTCCGTCGATCATGCCCGGCGGCCCGGCTGAGTCCTACAAGTCGCTCGGTCCACTGCTCGAGGAGATCTCCGCACACGTCGACGGCGTGCCCTGCTGCACGCACATCGGGCCCGATGGCGCAGGGCATTTCGTGAAGATGGTGCACAACGGCATCGAGTACTCCGACATGCAGCTGATCGGTGAGGCCTACCAACTGTTGCGCGATGGGCTCGGACTATCCGCACCGCAGATCGCCGACGTGTTCACCGAATGGAACAAGGGCGACCTGGACAGCTTCCTGGTGGAGATCACCGCCGAGGTGCTGCGCCAGGTCGACGCCAGGACCGGCAAACCGCTCGTCGACGTCATCCTCGATGAGGCCGAGCAGAAAGGCACCGGCCGCTGGACGGTGAAGTCCGCGCTCGACCTTGGCGTGCCGGTTACCGGTATCGCCGAGGCGGTGTTCGCCCGTGCGCTATCTGGTTCGGTCGCGCAGCGGCACGCAACGACCGGCCTGGCGTCGGGTGATCTCGGTGAAAAGCCAAGCGGCGCAGATAAATTCGTCGAGGACGTGCGGCAGGCGCTGTACGCGTCGAAGATCGTTGCCTACGCGCAGGGGTTCAACCAGATCCAGGCGGGCAGCGCCGAATACGACTGGGGCATCACCCCCGGTGATCTGGCCACCATATGGCGCGGCGGCTGCATCATTCGCGCGAAGTTCCTCAATCGGATCAAGGAAGCCTTCGACGAGGACCCCAATCTGCCGACGCTGATCACCGCGCCGTACTTCCGCAGTGCGGTGGAGAACGCGATCGACAGCTGGCGGCGGGTGGTGGTCACCGCGACGCAACTCGGGATCCCGATCCCCGGCTTCTCCTCAGCGCTGTCGTACTACGACGCGCTGCGCACCGAGCGGCTGCCCGCGGCGTTGATCCAGGGTCTGCGCGACTTCTTCGGCGCGCACACCTACGCGCGCATCGACGACGACCGCGATAAGAAGTTCCACACGCTGTGGAGCGGCGACCACAGCGAGGTCCCGGCCTAATCGGGCCTAAAATCGAGGTCGATGCGATTTCTTGAGGGGCACGACCCCGCCTACGACCTGACCTACAACGACGTCTTCATCGTCCCGGGACGCTCGGACGTGCAGTCGCGGTTCGACGTCGACCTCTCGACGCACGACGGGTCGGGCACCACCATCCCGGTGGTGGTGGCGAACATGACCGCGGTGGCGGGCCGCCGGATGGCCGAGACGATCGCGCGCCGCGGCGGCATTGTGGTGCTTCCTCAGGACCTGCCCATTTCAGCGGTCAAGAACACGGTCGACTTCGTCAAGAGCCGTGATCTGGTCGTCGACACCCCGGTTGTACTGTCACCCGACGATTCGGTGTCGGACGCGATGGCGCTGATCCACAAGCGCGCACACGGCACCGCCGTCGTGGTGTTCGAGGGCCGCCCGATCGGGCTGGTCACCGAGGCCGACTGCGTGGGCGTCGACCGGTTCACCCGGGTCCGCGACGTCGCGATCTCCGATTTCATCACGGCACCCGCGGGCACCGACCCCCGCAAGGTGTTCGACTTGCTTGAACACGCGCTGGTGGACGTGGCGGTTTTGACCGAACCCGACGGCACGCTGGCCGGTGTGTTGACCCGCACCGGCGCGATCCGGGCAGGTATCTACACCCCCGCCGTCGACGACAAGGGTCGGTTGCGCATCGCCGCTGCGGTCGGCATCAACGGCGACGTCGGCGCCAAGGCCCGTTCACTCGCCGAGGCCGGCGTCGACCTGCTGGTGATCGACACCGCGCACGGCCATCAACTCAAAATGCTTGACGCGATCAAGTCGGTGTCGTCGCTTGACCTCGGGGTGCCGCTGGCCGCGGGCAACGTGGTGTCGGCTGAGGGCACGCGCGACCTGATCACCGCGGGCGCGTCGATCGTCAAGGTCGGTGTCGGGCCCGGTGCGATGTGCACCACCCGCATGATGACCGGCGTCGGCAGGCCGCAATTCTCCGCGGTAGTCGAATGTGCCGCGGCGGCACGACAACTCGGCGGTCATGTGTGGGCCGACGGCGGGGTTCGCCATCCCCGCGACGTCGCGCTGGCCCTGGCCGCGGGCGCGGCCAACGTGATGATCGGGTCCTGGTTCGCGGGCACCTACGAATCGCCGGGCGACCTGATGCGCGACCGCGAGGACCAGCCGTACAAGGAGAGCTACGGCATGGCCTCCAAGCGCGCCGTTGCCGCCCGCACCGCCGCCGACAGTTCGTTCGACCGGGCACGCAAGGCGCTGTTCGAGGAGGGCATCTCGACGTCGCGGATGGGGCTGGACCCGTCGCGCGGCGGCGTGGAAGATCTGCTCGACCACATCACCTCCGGCGTGCGCAGCACGTGCACCTACGTCGGCGCGGCGAATATCGCCGAACTCCACGACAAGGTCGTGCTCGGCGTGCAGTCCGCCGCCGGCTTTGCCGAAGGTCACCCGCTACCCACCGGATGGTGAGGCCGTCGAGCAGCGACGACGGCTAACATGGGGCATTCATTGCCGACCAAGCGAAAGGCAGCCAGTGCCGCAGGCACCCGTCGAGGCCGTGGGCTTCCGGGCCGAGCAGCAGTCCCACGAGCCGACCGACGCCGAGCCGTCCCCTACTAAGCCGGGCCCAGTGCCCGGCGCCCACTTGGCGGACTCGCGGTGAGCGCCATGTTCACAGTGCTCGCGGTGTTGGCCTTCCTGGTTCTCACCGCCGGCACCGCGGTTTTCGTCTCCGCCGAATTCTCGCTGACCGCGCTGGAACGCAGCACGGTCGACGCGAATGCGCGTGGCGGCGGGCGCCGAGACCAGCTCGTGCAGCGGGCGCATCGCACGCTGTCCTTCCAGCTCTCAGGTGCCCAGGTGGGCATCTCGATCACCACGTTGATCACCGGATATCTCGCCGAGCCACTGGTCGCGCGTCTGCTGGAGCCGCTCTTCGCGGCGATGTCGCTATCTCACGACGTATCCAGCACCCTCGCGTTGGTGCTGGCGCTGTTGATCGCCACGTCGGTGTCGATGGTGTTCGGCGAACTCGTCGCTCAGTACCTTGCAGTGGCCAAGCCGCTGCCGGTCGCGCGTGTCGTGGCCGGTCCGCAGTTGCTGTTCTCGATGCTGTTCACTCCGTTGATCCACCTGACCAACGGAACGGCGAACTGGATTCTGCGCCGGCTGGGCATCGAGCCCGCGGAGGAGCTGCGTTCGGCCCGGTCACCGCAGGAGCTCGGGTCACTGGTGCGCAACTCGGCTCGGCGGGGGTCGCTCGATCCCGTCACCGCGACGCTGGTGGACCGTTCGCTGCAGTTCGGCTCGCGGACGGCCGAGGAACTGATGACACCGCGAACGGAAATCGTGACCCTCGAGGTTGACGACACCATCGCCGATCTGGTGGCGGCGGCCATCGAGAGCGGTTACTCGCGATTCCCGATCGTCGACGGTGACCTCGACGAAACCATCGGAATCGTTCACGTCAAACAGGTCTTCGAGGTCCCCCCCGAGCAACACACGAAGACCAGGCTGGCCACCCTGGCCCAGCCCGTCGCCAGGGTGCCGTCGACCTTGGACGGCGACGATGTGATGGCGCAGCTGCGGGCCAACGGCTTGCAGACCGCGCTGGTGGTCGACGAATACAGCGGCACTGCGGGCATGGTGACCGTGGAGGACGTCATCGAGGAGATCGTCGGCGACATCCGCGACGAACACGACGAGCCGACGGCCGATGTCGTGCAGGCCGGCCAGGGCTGGCACGTCTCGGGTCTGCTTCGCATCGACGAAGTGGCCGACGCAACCGGATTCCGGGCCTCCGAGGGCGAATACGAAACCATCGGCGGCCTGGTGCTGCAGGAGCTCGGCCACATCCCCGAAGAAGGCGAATCCGTCGAGCTGGCGGCGTTCGATCCCGACGCACCGCTGGAGGACCCGGTGCGCTGGCTGGCCACCGTGGTGCGGATGGACGGGCGGCGCATCGACCAGTTGGAGCTGACGCAGCTGGGCAGGCGCGAAGAGGAACACGGCAACGATGGGTGACCTCTTCGGCGTGATCCTGACCGCGCTTCTGCTGGCGGCCAACGCGTTCTTCGTCGGCGCGGAGTTCGCACTGATCTCTGCGCGCCGCGACCGGCTCGAGGCGCTTGCCGAGCAAGGCAAGCACAGTGCGGTGACGGTGATCCGGGCCGGCGAGAATCTGCCGCTGATGCTGGCGGGCGCTCAGCTCGGCATCACGATCTGTTCGATCCTGTTGGGCCGGGTGGGTGAACCGGCGGTGGCGCACCTGTTGGAGAAACCGTTCCACTTGCTCGGCATCCCCGACACCATCCTGCACACCGTGTCGTTCGTCATCGCGATCACAATCGTCGTTGTCTTGCATGTGCTGCTCGGCGAGATGGTGCCGAAGAACATCGCGATCGCCGGCCCCGAATCGTCGGCCATGCTGTTGGTGCCGCCGTACCTGTTGTGGGTGCGCGCCGCCCGCCCGGTCATCGCGGTTTACGACTGGTGCGCGCACGTGATCCTGCGCGCGTTCGGCGTCGAGGCCAAAAGCGAACTGGAGAACACGGTTTCGACCCTTGAGCTTTCGGAGATGATCGCCGAGTCGCTGTCGGAGGGTCTACTCGATCCCGAGGAACACAACCGCCTGTCACGGGCCCTGCGGATCCGCAACCGGGTGGTCGCCGACGTCGCGATGCCACTGGCTGATGTGCATGCGGTGCCGGTGGCCGCTGACGAGTATGGACCGACAGTGGCTGCGATCCGGAGCGCGCTGGCGGAGACCGGCTATTCCCGCTTCCCGGTGGTTGATTCGTGGGGCCGGTTCATCGGCTACGTGCACATCAAGGACGTGCTGCCCGCTGTCGATGACCCGGATGCGGTGGTCGACCTGACGACGGTACGGCCGTTGCCAGAGGTGGCCGAGACGACGCCGCTGCCCGACGCGCTGTCGCTGCTGCGCCGGGAGAACAGCCACCTCGCGCTCGTCACGGCCACGGATGGCGGTGTGTCGGCGATGGTCACGCTGGAAGACCTGGTGGAGGACGTCGTCGGCGCGGTCCGTGACAGGACGCACCGTGCCTGATCTCGTGCAGCTCGACGAGCCCGACTGGACCACCCGCGAGCGGATACACCAGAAACGGGTGGACGAGTTCTGTGAGCCACATCGCAGGCGGGCGCGGGCGGGCCAGGTCCATCCCGTGTGGGACTTCCTGTTCACCTACTACAGCCTGCGGCCGCGGCAGTTGCGGGTCTGGCACCCCGGCTTCGGCGTGACGCTCGGCGGCGCTGCGGCCGAACGGTATCTCGATCGCAGCGGCTACGGGCGCGGTCGCGATGGTGTGTCGGTGACCGGTGAGCACTTGTTGGCGCGCGTCGATACGGTGCGGTTCATTTCCCGGTTGCTGCGTGCCACGGCCGCCCGTCCGGCACGGCTCAACTGCTTCGGGCTGCACGAGTGGGCGATGGTGTACCGGGCGTCGGCGGTGCGACACGGCCAGGTCCCGCTGCGACTCGGCGCCGCGGGCACCGACGCCGTCGTGGAATCAATGCCGTTGCGCTGCAGCCACTTTGACGCCTACCGCTTCTTCACCAAGCCGGCCATGAGCCGCAACACCGAAGAGCTCACCCGCGACGGCCAGGTGATGGCCGAACAACCGGGCTGCGTTCACGCCGGGATGGATTTGTACAAGTGGGCGTTCAAGCTCGGTCCGCTGGTGCCGTCGGATCTGGTGATGGACTGTCTGGAACTGGCCGCCGATGCCCGTTCGCTGGATATGCGGGCCAGCCCCTATGATCTCCGCGACTACGGATTCGAGCCGATCGCCGTCGAGACGCCGGCGGGTCGCGCCGAGTACGTCCGTTCCCAGCACAGCATTGCTGAGCGGGCCGCGCCTTTGCGGGCCAACCTGGCCGACCGGTGTGACCTGCTGCTGAGTGCGGCTGGTGGCGAATAGCCCCAGCTACCGCTGGGTAAGCTGGATCGACGGCTTTAGGGAGGAAAAATGACCAGCGAGCGAGGAGCGAAGGCGGATCGCGCATGACTAATCGCGTGACGGTGGGGAACCTGCGCGTCGCCCAGGTGTTGTACGACTTCATCAACAACGAGGCGCTTCCGGGCACCGATATCGATCCAGACAGCTTCTGGGCGGGCGTCGACAAGGTCGTCACCGATCTCAGCCCGCAGAACCAGGACCTGCTCGACCGCCGCGACCAGCTGCAGGCGCAGATCGACAAGTATCACCGCCAGCACGTCATCGAGCCGCTCGACCCGGAAGGCTACAAGCAGTTCCTCACCGAGATCGGCTATCTGCAACCGGAGCCGGATGACTTCACCATCACCACCGCCGGCGTCGACGACGAGATCACCACGACCGCGGGTCCGCAGTTGGTGGTGCCGATCCTCAACGCGCGGTTTGCGCTGAACGCCGCCAACGCCCGCTGGGGTTCGCTGTACGACGCGCTGTACGGCACGGACGTGATCTCCGAGGACGACGGCGCTGAGAAGGGCGCCAGCTACAACAAGGTGCGCGGCGACAAGGTCATCGCGTACGCCCGTAAGTTCCTCGACGGCGCCGTTCCGCTGGCATCAGGGTCGTGGAGCGAGGCTACTGGGTTGAAGATCGACGACGGTCAGTTGCTGATCGATCTCGGCGACGACCTGTCGACCGGGCTGGCCACGCCGGAGCAGTTCGTCGGCTACACAGGCGAGCTCGGCTCGCCCCAGTGGTCTGTGCTGCTTGTCAACAACGGCCTGCACATCGAGGTCCTCGTCGACCCCGACTCCCCGGTCGGATCGACGGACGACGCCGGCATCAAGGACGTGGTGCTGGAGTCGGCGATCACCACGATCCAGGACTTCGAGGACTCGGTGGCCGCCGTCGACGCCGAGGACAAGGTGCTCGGTTACCGCAACTGGCTGGGCCTGAACAAGGGCGACCTGGCCGAGGAGGTCACCAAGGACGGCGAGACCTTCACTCGTGTCCTCAACCAGGACCGCAGCTACACCACACCGGACGGCGGAGAACTCACCCTGCCGGGGCGCAGCCTGCTGTTCGTCCGCAATGTCGGCCATCTGATGACCAACGACGCGATCGTCGACGCCGACGGTAAAGAGGTGTTCGAAGGCATCCAGGACGCCTTGTTCACCAGCCTGATCGCCGTGCACGGGCTGAAGCAGGGTGACGGGAACGGGCCGCTGCTCAACAGCCGGACCGGTTCAATCTACATCGTGAAGCCGAAGATGCACGGCCCCGACGAGGTGGCCTACACGGTCGAGCTGTTCAGCCGGGTCGAGGACGTGCTCGGGCTGCCGCAGAACACGCTCAAGGTCGGAATCATGGACGAGGAGCGCCGCACCACCCTCAACCTGAAGGCCTGCATCAAGGCGGCCGCCGACCGCGTGGTGTTCATCAATACCGGTTTCCTGGACCGCACCGGCGACGAGATCCACACCTCGATGCAAGCCGGACCGATGATCCGCAAGGGTGCAATGAAGAGCACGCAGTGGATCGCAGCCTACGAGGACCAGAACGTCGACATCGGGCTTGTCACCGGTTTTTCGGGTCGCGCCCAGATCGGCAAGGGCATGTGGGCGATGACCGACCTGATGGCCGACATGGTCGAGCAGAAGATCGGTCAACCGAAGGCCGGTGCTACGACCGCGTGGGTGCCGTCGCCGACGGCGGCCACCCTGCACGCCATGCACTACCACGAGGTCGACGTGTACGCCGTGCACAAGGAGCTGGAAGGCAAGCGCCGCACCAACATTGACCAGCTGCTGACGGTTCCGCTGGCCAAGGAGCTGGCGTGGGCGCCCGAGGAGATCCGCGAAGAGGTCGACAACAACTGCCAGTCGATCCTCGGCTATGTGGTGCGCTGGATCGACGCGGGCGTCGGCTGCTCCAAGGTGCCCGACATCCACAACGTCGCCTTGATGGAAGACCGTGCCACACTGCGCATTTCGAGCCAGCTGCTGGCGAACTGGTTGCGACACGGCGTGATCACCGAAGAGGACGTCAAGGCGAGCCTGCGCCGGATGGCCGCTGTCGTCGACAAGCAGAACGAGAAGGATCCGGAATTCCGGCCAATGGCACCGGATCCCGACGGCAGCATCGCGTTCCAGGCCGCGCAGGAGCTGATCCTGTCCGGCGGCGCGCAACCCAACGGCTACACCGAGCCCATCCTGCATCGGCGGCGACGCGAATATAAGGCAGCAAGCAACGGTGGATGATGCGACGACCGGCCGACACAGTGAGCACGAGGGTGTAAGTGGGCAGGCATAGCGCGCCCGATCCCGAGGACGCGGCCGGCAAGGACGTGCCCGAGGAGCCGCCGACACAGCGGTTCGGTCGACAGCGGCCCGAGGAACCCGATCACGGCCCGGGCTACGGCGAGCAGGACTATCGCGGCCAGGGATATCGCGGATACGACCGCCCGGACTACCGGGAACCCGCCTACCCGCCGACCGACTATCCCGAGGGCGACTACGACGAGCCCGGGTACGACGAGGCCGGGTACGGCGAGCCAGGCTACGACGAACCGGGATACGGCGACGCCGAATACGACGAGTCGGACTATCCGCACCCCGACTACCCCGAGCTCGACGAGGACTACGCGCAGCCGGAAGCCCGCCGCGGTGGTGGGGCTACTCCCCCGCCGCGGTCGACAGGACCGCAGCACGGCGGCCAATGGGAAGGCGGCGAGTGGACGGGCAGCCACCGCGCGGTGCAAACCGGCAGGCGCGGCGTCAGCATTGGCGTGATCGCGGCACTGGTCGCGGTCGTGGTGGTGGTCGGCGCGTTCATCCTGTGGCGGTTCTTCGGCGACGCGCTGTCCCATCGCACCGACGCGCTCGCCTCCCGCTGCGTGGACGGTGAACTCGCCGTCGCCGTCGTCGCCGACCCGTCAATCGCCGATCAGATTCACAAGCTGGCCGACGCCTACAACCAGAGCGCGGCCCCCGTCGCCGACAAGTGCGTCAAGGTGGGTGTCCGACCCGCCGACTCCGACCAGGTCGTGAACGGCTTCATCGGCAAATGGCCGGCCGACCTCGGTGAGCGCCCCGCACTGTGGATCCCGGCCAGTTCGGTGTCCGAGGCCCGGCTCGAGGCGGCCGCAGGAGCGCAGACCGTCAGCGACAGCCGCTCGCTGGTCACCTCACCCGTCCTGCTCGCTGTTCGGCCGCAGCTCAAAGACGCGTTGGCCCAACAGAATTGGGGAACGCTGCCAGGTCTGCAGACCAACCCGACGGCGCTAGACGGTCTCAACCTCCCGGGTTGGGGTCCGCTGCGGCTGTCGTTACCGCTCAGCGGTGACAGCGATGCCTCCTACCTGGCGGCCGAGGCCGTCGCGGCGGCGTCGGCGCCCGCGGGGCAGCCGGCCAGCGCCGGCGCGGGCGCAGTCAACACGTTGGTGGGCGGTCAGCCCAAGCTGTCCGACACCAAGGCCGCCACCGCGATGGATGCACTACTTAGCGCCACCGACCCGGCCACCGCTCCGGTGCACGCCGTGGTGACGACCGAACAGCAGCTGTTCCAGCGCGCCGCGTCGATGCCCGACGCCAAGGGCAAGCTCGCATCATGGCTGCCGCCCGGCCCAACGGCGATAGCGGATTATCCGACGGTGCTGCTCAGCGGCAATTGGCTGTCGCAGGAACAGGTCAGCGCGGCCAGTGAATTCGCTCGGTTCATGCGCAAATCCGAGCAGCTGGCCGAACTGTCCAAGGCCGGTTTCCGCGCCGAGGGCGCCAGCCCGCCGAAGAGCGACGTGACCAGCTTTGCGCCGGTGTCGGCGCCGCTGTCGGTGGGCGACACCGCGATGCGGGCGACGCTGGCCAATGCGTTGACCGCGCCGGTCGGAAGCCCGGCCGTGACGATCATGCTCGACCAGTCGATGCCGACCGATGAGGGCGGCAAGTCCCGGCTCGCCAACGTGGTAGCGGCGCTCAACGCGCGGCTGCAGGCGTTGCCCGCGAATTCCGCGGTCGGCCTGTGGACGTTCGACGGCGTCGAAGGCCGCTCCGAGGTGAGCATCGGCCCGCTGTCCGATCCCGTCAACGGGCAGCCGCGTTCGGCGGCGTTGACCAGTGCGCTGAACGACCAGAGCGCGTCGGGCGGCGGTGCGGTGTCGTTCACCACGCTGCGGATCCTGTACGACCAGACCAAGGCGAATTTCCGTCAGGGCCAAAGCAATTCGATCCTGGTCATCACCGCGGGCCCGCATACAGACCAGTCGCTCGACGGCTCGGGGCTGCAGCAGTACATTCGCGGTGCGTTCGATCAGGCGCGCCCGATCGCCGTCAACGTCATCGACTTCGGCAACGACTCGGACCGGGCGACTTGGGAGGCCGTCGCGCAAGCCACCGGCGGCAGCTACCAGAACCTGACCAACTCGACGTCGCCCGACCTGACGACGGCCATCACGCAGTTCCTGGGTTAATGCGACGCCGTTGACAGCAGGCTCAGTGCCGCGCGGGTAAACACCTCCGGCACTTCCACTTGCGGGTAATGCCCGACCCCCGGCAATTCGACAACGTCTGCGGCGGGCCGCAATTCACGCAACCCGGCAAGCACATTCGTGGTTGCGACCGGATCGTCGAGCGCCCACAGGAAGCTCAGCGGCTTGGGCCAGTCCCGCACCGCGCCGTGCCAGCGCTCGGCGTAGCGCTCGCGCTCGTCGAGGTAGGAGATGAGCAGGTGTGCGATGCGATGCCCGTCGTTGTTCGTCATCAGGGCCCACTGTGCATCGGCCTCGGCGGCCGCCAGCGGGTGGTTTCGGCTGAAGAGCCGGCCGAACTCCCGGGTAAACGCGGCCTTGCTGGACAGCCGTGCCGCGAGCGGACCGAGCGGACCGCGTAGCACCTTCTGGATGGGCCGCAGGCTGGCGCGGCGCAGGATGACGCTACCGTTGCTGAGCACGACGCGCTGCAGATCAAACGGCAAGTGGCCCTGGAGATCTCGGGCCAGAAGTTCGGTGGTGACCGAGGTCCCCATGTCGTGTGCGACAAGCACCACCGGACCGGGCGCGAACTCGGCTACGACGGCCTGCACGAGGTCAGCCTGTTCGAGCAGGCTGTAGCGGTGCGGGCGGGGTTTGTCCGAAAGGCCGAAGCCAAGGAAGTCAAGCGTCAGCCACGCCCGTCCCGCGAGGTGCGGGACCGCGTGCCGGTAGTCGAACGAACTGGACGGATAGCCGTGCAGCAGCAGGATCGTGGGGCCGTCGCCGTCCGCGTTGCGGACGAACACGCGACCCGCACGCGTCGTCAACCATGTGCCGCCGTCGCGCCACCCAGACACACTCGGGGGCAGCATGCCGTCAGATTATGCGAACGCCTCCACCGGAGGGCACGAGCAGACCAAATTGCGGTCTCCGTACGCGCCGTCGATGCGGCGCACCGGAGGCCAGACCTTGGGCCGGAAGCCCTTGCCCAGCGGGTAGGCCGCCTGCTCGCGGGTGTAGGGGTGATCCCAGTCCGCCACCAGCAGGCACTCCGCCGTATGCGGCGCACCGCGCAGCGGATTGTCGTCGACGGGCCAGGTGCCGGCGCCGACCTGGTCGATCTCGTCGCGGATCGCGATCATCGCGTCGCAGAACGCGTCGACCTCGGCCAGGCTCTCGCTTTCAGTCGGCTCGACCATCAACGTGCCGGCCACCGGGAAGCTCATCGTCGGTGCGTGGAAGCCGTAGTCCGCCAAGCGTTTTGCCACATCGTCGACGGTGACACCGGTTTCCTTGGTGATGCCACGCAGATCCAGGATGCACTCGTGGGCCACCATGCCGTTCTCGCCCGTGTACAGCACCGGGTAGTACTCGTCGAGGCGACGGGCGATGTAGTTGGCCGACGCGATCGCAGTCAGCGACGCCACGCGCAGGCCGGCCGCGCCCATCATCCTGATGTAGGCCCAGGTGATCGGCAGGATCGACGCCGAGCCGTACGGCGCCGACGACACCGTGTACTTGTCGGGCAGTTCCTCGGCCAGCGGATGACCGGGCAGATACTTCGCGAGGTGCCCGCGCACCGCGACCGGGCCCACGCCAGGGCCGCCGCCCCCGTGCGGGATGCAGAACGTCTTGTGCAGATTGAGGTGGCTGACGTCGCCGCCGAACCGGCCCGGCCGGGCCAGCCCGACGAGCGCGTTGAGGTTGGCGCCGTCGACGTACACCTGGCCGCCGACATCGTGTACCGCCGCACAGATCTCGGCGATGTCATGTTCGAAAACGCCGTGCGTCGACGGGTAAGTGATCATCAAGGCGGACAACCGATCCGCGTGCTCGGCCACCTTCGCGCGCAGGTCGTCGAGGTCGACGTCACCGTTGGCGCGGCACGCCACCACCACGACCCGCATGCCGACCAGCGCCGCCGACGCCGCGTTGGTGCCGTGGGCGCTGGACGGAATCAGGCATACGTCGCGGTCGGGCTGGCCGCGCTCGGCGTGATACGCCTGGATCGCCAGCAGCCCCGCGTACTCCCCCTGCGAACCCGCGTTCGGCTGCAGCGAGACCGCGTCGTAGCCGGTGATTGCGGTCAGCCAGGACTCCAGGTCGGCGATCAGCTTGCGCAGTCCCGGCGTGTCCGACACGGGCGCGAACGGGTGCTGGCGCGCGAACTCCGGCCACGTGATCGGCTCCATCTCGGCGGCCGCGTTGAGCTTCATCGTGCACGACCCGAGCGGAATCATGCTGCGGTCCAACCCAATATCCTTGTCCGCCAGCGACCGCAGATAGCGCATCATCTCGGTTTCGGTGCGGTATCGGGTGAACGCCGGATGGGTGAGGAATTCCGAGGTGCGGGTGGCGATGTCCGAGCGCAGCGGCTCGGCGGAGGCCAACCCGAACGCTTCGATCACCGTTGCGACGTGTTCGTCGGTGGTGGCCTCGTCACACGAGACCGAGACGTGGTCGGCGTCGACGCGCCACAGGTTGATGCCGGTGGCCTTGGCCGCCGCGATCACCTCGTCGGCGCGGCCGGGCACGCGGGCCAGCACGGTGTCGAAAAACGTGTCGTGCACCAATGCATCGCCGAGCGCACCGGCGATTGCCTCCGCACGGGCATGCACCCGGCGCGCGATCCCGGCCAGCCCGTCGGCGCCGTGGTAGCTGGCGTACATCGCGGCGATCACCGCCAGCAGCACCTGCGCGGTACAGATATTGCTGGTGGCCTTGTCCCGGCGGATGTGCTGCTCGCGGGTCTGCAGCGCCAGCCGGTACGCCGGGCGGCCCTCCGCGTCCACCGAGACGCCGACGAGGCGGCCGGGCAGGTGCCGCTCCAGGCCGGCGCGCACCGACATGAACCCGGCGTGCGGGCCGCCGTAGAACAGCGGGACGCCGAAGCGCTGCGAGGAGCCGACGACGACGTCGGCGCCCATCGAGCCCGGCGACTCCAGCAGCGTGAGCGCCAGCAGGTCGGCGGCGACCAC
>DASRJA010000075.1:0-6801 GCA_035649695.1 Mycobacterium sp. | reverse complement strand
GTTGAGGTCGTTGCCCGCGGAAAACGCCCGCCCGGCACCGGTCAGCAACACGACCGCCACGTCAGGATCGGCCGCCGTATCACGCAGCGCGACCGCGGTCGCGTGGTACAGCTCCTCGTTGAACGCGTTGAGGACGTCGGGCCGGTTGAGGGTAAGCGTGCGCACCCGGTTGTCGTCGCTGATGAGGAGAGTCACGCCAGCAGCGTATTCGCTAACCGTTGCTGTACACCCGGGTGGGTGCGACGAAGACCACGGTGCGCCGCTGCTCGGCCATCACCCGGTCGTATTCATCCCAGTTGTCGTGTGTCCCGCCCGCGGCGGTGAACACCTCGCGCAGCAGTAGTCGCAATTGCTCGGAGTCGGTGAGCCAGGGCTGCGGATCGTCGGGTCCGGCGAGCTCGGCACGGCCCTCGACCGTCGCCCACATCCACCCCTTCCGGAAGGTCGCCGCGAGCTGGGGCCGCGCCCGCAGATTCGCCAGCTTCACCTTGCCGTAGGTGACGAACGCAAGGGCTTCCGCTCCGGAGGCGGGATGCGGCAGCTTCCCTGCGTTGACGAGCGAGGCCTGGATGGTGCCATCGGCGCGCACCGTCGAGACCACCGCGAGGCCACTTTCGTCGGAGGCCAGCGCAACAGCTTCATCGAGCGTCGTCATGGGACCACCTCCGTGAACGGTGTCCGGAATACGTAGCGACTCGTCGGCACCGTGTCAATGTCTCGATTCGCGCCGAACGCCGTGGTGCTGGCCACCATGCGTTCCATCCGGTCGCGCAGATCGTCGTCATCGGCGGCGCCAAAGAACGCGTGGAGGTCGGATGTCGCCTCGATCGGGAAGAGTTCCTCGACGATCGCATTGAGTACTGGTGCCCCTGACGTCAGCGGGTGCACTACTTCATTCTGCGTGTACCCGAACGTCGACTGGGTCTCAATGGCTACCGGTGTGTGGTCGATGTGCCAGCGCTGCCGCCACATGGCCTCGTCCAGATCGCCGGGCCGGCGCAGCAGCGCGACGTTCGCTAACCCGGGCGTGCGCTCGCCCGGTTGTGTTGGTGGTGGTGGCAACGGCACCGATTCGGTCACCAGATACGCCGCCACGTCGTCGCACTCCTTTTCCAGCCGGGTTATCGCCGAACGCACTTGATCGCCGTAGGACTGCTGCGTCCACAGCGTCGCGAACCCGACCACCGGTGGATCCAGCGTCGTCAGTGTCATCAGTGAGTCACGCACCGCGTCGTCGCGGACATTGATCGCGAGGCCGGGCACAGCCGTGTCGAGAATGTCGGCGGCAACGTCGTTGCGCAGTCGGCTGCACCACGTTTCGTTCGGATCGGCGCCGCGCAGGGTGATGATGACTTTTTCCACGACTTGAATCTAGGCTTCGAGCCTTTCGCGGACGCTGGCGAGTCGTCGTTTCAGTTCTGCCTCGTCGATGACGCCGCGAGCCACCAGGGAGTGCGCCAGCGCGACGAGCTGATTCTCCGGGTAGGGCAAGTTCGCGTACACGGTTGCCGACAACGCATCTTCCTCGTCGCGCCGCTCTTTGAAATTGGGGACGTTCTCGTCGCACGCGGCGTGGTCGAGGGCGTCGCACAGGCCGTCAAGGCTGGTCTTCCACGGCGGCACGGGATTCTCGACGCCGTACTTCGCGGCCATCACCGGCCAGACCTGATTGCGCTCGACCATCTCCTGCAGGGCCTCGATGCGCTCGCTCATCCGGCTGTCCCGGGGTGGATGGCAGGGCGGGTCTCGGTGATCACGTTGGTGGTGACGCCTGCCTTCGGCAGTGCGACGCCGATCAGAACATCACGCGTGACGATCTCCACCAGTTGATCTTCAGTCCAGTCCTCAGTGCCCTGCGGCTGCAACGCCATCACCATGAAGCGATGCTTCTGGTTGGAATCCTGTACGTGGATGGAGATTTCGTCAGGCAGGTAGAGGCCGAACTCGGCCAGCACCTGGCGTGGCCAGCGCACCAATCGCCTGCGGTAGTTGGGCGTGCGATACCACTCGGGCGAGTTGCCGAGGATTGGCCGCGGGTAGCACGAGCACAGCGCGCAGACTATTACGTTGTGCACCGTCGGCGTGTCCGCGAGGATCTGGAACGCGGTGAAGTCGCTGGGGGTGCCGAAGCCGGTGGGCTCCATCCAGTCGACACCGACCTCTTTACTCGCCGTCATCGGTTCGGCGAGGGCGAGCTTCTTGAACTCGGGATCCACCCACGCCTTGGCGACCAGATGCGCTGCGGGGGTCGGGCCGATCTGCTCGGCGAACTCGGTGAACCGACGGTGCTCCTCCGCGGTGAAAATGCCCTTCTCGATACACAATTCGCGCAGGGCGATTTCGAGTACTTCGAAGTCGGTGATCTCGTCGACCATCGGCTTGACGGTGCGGTCGTGGTCGTGATCGTGACCAGCCATGCAAAATCCTTTCCGGGCGGCTTATTTGGCGGCTTCCAGCCAATGTTCGGGGATTTCGGTTTGGACGACGTCATCGGTGGTTCCGGTGTAGCCGTCCCACAACTCGGCCATGTTGAACCGAACGACGTAGAACCATTCCGGTGTCGCAGGGCGATCCCAGGTCTCGTCCTCCGCGGCCGGGCTTTCGTAGGCCACCGCAGCGATTTCGCCTTTCGCGCCTCGCACGTACTCCGGGGTGCGGGTGTAGAAGATCACTGGAAGCTCCCGCACCACCACCGCGTCGCCGACCTTGAACTTCGCCTTCCCGGCCTGACCGGCGTACACCCCGGGATCGCCCTTACCGACTGCGCGCTTGTGGTGCTCGTTGCGTTTGACGTCCGACCCGTCGCCTTCGGACTTCGGTTTGGCCTCCAACTTCTTGCCCTTCAGGCCGCCTTCGTAACGCGCCTGGACCTCGGCCATGCGCTCGCTCAGCTCCGTCAGACCGATGTGGTGCTTCTCCACCAGAACACGCGCGACAGCGATCAGCCAGCGGCCGTAATACGGCAACCCCAGGTACTCGGCCCGCCCGACGTCGACGTTGCCTATCCGGCGGCGCTCCTCCGACAGCCAGATCCCCCGCCACGCGAGCACCTCGCAGATCACATAGGTCATGTGCTCCCAGAGCTCGTATTGCTTGTTTTCGTATTTCATCGGCGCGTCCGGCTCACCGCCGACGTCATGCACCGGCTTCAGGTACGCGGTGATGCGATCGTGGTCCAACATGTCGGGCGTCGGCGCGTCCGGAAGCTCCGGATATGCCGACTTCAGTCGAGCGACGAGATCCAGCTGTGCTGCACGCTCGGCGGCCGTACTCATGCAAGCTCCCTTCGCTTTTCGGACAGGAGGGTGACATCCGACGAAAGCCAGCAACGCCGTTGGCGACGACGGTACCTCGAATAGCCCGGTCAGCGTGGTCAATTCCGCTTGTCGAAAGCATGCGCTGTGCCGCAAAGCATTTGACGGCGGCGAAGTTTTGATCGCAACATTCGTAGTCGCCTGAGCCTTTGCTGGCTGGTACAGCAATGTGAGCGGAGCCGCCATCGAGACAGGATTCGACGTGTGTGCTTGACCGTTCGGTGCCCTCGGTGGAGTCAGAATAGGCAGGTGACAACGGGCGGTCGGGTGCTCACCCCGGCGGGCTGGGCGTGGGCCCGAGGCCTGCGGGTGACGACGCCGGACGTCGGCGCGGTGGCCCGCAGCCTGCTCGCGGTGCTGGCGGTGGCCGCGGTCGGGCTGTCGGCGTCTCCGTCGGCCGCGGTGTGGGCCGCTGGCGCGGCGGCGATTGCCGGCGCAATCGCGATGCAGGACAGCCCCGCTGGACGGGTGCCGCTGGTCATCGTGGTGTCCCTGCAACTGGGTGTGGCGGTGTTCCTCGGCGCGGTGTTCGCGTCCAACAACGCGGTATTCATCGGCGTCGTCGCGGTGTGGTGCTTCGCGGCAGGCATGCAGTGGGCGCTCGGCAGTAAGCCGGGCATGGTCGCCGCGGCCAGCGCTGCGCTGCTGGTGATCTCCCCGCCGGTGGCGCGGTCGCTGACCGCGGTGGTGTTTGTGACGCTGTCGACCGTGGCCGCCGGCTGCGTTCAGGCGGCGCTGATCGCTGTTTGGCCGCCGCAACGCTGGCGGGTGCAGCGCGAAGCACTGACGCGCGCCTACCGGACACTCGCCGCCGACGCCCGCGGAGTCGCCGCCGACCGTGAGGCGTCGGTCGGCACCGCCCCACTCACGTGGCTGCGCGAAGCGTTCGTCGACAGCCCGGCGACACAACGCCCGATGGCGTATCACGGCGGCTACCGGCTTCCCGAACGGATCACCGCAACGCTCGGTGCCCTGCGTGGTGGCGACGGCGCGATCGCGCAGGTGCTCTCCCCCGCCGCTGATGCCCTCGACGCGATCGCGAACCACAACCACACCGCGCGGCGGGACGCTGAATATGCGCTGGCCCGCGTCGATGCTGCGGTAGCGGCGGCGACGGGGCCGCAAGCGGCCGCCGCGCAACGGTTTTCGCAGCAACTTCACGAGGCCTTCGCGTCGCGATTCGGTGAGTTCCGCCGCCCCGACTTGATCGCCTCGCTGCGGGCAACCGCCAATGTGATGCGCGGTCAACTCGCGTGGACGTCCCCAGTGCTTCGGCACGCCGTTCGGCTGTCGTCGGCCACCGCGCTGGGTGTGGCCGCAGACCGATTCGGTGCCGTGGCGCACGGTCATTGGATCGCGTTGACCGTCTTGATGGTGCTGCGGCCGGAGACCGCACACACCTACACACGCTGCGTCGGGCGGGTCGCGGGTATCGCGGTCGGAACCGCGGTCGCGTCGGTGCTGACTTTGATATGGCAGCCGACGGGTTCGTCGGCCGCCTTCGTGGCAGTGCTATTTCTTACGGTGACGTACGGGGTCACGCGCTTCGGATACCTCGCGGTCAGCGCCGCGTTGGCGGCGGCCGTTCTCTTCCTGCTCGACATCGATTCCGCCGCGGCTGGCGCGCCCATACAAGACCTGTTGTTCGCGGTCGTCATCGGCGGAGGTCTGGCAGTGGTGGCCCATGTCGTGCTGCCGGATCACGGGTTGATTCGGCTGCACCAGCGCGCCGGGGAGCTGCTGAAATCTGAAATCGATTATGCGGCAGCGGTCGTCAAGGCGTTCGTGCACGAGCTCGATCACCCCACCGAAGCGTTGTCGGCGGCGTGGCAGCGAGCCTTCCGGGCCCGCGCCGCGTTTGAGGCGGCGTCCGGTGCGACGCGGGCGGATTCACGCGAGCTGCGACGGTGGCTGAGGTCGTATCGAGCGGCGCTGAACGCCGTCACCAGCGCATGCACGTCGTTGGAGACCAGCCTGTCCAATGAACCGACGACGGCGCTGACCCCCGAATTCGTCGCCGCTGTCGACGATTACGTCGATGCCCTGCGGGGTGCACCGCCCAGCGCGGCCACGCCGTGGACAGTCGACATCGATGAACTGACCGCGGCGAATCAACATGTACGCGAGCAAGGGGCAGGGCTCGCTGCCGACAACGCGGCGGCGCGGGTACTCGTCGCCGAAGTCGGCAAGATCACCAGGAGCCTGGCGGACATCGCGGCGACTGGCGACCTTGCTGCGCACTAGCAGCTGCCTCCGACATTTTTCTGGTGTGTCGCTGCCGGTGATCGTCAACAACGCCATTGACGACCACGCCGGGCTCGTCATCGATACCCGCGCCGTTGTGTCCGCTGTCGGCTCAGCGCCCCCGTCGGCTCCTTGAGCACAATGCGCAAAAGGCGTAAATCGCGTCTTGTGCGGTTTGCGCGCACAAGCGAGCCACATCGACTGCGGACACATAGCTTGTGGTCGCCGGAACAAATCGGTGAACGTTCGGAATGACAACGCAAACAGGAGAATTGAGATGACTGCCAACACCACCACCCCGACCCGTGGAGTGGCCGCCGGAGCGGCCGCGCAACATGACTGCGCGGATCGCGGCTGCCTGGCCGCGATGCTCGGGGTCGAGCTGGGTGACGCCACTGCCAGCAACGCTGAGGAAGGTTCCTCATCGAGCTGGTGATCAGAACGCCGCTGAAGTGCGGGCATCCAGCAAACGCGTCGTACGCCCCACGCCCGAAGCAAAACTGGCTGGCGTACCGCAACCGCCTGGCGACCGAGTCACGCAGGCGCGGGGCCGACCAGCAGCTGTCGAATCACGGGGCGGGCCCAGGCGATCAGCTCGTCGTGGCCGAGATCTGCCACGGCAGGGTTAGCCAGCACGTAGCGGGTGGTTGCCAACCCGATCACGAACGCGCCCATCAGGCCGGCGCGTTGGGCCGGGTGGTCGGGTGCGACGGCGGCGAGCTTTGGAGCCACCTGGGTCGCGAAGATCCTTCGCATGGTGTCCGCGGCGGTCGGACTGGTCATCGCTGCGCGCAAGAGCGCGACGAATGTGGTGTCGTCCTCCCAGACGGCAAAGAAGCTGGGCAGCAACGCATCTGCGACGTCGTCGGGACGCACACCGGTCAGATCCGGCAGATCAATCGTGAAGTCCGCTGCTTCGGCGAACAACTCCTGCTTGCTGCCGAAGTACCGGATGACCAGAGCGGGGTCGACGCCGACGTCCGCCGCGACCGCTCGCAGCGTGGTGCGTTCATAGCCGTCCGACCCGAACCGAACGCGTGCGGCGGCCAGGATGTCGGCGCGGGTCTGGGTGGCGTTGCGTGCGCGCGGCGATGCCATTCCACGAGGATAAGTCACCAACCGTTGACAACACCAGCACCCAGGCCTATCGTCTAAGTCACCAGTCGTTGACTTAGGGACAGGAGCCGACCATGAATCTGCCCGTTCTGATCGTCGGCGCAGGGCCGACCGGCCTGACCGCCGC
>DASRJA010000074.1:0-18525 GCA_035649695.1 Mycobacterium sp. | reverse complement strand
TGACGGCACCGTCGACAGTCCTGATGTCACGGCGGCCGCGGATCGGCTGCAGCAACTCGTCGAAACCGAGACGGCGGCGAAGGTGATCGGCTCGTTCCAACAGGATCCGGCCGGCGATCTGCGCAGTCGCGACGGGCATTCAGGGCTGATTCTGGTGAATGTCGCCGGGACCACCGACGAGGCCGCAAAGGTCGCGAGCCGGATCATCGAAGAGCTGCCCACACATGAGCAAGCGGTCTCGGTGCGTGTCGCCGGACCGCTTGGCGTGCAGGAAGAGATCGAGGACAGGGTCAATCACGATCTCCTCATCAGCGAGAGCATCGCGCTGCCCATCTCGCTCGCCGTGCTGGTGCTCGTCTTTGGCGGTCTCGTGGCGGCCTTCCTGCCGCTAGCCGTCGGTTTGACGTCGATCGTCACGACAATGCTGGTGTTGTTGGTCATGACTAGCTTCACGGACGTATCGGTGCACGCGCTCACCGTAGCGACCGCATTCGGACTCGGGCTGTCCATCGACTTCGGCCTCCTGATGGTGTCGCGATTCCGCGAGGAACGCGACCGGGGCAGGGACAATGAATCGGCGATTGTCGCGACCGTCGCGACGGCAGGTCGAACCATCATTTTCAGCGCGGCCACGGTCACCCTGGCCATGGGTGGACTTCTGGTGTTCCCCACCTACTTCCTGCGGTCGGTCGGAATTACGGCGAGTGCGGTCGTCATCGTGTCGGCGCTCAGCGCTATCGTGGTGGTGCCCGCGCTCCTGGCCCTGCTGGGCACACGGATCGACGCACTTGCCGTGGTGCGCCGTAAGGTTCCGCTTTCGGCGGATTCGGTGTTCTGGCGACGTTGCGCCCATTTTGTGACACGCAGGCCGCTGCGGTGTGCCCTGCCGGTCGTCGCGGCGTTGCTTGCGCTGGGCATCCCCTTCCTGAGCGTGCAGTTCGCCACGCCCGACGAGCGCGCGCTGCCATCGGACTCGAACGCGCGGTTACTGGCGGAATCGCTGCGCGAAGACTACGCGGTAGACATCTCGCAGGCCGTCACGTTGTTGGCGCGCACCAACACCGAAGCGCTCAACGAGCTTGCCGCCCCGGTGTCGCTCATGGACGACGTGGTCCGGGTCGATGTGCCCAGTGGCAGATATGAGCGCGGGAAGCTGATCACCGGCCCCATTCCCGAGAGCGAAAAGTCCGGCGCCGCTTACGGGTTGGTGTATGTGTCAGTGGGCGCGCAGTCGGATGCGGCTCAAGAGCTGGTGCGTGATATCCGTGCGAAGATCGCCGACCACCAGGTCCAGGTGGGCGGTCCCACCGCCACGCTCATCGACAGCCGAGCCGCTGTCGCAGACCGGCTTCCATTGGCAATCCTCCTCATAGCGTTGTCGACGTTTGTTTTGCTGTTCCTGTTCACGGGCAGCGTCGTGGTGCCGATAAAGGCGCTTGCTCTCAATCTGCTGGTGTTGAGCGCGGTTCTCGGCGCGATGGTCTGGATCTTTCAGAACGGGCACTTGGCGTCGATACTCGGCATCACTCCAGCGCCGCTCAACCTGTCCATGGTGGTGTTGCTCTGCTGCATCGCATTCAGCTTGTCCGTGGACTATGAGATCTTCTTGCTCAGCCGGATCAAGGAAGCCCGCGACTCGGGGCTGTCGAACAACGACGCCATCGTCATCGGGCTTGGGCGCGTTGGACGAATCATCAGTAGCGCTGCGATCCTGCTCACCATCACGTTGGTCTCCTTCGCCAACGGGCTGTCCTTCATGAAGATGTTCGGCATAGGCACGGCTCTGGCAGTCATACTCGACGCCACGGTCATCCGCGGTGTCATCGTGCCCGCGTTCCTGCGCGTCGCCGGCGATTTCAACTGGTGGGCACCACGGCCGCTCAAGTGGCTACACGACCACATCGGCTTCAGCGAAGCCCCTGCGATCCCAGCGCCGGTGCAGCGGGCACCTGAGCCCGAGACTGTTCGCTTGCCGAAACCCACGGTCCCCGGCTGGGCGTATCCCTCTTGCACCGCCGCCACGGTCCGCATCCGCCGACCGTTCGGGTACATCGTCCTCGAAGACAATTCCCGATTCGAGATCGACCGAGACTGCGTGATCGGCCGGGCTCCGCAGGATTCGAACGTCGTGCGGAGCGGCCTTCGTCTCATACGCATCCGAGGACTGTCGAGCGGCATGTCGCGAGCCCACATCGAGATTCGACGTGTGAATGGCCAGGTGTTCGTCGTCGACGTTGGTTCGAGAAACGGCGTCCTCCTTCGCGAACCGGCAACGCGTGGCTGGAGCCGGCTGACCCCTTGGCAACCTGCGGTATGGCGCCCGGGAGCGTCGGTCCGGATCGGCTGCCGGACTCTCCGGTTCGAAAGCGCTTACCACACAACGGCACCCGCGTGGCAATCTGGCCATCCGATGCGACGAATCGACCAGCCGACGGTCAGAATTGATAGGCGTCCGGCGAAATCAGCGCCCGGATTTCGTGACCGACATCCCGCGCGGGGTTACCCGGTCGGGGCGGGTGTAGACGTTCATCGAGTCACCCCGCAGGAACGCCACCAGGGTCAGCCCGGACTGGCTCGCCAGGTCGACCGCCAGGGAGGACGGTGCCGACACCGCGGCCAGCACCGGGATGCCCGCCATCACGGCCTTCTGCGTGAGTTCGAATGACGCGCGACCGCTGACCAGCAGCACGGTCGAGGTGAGCGGGATGCGGTCGGCTTCCAATGCCCAGCCGATGACCTTGTCGACGGCGTTGTGACGGCCGATGTCTTCGCGGACGGCCAGCGTGGTGCCGTCGACACCGAACAGCGCGGCGCCGTGCAGTCCGCCGGTGCTGGCGAACACCTTCTGCGCGTCACGCAGTTTCTCCGGCATCGCCGACAGGGTCTCCGCGGCGACCGTCGACGGGTCGTCACCGGGGCAATGGCGGCTGATCAGGCGCACGGCGTCCAGTGACGCTTTTCCGCAAACCCCGCACGACGAGGTGGTGTAGAAGTTGCGGGTGACATCCACGTCGGGCATCTGGACGCCTGGTGCCAGTGTCACGTCGAGCACGTTGTAGGTGTTGACACCCTCGTCGGTGGCACCCTTGCAGTACCGCACGGTGACCACGTCGTCGCGCCCGGCGATCACACCTTCAGTGAGTAGAAAGCCTTGCGCCAGTTCGATATCCGATCCCGGCGTGCGCATGGTGACCGTGATCGGGGAGCCGTTGACCCGGATCTCCAGCGGTTCTTCGACGACGAGCGTGTCGGGCCGCGCGACCGCGTCGTCGGCGGTCACGTGTTGCACCCGGCGCCGGGCCGTCACTCTACCCACTAGGTTCGCTCCAGCCTGATGACTATGGCCTTGGACACTGGAGTATTCGACTTCGCAGCGGTGTGATCCAGCGGCACAAGGGGATTGGTCTCCGGATAGTAGGCCGCGGCGTTGCCTTGCGGGGTGGAATACGCGACCACCATGAAGTCCTTGGCGCGACGCTCCTGGACGTGCCCGTCACCATCGGTGAATTCGGACACCAGGTCCACGCGGTCGCCGTCGGTGAGCCCGAAGCGTTCGATGTCGGCGGGGTGGACGAAGATGACGCGCCTGCCGCCCTTGACGCCGCGGTAGCGGTCGTCGAGGCCGTAGATCGTGGTGTTGTACTGGTCGTGGCTCCGGATCGTCTGCAACACCAGCCGACCTTCGGGTACCGGCACCCACTCCAGCGGATCCGCTGAAAAGTTGGCTTTTCCTGTGCTGGTGGGGAATTCGCGCGCATCCCGCGGCCCATGCGGCAGCTGGAAGCCGTCAGGTGCGCGGACCTTGCGATTGTAATCCTCACAGCCCGGCACCACGGCCGCGATCGCGTCGCGGATGGCGTCGTAGTCGCCTGTGAACTGTTCCCACGGCACCGGGTGATCCGACCCGAACAGAGCGTGGGCCAACTGGCAGACAATCGCGACCTCGCTGCGCACCTGATCGCTCGGCGGGTGCAGGCTGCCCCGCGACAGATGCACCATCGACATCGAATCCTCCACCGACACCTGCTGTTTGGTGCCGTTTTGGATATCGCGGTCGGTGCGGCCCAGCGACGGCAGGATCAACGCCGTAGCACCGTGGACCACGTGACTGCGATTCAGCTTCGTCGACACCTGAACCGTCAGCGAGCAGCCGCGAAGCGCCGCCTCGGTGACGGCGGTATCCGGCGTGGCCATCGCAAAGTTGCCACCCATGCCCATGAAAACCTTGGCGCGCCCGTCGCGCATCGCCCGGATCGCATCGACGGTGTCCACACCGTGCTCGCGGGGGCTGACGATGCCGAACCGGTCGTCAAGCGCCGCAAGAAATTGCTCGGGCATCTTCTCCCAGATGCCCATCGTGCGGTCGCCCTGCACATTCGAATGTCCACGCACCGGGCACAATCCGGCGCCGGGCTTGCCGATCATGCCCCGCATCAGCAGCAGATTGGTGATCTCCGAGATCGTCGGCACGGCGTGCCGGTGCTGCGTCAGGCCCATCGCCCAGCAGACGATCGTGCGCTCGGACGCGGCCATCATCTTCGCCATCAAGTCCAGCTGCGCCCGGTCGATGCCCGTGGCTTCGAGCACGGTGTCGAGATCGACGGTGCGGGTGCGGGCCTCGTATTCGGCGAAGTTGGCGCAATGCTTTGCGATGAACTCGCGGTCAACCACCGTGCCGGGCGCCGCGTCGTCGGCCTCCAACAGCAGCCGGCCCAACCCGGCGAACAACGCCATGTCCCCGCCGATGCGGATCTGCACGAACTCGTCGGCGATCGGTACACCGTGGCCGATCACCCCGTGTACCTTCTGCGGATCCTTGAACCGGATCAGCCCCGCCTCAGGCAGCGGATTGACCGCAATGATCTTCGCGCCGTTGGCCTTCGCCTTTTCGAGCACCGACAGCATCCGCGGATGGTTGGTGCCCGGATTCTGGCCGGCGATCACGATCAAGTCGGCCTGGGTGACGTCCTCGACCGTGACCGAGCCCTTGCCGATCCCGATCGCCTCGATCAACGCGGCGCCCGAGGACTCGTGGCACATGTTGGAACAGTCCGGCAGGTTGTTGGTGCCGAAGCAGCGGACCATCAGCTGATACAGAAACGCGGCCTCGTTGCTGGTCCGGCCCGACGTGTAAAACACCGCCTCGTTCGGACTGGCAAGCGCGCGCAGCTCGTCGGCGATCAACCGGTACGCGTCGTCCCAACTGATCGGCCGGTAGTGGTCGTCGGTGGGGCGCAGCACCACGGGATGGGTGAGCCGGCCCTGTTGCGACAGCCAATACTCGGGGCGGCCCTCCAAGTCAGCGATCGAGTGCCGGGCGAAGAACTCCGGCGTGACGACCCGCTTGGTGGCCTCCTCGGCGACGGCCTTGGCGCCGTTCTCGCAGAACTCGGCGAGTTTGCGGCCGCCGTGCTCCTCCGGCCATGCGCAGCCCGGGCAGTCGAAGCCGTGCCGTTGGTTGAGCCGGGCCAGCGCCGCGGCGGTGCGCACCGCACCCATCGACTCGAGCCCGCGGCGCAGGGACACCAACACCGCCTTGACGCCGGCGGCCTCATGCTTCGCCTCGGTCACGACCACCGCGTGCTCGTCATAGCCGGCGCGGACGTCTTGGTCGGGGTGGCGACGGGTGCTCATACGCCCAGCCTAGGACTGTGACGTCATGATCTGCACAGACCGCCCGGTCTCTACCCTTGAGGCTCGTGACGCCGCCGGTAGGGACCCTCGCTTCCATTTCGATCGACTGCCCGGACCCCGACGCCCTCGCAGTCTTCTACCGCGACCTGCTGATCGCGGGGTCATCTGTCTGGCGGGCGCCGGCCCCATGGTGACGCTTGCGCGTCGACGCCTTCGCCGCGCCGTCATGGCCGCACGGACCGCAACACCAGCAGATGCACTTCGACCTGGCCGTGGACGACCTCGATTCTGCGGTGACGGCCGCGGTCGCGCTGGGTGCCATCGAGGCCGAGCATCAGCCCGCGCCGGACAGTGGCGGGTTCTCATCGACCTGGTCGGACATCCGTTCTGCCTTAGCACGGTTCGCCCGGACTGACGGGTCGTCAGGTTCCGAAGGAGGTGTCGACCCAGGCTGCGTCGTTGGCGTGCGAGGCGACGGTGGCTTCGACGAGCTGAACGCCGATGAGACCGTCGACGCCGGTGGGGATGGACAGATCTCTGGCCGGGCGGCCCCGCAGCAGCTCGGCAAGGTCCAGATAGAAGTTGGCGAATGCCTCCAGGAAGCCCTCGGGGTGGCCGAGTCCGACGCGGGTGAGGCGGGCGGCGTCGTCGGACAGGCCGCTTATGCCGTGGGCGAGAATCGTTGCGCCGCCGTCGGGATCGCGCACGGTCAGGTGCTGCGGATCCTCGTGGTGCCACTCCAGGCTCGCGTCGTCGCCGAAGACCCGGATCCGCAGACCGTGCTCCTGGCCAGTGGCCGCCATCGTCGCCCACACGGTTGCCGGCGCGCCGTTGGACAGCGTGAGCCGCATGGTCGCGTTGTCGAACACCGGTCTGTTCGGCACCAGTGTGCCGAGTTCGGCCGAGACGCGGGTGGCCTCGAGGCCGGTGATGTAGCGCAGCAGGTGAAACGCGTGGGTGCCGACGTCGGCGACGGCGGTGGCGACGCCTCCCCGGTCGGGATCCATCCGCCACTGCTCGACGTCCGCCGACGCCCAGCCCGATGCGTGTTCTGCGGCGACGAACCGGATCCGGCCGAGGTCGCCGTTACGCACCATCCGGGCGGCGTGCCGGACCATGGGGTAGGCCGAATAGATGTGGGGCACGGCCAGAATCACGTTGTTCGATTCGGCGATCGCGACAAGTTCGGCCGCTGTGGCGGAGTCGTTGGTCAACGGCTTCTCGCATACCACCGAGATGCCGGCCTCCAGGAACGCCTTGGCGATCTCGAAATGGGTGTCGTTCGGCGTAACCACCGCGACGACATCGAGACGCCCGGCTTCTTTCTCGACCATTTCCCGGTGATCGCGATAGACACGCTCGACACCGAGTTCGTCCGCGAATTGGGCCGACGCCTCACGGTTTCGGCCGAAAATGCCTGCAGCTAGTACGTATTGGTTGTCCAGCCACATGGCGTGGCGGTGAGCGGCGCCAATCATCGCACCAGGCCCGCCACCCACCATGCCCGCAACCAGTCGCATCTGTTCATTTTCCGCGAGCGTGCGCGTCTGCACGCAGACACGCCGTAATTTTTGGACATTCCGCGCACGCTCGTGCGCGATCGCGCGCGTCCGCATCGTGGTGTTGACGGCGGCGTAACAAGTTTGCCATCGATGGTCCCTAGTGTGGGCCGGTCAACGTCGAGCAAATCAGATGCGACGCATCTGGGGTGATAGGAACTCAATTGAGCGGAAATGCGGTACGCCTGCAGGCGATCAACAAGGTCGAGGCGTATGTGCCTCCTGCAATCAGCTTTGATCCCGGCGAGGCGCCGGGTGAGATCTTCGGATCGAACGTCTTCACCAAGGCTGAGATGCAGGCGCGGCTGCCCAAGTCGGTCTTCAAATCCGTGGTCGCGACGATCGAGAAGGGCGCGAAACTCGACCCGGCAGTCGCCGACGCGGTGGCGGCCGCGATGAAGGACTGGGCGCTGGAGAAGGGGGCCACCCACTACGCCCACGTGTTCTATCCGATGACGGGGTTGACTGCCGAGAAGCACGACAGCTTCCTTGAGCCCGTTTCCGACGGCCAGACGCTGGCCGAGTTCGCCGGCAAAACCCTGATCCAGGGCGAGCCGGACGCGTCGAGTTTCCCCTCCGGTGGCCTGCGCAGCACCTTCGAGGCCCGCGGCTACACGGGCTGGGATGTCACCAGCCCGGCCTACATCCTCGAGAACCCGAACGGCAATACGCTTTGCATTCCTACGGTGTTCGTGTCGATGACCGGCGAAGCCCTTGATTACAAGACGCCGCTGCTGCGCAGTCAGCAGGCGATGGGTGTGCACGCGGAACGCATATTGAAGCTATTCGGCCACGAGCAGCTCGAGAAGGTGGTGTCGTTCTGCGGACCGGAACAGGAGTACTTCCTGGTCGACCGGCATTTCTTCCTCGCGCGACCGGACCTCATCAATGCCGGCCGGACCCTGTTCGGCGCCAAGCCCCCTAAGGGGCAGGAGTTCGATGACCACTATTTCGGGGCAGTGCCCGAGCGGGTGCTGGGCTTCATGATGGACACCGAGCGCGAGCTGTTCAAGCTCGGCATCCCGGCCAAGACCCGGCATAACGAGGTGGCCCCGGGCCAGTTCGAGGTCGCGCCGATGTTCGAACGCGCAAACCTCGCGTCCGATCACCAGCAGTTGCTGATGACCACCTTCAAGACCATCGCCAAGAAGCACGGCATGGAATGTCTGTTCCACGAGAAGCCGTTCGCCGGCGTCAACGGTTCGGGCAAGCACGTCAACTTCTCCGTGGGCAACGCCGAGCTCGGCAGCCTGCTGGTGCCAGGCGACACCCCGCATGAGAATGCCCAGTTCCTGGTGTTCTGCGCAGCGGTCATCCGCGCGGTCCACAAATACGCACCGCTGCTGCGTATCTCGGTCGCATCGGCCACCAACGACCATCGGCTCGGCGCCAATGAGGCGCCGCCCGCGATCATCTCGATCTTCCTCGGCGACCAGCTGGCCGACGTTTTCGAGCAGATTGCCAAGGGCGCGGCGACGTCGTCGAAGGGCAAGGGCACGATGATCATCGGCGTCGACACCCTGCCGCCACTGCCGACCGACCCCGGCGATCGCAACCGCACGAGCCCATTCGCATTCACCGGCAACAGGTTTGAGTTCCGCGCGCCCGGCTCGGGCCAGACGGTCGCGGTGCCCATGATCATTCTCAACACGATCATGGCCGACTCGTTCGATTACATCGCCACGATTCTCGAGAAGGCGGCTGAGGACGGCGAGGACTTCGACGTGTCCGTGCAGAAGCTACTCACGGAAGTCATCACCGAGCACGGTGCGGTGGTGTTCAACGGCGACGGCTACTCGGAGAACTGGCAGATCGAGGCCGCGGAACGTGGCCTGCCGAACTTCAAGACCACGCTGGACGCGCTGCCGTCCCTGATCACTCCGGAGTCTGTCGAACTGTTTGAGAAGTACAGCGTTTTCAACGATCGGGAATTGCATAGTCGGTACGAGGTCAGGTTGGAGCAGTACGCGCTCACGATCGGGGTCGAGGCCAAGCTGACGCTCGAGATCGGCTCGACGGTGGTGCTGCCCGCGGCGGTGCGTTATCAGACGGAGCTGGCACAGAATGTGGCCGCGCTGAAGAAGGCCGGTGGCCAGCCGAGTACCGTTCTGCTGGAAGCGGTTTCCGAACCGATAGCCGAATTGACCAGTGCGCTCGCGGATCTGAGGAAGGTGCTCGGCGACCACTCCGCCGAGAGTGCTTACGACGAGGCGCTGCACGCCCGCGATGCGTTGCTGCCGGCGATGGAGGCGGTGCGTGCCGCCGCTGACACGCTGGAAGGCGTTGTGGCCGATGATCTGTGGCCGCTGCCCACCTATCAGGAGATGTTGTACATCCTCTGATCAGCCGTCGCCGGGTGTGGGGTCCGCCCGTCCGTACGGGTGCTGGTAACTCGCAACCCCCACACCCGGCGATCCTCAGCATCGCTCAGAGCACGGTGAGCGCGGACTCGGCGGCCAGCTTGACGGCTTGCGATACCGGAAGCCGTCGGAACGAGGAGGACAGGATTTCCACGCCCCACGGCCCGTCGAAACCCTTGTCGCGCAAGAGCGCCACCAGGCCGCGAAGGTCAAACGAGCCTTCACCGCACAGCAATCGATGGTCGACCGTGTCTTCGAAAAGCGTTCCGACCACAGCCTGGGCGGCGTCGTCGAGCTCGACGCCGAAGAGCACTCCGGGTGTCAGTGCCGCCCGCAGTTCCTCGAGCGTCGTGCCTGCGCGGAATACGTGCCAGGCATCCACCAGCAATCCGATTCCAGGATGAGCCGCGGCCGAGATGATATCCGCGCCCATCGGGACGGTCGAGATGATCGAGAACGGCATGGTCTCGATAGCGATTCGGGTGCCGTGTTCGGCTGCCTGCGTGGCCAGTTCGCACAACGGCGGGATCAACTGCTCCGGGTGTGGTGTGGGTGGCCCCAGTTCGGATCCGATCTTGATGAACGCCGGTGCCAGGACGTCCGCCGCTTCGAACAGCAGCTCGCGAACCTGATATGAGTTGCCCGCTGCGGCGCGAGGGACCCACCACCGTTCGATGAGTTCGATCTCGACGTGAGTGAGGCCGTGGTCGGTGATCACGTTTCGCAGTGCGGCGAAACCAATGCTGTCGCGGACGGCGACTAGGTCGTCGGCAATGAGCCCCAAGCCGGTGAAGCCGGCCTCGGCGACCGCAGCAACACGTTCCGCGATCGGAACGGGGCTCGTCGCGGGCACGCGCAGCGGCGAGGTGTCACCGGCACTGGTCCACGCCGTCGCCACCAGCTGGGGTCGGGTCACGTCGCTCCTCCGTGGCGCTCGAAACTGCGGTCAGATCGCGATTTCAGTCGAATCGACAATCTGCCCTCTCGATGACAGCGCCTACTTGTTTTGGGGGAAGCCGAGTTCGATGCCGCCGTGGCTGGGGTCGAGCCAGCGGCTGGTGATGGCTTTGCCGCGGGTGAAGAACTGCACGCCTTCGGTGCCGTGGGCGTGGGTGTCGCCGAACAGTGAGGCTTTCCAGCCGCCGAAGCTGTAGTAGGCCATCGGCACGGGGATGGGCACGTTGATGCCGACCATGCCGACCTCGACCTCGTTCTGGAAGCGCCGGGCCGCGCCGCCGTCGTTGGTGAAGATCGCGGTGCCGTTGCCGTACGGGTTCTCGTTGACCAGTTGCAGCGCTTCGTCATACGACTCGACGCGCACCACCGAGAGCACCGGTCCGAAGATCTCGTCGGTGTAGACGCTCATCTCCGGGGTGACGTTGTCGATCAGCGTCGGGCCCAGCCAGAAGCCATCCTTACCGCCTTCGGCCGTCACGCCGCGGCCGTCGACGACGATCTTGGCGCCGTCGGCCTCGCCGGCGTCGATGTAGGACGCCACCTTGTCGCGGTGGGCCTTGGTCACCAATGGGCCCATGTCGGCGTCACCGGTGCCATCACCGGTCTTGATGGTCCGGGCGCGTTCGGCGATCTTGGCGACCAGATCATCGGCGATCGGGCCGACCGCCACACACGCGGAGATGGCCATGCAACGTTCGCCCGCCGAGCCGAAGCCGGCGTTGACCATCGCGTCGGCGGCCAGGTCCAGGTCGGCATCCGGCAGGATCACCGCGTGGTTCTTGGCGCCGCCCAGGGCCTGCACCCGCTTGCCGGCCGCGGTGCCGGTTTGGTAGACGTAGGACGCGATCGGGGTGGAGCCGACGAAGGACACCGACTTGATCTTGGGGTTGGTGAGTAGTTCGTCGACGGCGGTCTTATCGCCCTGCAGCACATTGAACACGCCTGGCGGCAGGCCGGCTTCGGCCCACAGCTCGGCCATCCACAGCGACGCCGACGGATCCTTCTCCGATGGTTTGAGCACGACGGTGTTGCCGGCGGCGATCGCGATGGGGAAGAACCACATCGGCACCATGGCCGGGAAGTTGAACGGGCTGATGATGCCGACCGGGCCCAACGGCTGGCGGATCGAGTACACGTCGACCTTGGTCGAGGCGTTTTCGGTGAAGCCGCCCTTGAGCAGATGTGGGATGCCGCAGGCGAATTCGACGACCTCTTGGCCACGTGACACTTCACCCAACGCGTCGGAGACCACCTTGCCGTGCTCGGACGTGATGATCTCGGCCAGCTCGTGTTTGCGGACGTTCAGCAGCTCGCGGAACGCGAACAGGATCTGGGTGCGCTTGGCCAGCGACGTGTCACGCCACGCCGGGAACGCCGCCGCAGCAGCGTCGATCACCGCGCGCGCATCCTCTACGGTGGCCAGCGCCAGCTGCCCGGTGACCTCACCTGTCGCCGGATTGGTCACGGGCAGCGTGTCGCCCGTGGTGCCGGAATAGGCCTTGTTGTTGATCCAATGCGAAATGGTCTTGCTCATAATCACTTTCTGTACTTCGAGATGTATTCGGTCATGGTCTTCAGTTGGTAGCGCGAGACGTCCTGGGCGTTCTCATCTTCGGCGAACACCGACGACACCATGACGGTGTCTGGCCGGTCGTAGAAGCCGATGTCGGCGAGCCCGCCGAAGAATTCGTCCCAATTCAGGTCGCCGTCGCCGATCTTGAGGTGCTGGTGCACCCGGGCGGGGCTGCCCGGCGGATTGGTGATGTATCGCAGGCCGTGGCTGCGGTGGTGATCCATGGTGTCGGCTACGTGCACCAGTCGCAGCTTTTCGCCTGCGGCACGCATGATCTCGGTCATGTTGCCGCCCATGTGGTAGCTGTGGCAGGCGACGTACACCATGCCGATGTTGGGGGAGTTGACCCCGCGGATAATGCGCACCGCCTCCAGCCCGTCTTCGACGAAATCGTCTGGGTGCGGGTCGATTCGGACGTCGATGCCCTCGCGTTCGAAGATCGGCACCAGCTCTTCCATCGACCGGAAGAACGCTCGCTCCGACTCCTCGGCCCGTTCGGGCCGGCCGGAGAACTCGGTGTTGATCACGTTGACCCCGAGGTCGACGGTGATCTGGATGACGCGCTTCCAGTTACGCACCGCGGCTTCGCGGGCGTCCTCGTCGGGGCCGGACCAGCGCAGCACCGGCAGCACCGACGCGATTCCCACACCCGCGTCCGCGCATGCTTTGCGGAACTTCGCGACCAGTTCGTCGTCGGCGCGGGGGTGGTTGAAGAACGGGATGAAGTCCCGGTGCGGCGTGAGCTGCAGGTACTCGTATCCCAATTCCGCGACCACGCGCGGGAACTCGAGCAGCTCGTGGTCGTGGTGGAACGGGGTGGGGTCCAACGCGATCTTCATCAGGCACCCACCCTTTCCGCGAGTTCGATGTCGACGCGCTCACCGGTCTCCAGCGACCGGACCCCTGCTTCGCACACCGCTACGGCGGCGTAGCCGTCCCACACCGTCGGCCCGTCGACGTTGACGCCGGAGCTGACGGCGTCGACCCACCGCTGCAGTTCGATGTCGTACGCCGTCCCGAAGCGTTCACGGAAGCCAGGCGTGATCCGTCCTCCCCACGTGCCAGGGCTGGACTTGCGGACCAATCCGACGTCCAGACCGATTGTGGCGCTGCCCAGTTCGCCGACGACCTCGGTACGCACCTCGTATGCGACGCCTGTCGTGACGAAGAGCTCGACGTCGACGTGCCTGCCGCTGACCGTCCGGAAGATCGCGATCTGCGGGTCCTGCAGCCCGCGCGGTGCACCCCGATTCGGCACCGGCTTGATGATCTGCACCGAGGCGATCTCCTCGCCGAGCAGGAAGCGGGTCACGTCGACCTCGTGTACCAGCGAGTCCTTGACCACCATCGCGGAGTCGAAACCCGGTGGCACCGCGGGGTTGCGGTGTGCGCAGTGCATCACCAACGGCTGGCCGAGTTCGCCGCCATCGATCAGCAACTTGAGCTGGTGGTACTCCGGGTCGAAGCGGCGCATGAAGCCGACCTGAATGAGCGGTGTCCCCAGCGCCGCCTCCCGGCGCACCACTTCCAGCGAGGATGTCGAGTCCGTGGTCAACGGTTTCTCGCACAGCACCGGCTTGCCCTGTTCGAGACAGGCCAGCAGCTGCTTTTCATGCGTCGGACCCGGCGTCGCGAGCAGCACCGCATCGACGTCGTCGGCGTTGATCGCGTCGAACGGATCCGCAGCCACCCGGGCACCGGGCACCGACGCGGCGACCTCTTGGGCCTTCTCCGGTAAGTAGTCGTTGATGACGGCGACGCGTGCGCCGCTGATTCGACTGGTGATGCGGGCGACATGGTCGGCGCCCATCATCCCGACGCCAAGCACGGCAATACGCAGATCTGACATGACTTTTGAACTCCTAGAACTTCACGGACGGAACACCGCACGACCCGAGGTAGCGGCGGGTGCGCTGAGCGATCGGCAGCGGTTGATCGGGATCACACGGATACATGTCCTGCTCGACGATCGCGAACACGTCGATGCCGAGCTTCTCGATCGCGTCGAGCAGCGGCGGCATCTCCGGGATGCCACGCGGTGGTTCGGTCATCGCACCGAGCTTGACCGCCTCGCCGAACGGCAGATCTTCCGCCTCAACCTTGGCGCGCACCTCGGGATCGACCTGCTTGAGGTGCAGGTACCCGATCCGGTCGGGCGCACGGTTGATGATCGCCAGGTTGTCACCGCCGCAGTAGCTGATGTGGCCGGTGTCCAGACAGAGGTTCACGAATTCGGAGTCCGTGCCGTCGAGGAAACGGTAAACATTCTCTTCGGTATCGACGTGGCTGTCGGCGTGCGGGTGATATTGGGCTCGCACGCCGTACTTTTCGAACATCGCCTTGCCGAGGTCGTTCATGCCGCCGGTCTTCTTCTTCCACTGTTCGGCGGTGAGGTTGCGATCCTCTAGCACCTCGCCGGTGGCGGGGTCGCGCCACATCTCGGGAATGACGACGACATGCTTGCCGCCTACGGCCGCGGTCAGCTTGGCCACATCCTCGATCTGCTTCCACACCGCATCCCACGAATTGTCTTGGTGCAGATGCTCGAACACCGTCCCGGCGGACAACTTCAAGTTGCGTGACGCGAGTTCGTCGGACAACTTCTGCGGGTCGGTGGGCAGATAGCCGTACGGGCCCAACTCGATCCACTGGTAGCCGGAGTTGGCCACCTCGTCGAGGAATCGGGTGTACGGCGTCTGGTCGGGGTCGTCGGGGAACCATACGCCCCACGAGTCGGGTGCCGAGCCGACAAGGATCGTGCTCATCTATCGGTAGTCCTTTCTGTTTAGCTGTCGGCGGGTCGCACCAGCGGGCGCTGGATCTTCTTCCACTCGGCATACGTCTCGTAGGCTGCTTGGGTGGACTCCAGGGCCGAAACCTGGCTCACCGGAACGTCCCACCACGATTGGCTGTCCGGCGCATACACCAACGGGTCGGTCTCGACATGGATGACGGTGGTGTGCTCGTTGGCCTTGGCCACCTTGACCGCATCGGTGAACTCGGCGGCGGTCGTCACGCGGATCACTTCGGCACCCAGGCTGGCGGCGTTGGCCGCAAGGTCGACGGGCAGCTTGTCGCCGTCGAGCCGTCCGTCCGCGCTGCGGTAGCGATATGAGGTGCCGAAACGCTGTGAGCCCAACGATTCCGAGAGCGAGCCGATCGATGCGAAGCCGTGGTTCTGCACCAGCACGACGATGACCTTCACGCCCTCTTGGACCGCGGTGACCAGTTCCGTCGCCATCATCAGATACGAGCCGTCGCCGACCATGATGAACACGTCGCGGTCAGGGGCGGCCATTCGGATGCCGATGCCGCCGGCCACCTCATATCCCATGCAGGAGTAGCCGTATTCGACGTGGTAACCCTTGCGATCGCGGGTGCGCCAGAGCTTGTGCAGGTCGCCGGGCATCGAACCGGCCGCACACACCACCACGTCCCGTGGATCGGACAGCGTGTTCGCGAGCCCAATCACCTGGCTTTGGTTCAGGGCGCTGCCGTCGGCCTCGACGCGGTAGGCCGCCGACACCGTCACATCCCACTCCTTGGCGAGTTCAGTTGTCTGCGAGCGGTACTCGGCGCTCACCGCGTAGTCGCCCAGCGCGGCCGACAGGGCTTCCAGCGCCTCGCGGGCATCGGCCACCACCGACAACCCGCCCTGTTTGACGGCGTCGAACGACGCGACGTTGACATTGACGAACCGCACGTCGGGATTGTTGAACGCCGTCCGCGAGGCGCTGGTGAAATCGCTGTAGCGCGTGCCGATCCCGATCACCACGTCGGCCTCTGTGGCCAGCGCGTTGGCGGCGGTCGTGCCCGTCGAACCGACCGCGCCGACCGACTGGGGATGGTCGTAGCGCAGCGATCCCTTGCCGGCCTGCGTCTCCGATACCGGAATGCCTGTCTTCTCGACAAACGCGGCCAGTGCGTCGTTGGCGCCGGAGTAGATGACACCGCCGCCCGCCACGATCAACGGTCGTTGGGCCGACCGGATGATCTCCGCGGCCCTGGTGATCACCGAGCGCTCAGGCACGGGGCGTGCGACGTGCCAAGTCCGTTCGGCAAACAGCGATTCCGGCCAGTCGTACGCCTCGGCCTGCACGTCCTGCGGCAGTGAAATCGTGGCCGCACCGGTCTCGACCGGATCCGTGAGCACGCGCATCGCGCCCAACAGTGCCGACGGCAGCTGCTCTGGACGCCACACCCGGTCGAAGAAGCGCGACAGCGGCTTGAACGCGTCGTTGACGGTCAGCTCGCCATCGTGTGGTTGTTCGAGGTCCTGCAGAACGGGCGCACTGACTCGGGTGGCGAAGGTGTCCGACGGCAGCAGCAGCACCGGTAACCGGTTGATGGTGGCCAGCGCGGCACCGGTCAGCATGTTCGTCGACCCTGGGCCGATGCTGGCCGTCACCGCCCACGCCTGCAGCCGATCCTTCTGCCGCGCATAGGCGGCCGCGGTGTGGACCATCGCTTGTTCGTTGCGGCCCAACACATATCGCAGCGTGGGCTCGTCCTCGTCGACCTCGGCCTGCAGCAACGCCTGCCCGATGCCGGCCACGTTCCCGTGGCCGAAGATGCCGAAGCAGCCGGCGAAGAACTTGGCGCGTTCACCGTCACGCTCGACGTACTGGTTGAGGAGGAATCGAATGGTGGCCTGCGCGACGGTGAGTCGCACGGTCGGCTCGTTGTGCGGCGACTTGAACGCGGATGCTTTGGAAACCACGTCACGCTCCTCGGGTGTGCAGTGGGAGCCGGGGGTCGACGTCCTGATGCTCCCAGGTGTCGCGCAACCAGTCCTGGTGCGGGTCGAAGACGATCTTCCAGGCCCGCTCCTGGCCAGGGCCGGCCATCACGTTGAGGTAGTACATGTCAAAACCTGGCGCGGCGATCGACGGACCGTGATAGCCGTGCGGCACGAGGACGACGTCGCCGGAGCGGACCTCTTCGAGCACATCGATCGGCCGGTCCGGAGTGCCGTACACGCGGTGGTAGCCGAATCCGGCCGAATTGCCTGGGCCGGAGGCAATCTCGAAGTAGTAAATCTCTTCGAGCTGCGATTCGACCGGGGACTCCTCGTCGTGTTTGTGGGCGGGGTAGCTCGACCAATTGCCGCCCGGCGTGATCACCTCGCACGCGATCAACGAATCGGCCTCGAATACCCCTGCCGTGCCGAAGTTGTGCACCTGGCGGCTGCAGTTGCCCGCACCGCGCAGTTCGACCGACACGTCGTGGGCCGCGACCCGCCGGTTCGGCAGGTTCCGCCGCGCCCGGGCGCCGCAGATCGCGAACCGGCCCTCGCCGGCCAGGGTGTAGGTCTGGCCGGTGCCGACGTAGACCATGTCGGCCGGACCGTCGAAAACCGATGCCCGCGGGGATAGTTCGAACGTCTCACCGTCAACTTCGACAGACCCCTGGCCGGCCAGCGGCAGAACCATCACCTCGGTGTCGCCGGTGTCCAGCGTGAGCGGAGACTCCAGTTCCAGCACTTTCAGGCTGGATTCGGTCCAACCCGCCGACTCCGGGGTGACGTCGACGGTGTACGGGGGCGTGGCGCTGCGGGCGGGGATGTAGTACTTGCCTTGCACGTTCACCTCACCATCGAGACGGCGGTCGCGACCGCGGAGCTGACATCGTCGTCGGCCGGATAGAGCAGGGTGCGGCCGACAATCAGGCCGCGCACCGACGGCAGCCCAAGGGCCTTCTCCCAGCTGGCGAATGCCTCATCAGGGTCGGCGGGATCGCCGCCGAGCAGTAGGGTCGGCAGCGTCGTCGCTTCCATCACCCGGTCCATCTCGTCTACCACCGGCAATTTCATCCAGGTGTACGCCGACGTCGAGCCGAGGCCCTGCCCGATGTGAATCGACTTGATCACGGCGTCGGGGGACAGGTCGTTGCGAACCTTGCCCTCAACGCGTGTCGACATGAACGGCTCGACCATGGCGATCAGCCCATGCGACGCAAGCTCGTCGATCGCCCGGGCGCACGCCTCGAGAGTGGCGACAGTACCGGGATCGCCGAGATCGATGCGGCACAACATCTTTCCGCCGTTCATCTTCGCCGCGGCGGTGGCTGCGGCGGTGGCGGCGGTCATCCTGTCGTCGAGTTCGAACTGCGCGCCGGCAAGCCCGCCGCGGTTCATCGACGAGAACACCACCTTGTCTTCCAGCGCACCGAGCAGCACCAGATCGTCGAGGATGTCTGCGGTGGCCAGCACGCCGTCCACACCGGGATCGGCGAGCGCGGCGCGGAGCCGGTCGAGAAGGTCGGTGCGGCTGTTCATCGCCGTGGGCCGCGAGCCCACCGCGAGCGCGCCGCGGGCGGGGTGGTCGGCGGCGACGATCATCAACCTGCCGTTGCCGCGCACGGTCGGCCGGGTGGTGCGGTTCTGCCACGCGCGGTCGATCGCGGCGGGATCGGTGGCGCGCACTTCCGTGATCTCGGTGTA
>DASRJA010000073.1:0-8767 GCA_035649695.1 Mycobacterium sp. | reverse complement strand
TCGACCCGGTCAAGGTCACCCGCTCAGCCGTGCTGAACGCGGCGTCGGTGGCCCGGATGGTGCTCACCACCGAGACGGCGGTCGTCGAGAAGCCGGCCGAGGAAGAAGATCACGGCCACGGCCATCACGGCCACGCGCATTAAGTAATTGAGACGGAGGACCCCGGTTTATCGCCGGGGGTGCTTTGTTTTTCGGCCCATTAGGGCAAGGCCCCGGACGCCGATCCGCCTGATTGCGGACACCTTGGTACGTAGTATTCGCGAGTGCCGTTGGTGAACGGTGCGACTTTTACTGGTTCCATGGTGGATCCACTGCGGACTGGCCAATTGCGCGCCGGGCGGGGAGGTTACGTAGTGAACCTGCGACGCAAGAGGCGAGCGCCCCCGACCGATGTGGTGATCGAGCTAAACAATGCCGACGAGCTGCTCGCGGCCGATCCTCGCGGCCTGCTCGCCGGTGGGCACCGCATCGATAGCGGCATGGACGAACTGGTGGAGCGGTTACTGACCCAGAGAAAGATCGCCGCTGACCAGCGCGTCGTTTTGGACATCGCCAGCGAGTGCTCCGACGAACAGGCTGCCGGGATGGTGTCGGCCGTGCGCCGCTATTGCGAGCTGCGACTGCGCCAAGCCAACCGCGAACACGACCTGATCTGGCGCCAGGGCATGCGGTCGCTGCTCAGTGGTTCGCTGCTGTTCGTTGTGGGCATCGCGTTGTCGTACTCGTTCACGCGACCGGTGATGGGTGAATTCGCGAACGACCTGCTCGGAAACGGCGTGTTCCTAGTCGTCGCGTGGGTTGGCCTCTGGTACCCGCTCGACTTGTTGTTCATCGCCCGGGAACAGGCAAAGCGAGAGATCCGCGTGCTCGGCAAGATGCTCACCCTCCCGGTGATTGTTCGCCCCCACGACCGCGCACTGCCCGTTGCAGTGTTACCCGGCTCACCGGTAAGCCAGGGTTTATCGCCAAGCCTCGGTACCCGATTCCGTCGTTTTCGTGGCCCATCCAAATCGGGCCTTTAGGACGATGTGGTTCCGTTTTGCGGGTCAGGTCTGCGGTGCTGGACATCGAGTTAGGCTGAACCATGTCCGCCGACGATCCAGTGACCGTGCTCAGTGAAGACGAGAGCTGGCGCTTGTTATCAAGCGTGGCGTTAGGCCGATTAGTCACGGTCTTGGCCGGGCAGCCCGAGATCTTCCCGATTAACTTCATCACCCAACGGCGAACGCTGCTCTTCCGAACTGCCCAGGGCACCAAGCTGTACAGCGCTGTGATGGGCGGCCAAGTGGCTTTCGAGGCAGACGACTACACGGCAGACGAGGGATGGAGCGTGATCGTCAGGGGCAAGGCGCATCTGTTGTCAGCCAACGCCGATATCCTGGACGCCGAGGAAGCGCCGTTGCTGTCGTGGCCCGCGACCGTGAAGCCTCACTATGTGCGGGTGATCGCCACGGAGATCTCCGGCCGGCGATTCAAGTTCGGTCCAGCGCCAGATCGCGAATCCAACTTTGCTTGATTACTGGTGCTTTCCGGTTCGTCACCGGGGCTGTTTTGTTTGGTGTCAAAAAGATTCGTGTCCAGCGGATTTGACGATCAAAGTAGAATGTGGAGTTGCTGTTCCATTCCGCTCGAAACTGCAACCGTTACGTGCGACTGCCTGGGACACCGCGCCGTGGCGATGTGAGCGAAAACACCAAATACGTTAAGCGATAAACGGAACCGTCGTCCGCGCCTGCGCGTTGGGACTATCCGAGTCGGTCGATGCATAAGTGCAATAGGAGGAAATGCTGTGGAGTTGACCCGTGATCGTGCGGGCCAGCCGTGGCGGGCACGTCAACGCGAGATCTTGAGCCGAATCGTTCGGGAAACCGACCCACCGACGGATACCCTGTCGCGGATAACGGATCCGGAGCGCGGTGAGCGCGACGACTCTTACAACGAGCGCGTCGGCGAGGTGCTCGATCTAGCCGCGAGTATCGGTGCCCTCCTGATGGCGTCAGGAACGCCAGCGACCGCGACGATGGATCAGGTGATGGCCATCACCGCCGCGTACGGCATCGAGCGTTGCGAGGTCGATGTCATCAACACGACCATCCACGTCTCCGCCTATCTTGGGCCGACGCAGCCTGCGGCCAGCACGCTGCACATCGTGCAATCCCGGTCGATGGACTTCAGCCGACTGGCAGCCGTTGACCGCTTGATCGGCCGTATCCGCGCGGGCCAGGTAGCTCCGTCGCAAGCCCGCGATGAGCTCGACGCCATCATCACCGCGCCGCACCCCTACAAGCGCTGGATCGCCACCCTCGCCTGGGGCGCGCTGGCGTTCGCAACGGCCGGGACCCTCGGCGCGAGCTTGCTGGCTTGCCTGGTCAGCGCTGTGAGCGCCATGACGATCGACCGCGTCAATCGACAACTCAACCGGCATGGACTGCCCTTCTTCTTTCAATACGCGGTTGGCGGCGCGATCGCGACCGCGCCTCCGCTCGTGCTCTACTGGCTCGGCCCCAAGCTGGGTCTGCAGTTCGAACCGACGGTGGCGATCGCCGCGGGCCTGGTCGTGCTCCTTGCCGGCCTTTCGCTGGTGGGTTCGGTCGGCGACGTCATCACCGGCGCCCCGGTCACCGCTGCGGGCCGCTTCTTCGAGTTGGTCATGATGACGGGAGCGACGATCGCGGGTGTGGCGTTGGTTCTGCACCTCGCCAACCGCTTCGGTGCGCCCTTCGTCGCTATCGGCGCGGATGCGCCGCCCGCACTGGCAGAGTTGCCTGCACGTGTCGCATTCGGCGCGGCGAGCGCAGCGGCCTACGCCCTGGCCTGCTATGCGGAAAGGTCCGCAGCGATGGCTGCCGCATTCGGCGGCGCCGCAGGCACCATCGCGTTCCTTCTGGCTCAGGGCGCGGGTCTAGGTGCCGTCGTGGCGTCGTTCGTCGCCGCGGTGCCGATCGGCTTGGTCGGCCGTCTGATGGAACGCCGTAACCTCGCGCCGCCGCTGGTGGTGTCGATCGCGGGCATCGTGCCCCTGCTGCCTGGCTTGGCGCTGCTGCACGGCATCTACGCGATTCTCAACGACCAGCACGCCGTCGGGTTCGCTTCGGTGCTGGGTGCATTTGCGATCGGCACCGCGCTCGCGGCCGGCGTGACATTGGGCGAATGGAGCTCGTGGAAAGTTCGGCGCCGCCGACTTCAGGCGCGCCGCCGCGGGCGCGGGACACCACTCGCCGGAAAGCAACGCTAATAGTTAGTTGAGATGGGACACCCTGGTCTGTCGGCGGGCGTTTCATTGTCAGCGCAAGGACGTGGCGATGCGGACCTCCGAGGTCAGGGTCTGATGAACGGGACAACGTTCTGCGATTTGCAATAACCGTTGACGTTCAGCGTCGCTGAGATCACCGACGAGCTCGATGTCGCGATCAATGTGAGCGATCCATCCCTTGGCCGTCTCGCACTCGGCGCAATCTTCAGCGTGAATGCGCTTGTGTCGCAACGTCACTCGAACACGCTCGAGCGGCCAGCCCTTCTGGTCGGCGTACATCCGCACCGTCATGGAGGTGCATGCCCCGAGCCCGGCCAGTAGCAGATCGTAGGGTGTTGGCCCCGCGTCCTCGCCAATCGGCCGTGGCTCGTCGGCGTTGAGCCGGTGGTGCCCGGCGATGATCTCCTGCGTGTAAGTGCCCGGACCCGTCTCCGTCACGGTGACCGCGCCCTCGGGCGACGCCGCCTCATTGCCGTTGTCGTCTGTTGTCATGGAACTCACTTTGGCTGGTTGAACGCCGGTCCTCGGCGGGTTTGCTGCATCGCCGATGGCGAAGTGGTCAATGAGAGTAAGCTTCCGCAGCGCGAGGAACCATCGTGATCAGATCCCAGCTGTTCGCCGTTGCCGGGGCGGTAACCGCCCTGGGGTTCCTCTCCGTCGCCGGACCCGCGCAGGCCGCCCCCGAGGCGTGTAGCCAGTACGCCTTTAACGGCGACTTCATGCTCCAAGGGGCCAACATCGGGGAAGTGAGGGTATCCGCCGTGCCAGCAGGTACCCGATTTGCCGGGGAAACGTTCACGCTCGCCGACGACGACAGCACCCCGGTGCACGGTTTCATCCAGGATGGCGGCATTCAGGGCCACGACATCAACTTCACCATCTCGTGGATCGAACCGTCAGACACCACGTGGACGTTCAAGGGCACCGTGAGTGACGACGGCCTCGTGCACCGCGGCTTAATGCACGGCCCCGGTTTCATGTCGCTCTGGGACTCCACAACTCCGCTCGCGTGCAACGACCCGGGTATAGAAACCAAACCCCTACCGGATGACATCGTCACGCCGCCCGTACCGGCAACAACCAGAGTGCCGGGCCCCATCACCGCCCCTTAACGCGAAAAGGCCCCATCCCGAACCGGGTGGGGCCTTTCCTTCAGAAACTATGAGGCGCGGCGAATGCCTCGCTTGAGCAACAGCTCGCGCTCGGACTCGGACAGGCCGCCCCAGATGCCGTACGGCTCACCGACGGCCAGTGCATGAGCGCGGCATTGCGCGACTACTGGGCACTGACGGCACATCTCCTTGGCACGCATCTCGCGCTGCGCGCGGGCGCGGCCACGCTCGCCGTCGGGATGAAAGAACATAGCGGAATCGACGCCTCGGCACAGGCCTGACATCTGCCAATCCCAGATGTCAGCATTGGGTCCGGGTAGCTGCTGCGGCTGTGGCATAGGAAAACCCCTCTCTACCCACCCATTTCGCGATCGAACGGGCGCGTGAGTCGTGGAACCGATCCGAGCACAAGTCGCCGATGACTACTCGTGCACACAAACTAGGGGCGCTCACGAAATTTCGTCAATAGCCCGAACATGTGCTCATGTGCATAACCGCAGGCCGAGAATTTACATCACGTTCATCGTTTCGACTCTCCGGCAACGACATCGGTGGTACCGAAACACCGGCGATGCGATCACGACTGGTGTTTTCACAGTTCGCTTCTCGCTGCGCGGCAAAGAATCTCGTGCGCTCCCCGGAGCCAGTTGACATCGAATTAACACGGCCACCACGAACTGTTAACTCATGCGGATTTGAATGCGTGCCCCGCGGTACCGGGTTTCGCGCACTGTATTGATAGCGTCGCGATCCAATGAGCATCGTGTTGGCGAACGCCGCCTTCGGTGACGACCCGCAGCACTGGCCGCTGCCGCCCGCATCCACGCCATACGAACTGTGGTTGCGCGCTGTAGTGGCCGGCGGTCAGGGCCGCTACGGCAGCGCGATGTCCGACCTGGACGCGGTGTGCGGACTGCACCGCGGCGGGCCGTTGGTCTCGCTGGCACACAGCACCCGGGCGTCGTTCTTGCGGCAGCTCGGCTGGCACGACCGAGCACGGCGGTGGGACGGCCGCGCGATCGTGCTCGCGGGGTCGGATCCAGAGGCCGGCGCCGACGCCCTCATCGGGCTGGCCGCCGACGCGCTCGGCGTCGGCCGGTTCGCGGCCTCGGCCACGGCGCTGCGGCGCGCCGCTGAGTTGGTCACCGGATCGCGGCTGCCGGTACGGCTGGCATGGGTGTCCGCCGAGCTGGCCATGGCCCGCGGCGACGGCGCGACGGCCGTCAGGCAAGCCGAACGCGCCGCCGACCTGGCTGGCACGCTGGGCTCGGCCCGGCACGCGGTCAAGTCGCAGATGGTGCTCGCCGCGGCCCTGTGCAGTGCAGGCGATATCAACCGCTCCCGCACGGTTGCCGACGCTGCACTCGATGCGGCCGGGCGGCTGGGAATGATCCCGTTGCGGTGGGCGTTGGCCTGCCTGCTGGCCGACATCGGTAGCGCCGCTCACCCGGCCGCAGATGTGCTGCGCATTCGTAACGAATGCGCAGCTACTGTGCGTCGCCGCGGTGGCGCGTTGGCGGATCACTAACAATGGTCGCGCCGCTCGGATCGTTATTGTTTAGCTGACGTCCACACTTCGGGGACGTGTCCCTCACGTAACGCTGGAGATACCGCTCACGATGACAACTTCGGGAGAACGTCTCGATGCTGTCGTTGCTGAGGCAGTGGCCGGCAATCGGGACGCGCTACGAGAGGTGCTGGAGATCATTCGCCCGATCGTGGTTCGGTACTGCCGGGCAAGGGTTGGGACGACCGAGCGAAGTGGTCTATCAGCAGATGACGTCGCACAGGAGGTGTGCTTGGCCGCCATCACGGCGCTGCCGCGCTACAAGGATCAGGGACGACCGTTCCTGGCCTTCGTGTATGGCATCGCCGCGCACAAGGTTGCTGACGCTCATCGCGCAGCCGCCAGGAATCGTTCCGACCCGACGGAGGTCGTGCCGGAGCGCTTTTCCCTGGACGCAGGCCCCGAGCAGATGGCTCTGGATGCCGAATCGTCGGCACGCATGAACAAGCTGTTGTCCGTGCTGCCCGAGAAGCAGCGCGAAATCCTGATCCTGCGCGTGGTGGTCGGCATGAGCGCCGAAGAAACCGCCGAGGCGGTCGGTTCCACCGCCGGCGCGGTCCGGGTCGCGCAGCACCGGGCGCTTGCGCGGCTGAAATCCGAAATCATCGCGACGGGGCACGACTATGCCTGATTTCGGACGCTGGACTAACGGGGGCGATCCGTCGCTCAACGAGATCAACCGCACGGACCGGTTGATCGATTCGCTGGCATCGCAGCAGCAGGTGTACGCAACCGATCCGGCCGAGGCCGAGCTGGCCCAACTGCTCGCAGGGTGGCGCGACGAGATCCGCACGCCGCCGCTGATGGCGCCGGTGACACCCCGCGATGCCACCTTTGCCCTGCGCCGCGCGGTCGAGGCGCGCAAGCGCACCCGCACGTCGATGGCCATCGTGGGCTCGGTTGCCGCGGCTGTGTTGTGTCTCGGCGGGTTTGGCGCGGTGGTGGCAGGAGCAGGTCCCGGCGATCCGCTGTACGGGCTGCACACGATGCTCTTCGGCGAGCAGAAGCCGACCCGTACCGATCAGGTGGCGCTCGCCTCGCAGCAGCTGGCCGAGGTGCAGCAGCTGATCGACGAGGGCCAGTGGCAAGCCGCCCAGGACAAGCTGCAGACGCTGACGACCACCGTCGCCTCGGTCGATGACGTTGAACAGAAAGAGGAACTGGTCAGTCAGTGGCAACAGCTGACGGTCAAGGTCGAGGCTCAGGATCCGGACGCGACCCTCGCGCCGGGCGTGGCGCCGCCGCCGATGCCCGAGCCGGTGGTCGTCGCGCCGGGATCGGACGCATCGACAAGCACGTCGTCGGAGACCAGCAGCGCGACATCGTCGTCATCGGAGACAAGCACCTCGTCGTCCGAGACGACGTCGTCGACCACAACAACGAGCTCGCCGACATCCAGCTCGCCGGCGCCTGAACCGCCACCGGCGACTGGAACGCCGACGACCACGACGCCGCCGACCACGACGACCACCGCCCCGACGACGACAACAACGACAACCCACGCCGTCACGACGACGACCACCACAACGCAGGCGCCCATTGCCGGTCCGCCTGTGGGTGGCGGCGCGCCGCCCGCGGGTGGTGATGGTGATTCGCCGGTCGGCGGCGGTGCGCAGGTCGTCGCGCCCCCGACGACGGTCCCGTCAGAGGCCCCGCGTCAGCGCGGCCCGGAGAGTCCTGCGCCGCAAAGTCCGGTGACTCAGAATCCGGTCACGGAGCCTCAGCCTGTCGTGACCATTCCGGTCACGACGACGACATTCGAACTGCCGCCGCCGAAAAAGCGCGGCGACGGCGAATAGCGGGTTCAGCCCTTAGCGATAGTCGGTGTCCGACGTGGCTTCATTGAGCGACGCGTCGGCGTACCCGCGGCAGTAATCCCAGGTCACGTAGGCATCGGGTTCTGGGTCGTAGGCCGGCTCGTGTGGCCGCACCGTGCCGTCGACCAGCAGCTGCAACAGGTTGGCGCGCAGCATGTCCCAATCGTGGTAGTGGTCCTGCTGGCACTCGTCGCAGCACACCACCAGGCCGCGAATTCCCTTGTGCGCCAACAGCGCCTCGTACACCGCGAGATCAGCGAGATCGGCCTCGACGGCGGTCCGCTCCTGCGGGTCCAGCGGCTGGCCCGGCTCGAGCGCATCAAGCGCCGCCGAAGGGTCGCATGGGTCGTCGGCGAACGGGTCGGGCGGCAAACCCGGTGGGAGGTGATCGCGCACGAGTCCACATTACGCAGCGGTACTGGGATCGCGCCAGCCGTTGCGCGGCAAGCCCACCTGGGGATCTGCAACGCCGTGTGGGGCCCAGGTGGCGAGGTCAATGCCGATAAGATGAGTATCTAGCTCGACGCCGATGGAAGGCCCGCCCATGTCGATTGCTGAAAGCAGCATTCCCATCGCCGTTCCGGTGCCGACCGGCGGCGATGACCCGACCAAGGTCGCGATGCTCGGGCTCACGTTCGACGACGTTCTGCTGCTGCCCGCCGCTTCCGACGTGGTGCCCGCCAACGCCGATACCTCCAGCCAGCTGACGAAGAGGATCCGGCTGAAGGTGCCGTTGGTCAGCTCGGCGATGGATACCGTGACCGAATCCAGAATGGCGATCGCGATGGCCCGGGCGGGCGGCATGGGCGTGCTGCATCGCAACCTTCCGGTGGCCGAGCAGGCCGGCCAAGTGGAGACGGTCAAGCGCTCCGAAGCCGGCATGGTCACCGATCCGGTCACCTGCTCGCCCGACAACACGCTGGCCGAGGTCGACGCGATGTGCGCGCGGTTTCGGATCTCCGGGCTGCCCGTCGTCGATGACACCGGCGAGCTCGTCGGCATCATCACCAACCGCGAC
>DASRJA010000072.1:0-2368 GCA_035649695.1 Mycobacterium sp. | reverse complement strand
CTCGTGGCCCGACTCGATCCGCGACCGGCTCACGACACTCGCCGGCGTGCTCGACGATACCGTCGTCGACACACTGTGGGTGGCCGACCATCTTCTGCAAGCCGATCCCGCAAGCCAGCTCGACGAACCGATGCTGGAGGCCTACACCACGCTGGGATATCTCGCGGCCGCCACGTCGCGAATCCGCTTGGGCACCATGGTCACTGCTGCAACATTCCGCGCACCGGCGTTGCTGATCAAGGCCGTCACTACGCTCGACGTGCTGTCCGCCGGCCGGGCGTGGCTAGGGATCGGCGCGGGCTACAACAGCGACGAGGCACGCGCGATGGGACTGTTCCTCCCCGAGACAGCCGAGCGGTTCACCCGAATGACCGAATTGCTGCGGCTGGCCAGGCAAATGTGGAACGGCGACGAAACACCTTTCCGCGGCGAATATCTCGACCTCGAGCACCCAGTTGGCAGCCCGTGCCCCGTCACAACGCCTCCAGTGCTGATCGGAGGCACCGGCGAACGCCGGACGCTGCGGCTGGTCGCCGAGTACGGCGACGCATGCAACCTGTTCGACGTGCCCGACGGCGGTACCGCGATCCGCAGGCAGCTCAGCGTCCTCGATCGTCATTGCGCTGACGTTGGCCGGCCGCCCGAGGAGATCGAGCGCACGGTAACCACGGCGCTCCAAGACGGCGACAGCTCGGACCAGCTGGCGCAACGATGCCGGAAGCTGGGCGATCTCGGCGTGCGACACGTCGTGGTGATCGCCCGCGGCAGGCCGCTGACCGACACCGATCTCAATTGTGTTGCGGGAGTCGCGGATCAGCTCGCCGCCGCTTAACGCGAGAGGGCGAGGTGCCAGCGGAGTAGGTGGGCCTTCGGGGCACCAATGTTCGGTTCGGCGGCGTCGATGAGCCGTCCCAGGCGCTCGCGGGTGGTCCGGGGTGGCATCTGGTACGCCGTCGAGGCCTCGTGGTCGAGCCAGCTGGTCAGATTCGATCTGGCGTGAGGCCGGAGCCGGTCGTCGGAGTCGCCGACGAGCCGGAGGTCTGCCTCGATCCGTGTCCACGTGTCACGGGCGATCAGCAGTCTGAACACGGTGCGCCGTACATGTGCTGGCTGATCCGCGGCCACCAGCTCCCACAGCCGATCGATGGGCACAAGACCGGGCTGGCCAAGCACCGCGTCGGCGACCGCTCGCACGACCACAGGAGCTGGGTCGGTGAGCATCCGCGCGATCTGGTTGAGCGCGCCGCCCAGCCGGCGCACGGCCCGCACCGCCTCCGCGCGCACCCGCGGACGGTCGTGCCAGAGAAAACCTGCGACCAACTCCGCGTCGTCGACGGCGCCGCATTCGCCGAGCCCCGCCACGGCTGCGCGCAGCAGTGAGTCGTCACCCGACGCCAGCATGGCTCGGTATCGCTCGGCTGCGTCACGGCCTGCTCGTCGCGTCGCCCATTGCGCGGTGGCTCGCAGCATTGCCGACCGATCGGCTAGGAACGCTTCGCCCGCCTCTGGGTGCCCGATCTGGACCAGTCCGGCAAGCGCCTCGACGCGCACGCGGGCGAAACGGGCTGCAAGCAAACGATCCAACGCGTCGCGCTGCCGGTCGCGCACGGCGGCGCGGACGACACCATCGACGCTCAGGCTCTGACAAATGATGTCGGGTTCGGTCAGGGCGGCCGCAACCAGCGCGTCCGAGTCGGCGTGGCCCGACTCCAGCCACACCCGATAAGCGAGCCGGCGCACCTGAAGGTCGTCGCTCGTGCGGGCCGCGTCAAGCGTCCCGTCCGATCGCGTGCGTAGTGCCTCGGTCACCGCTGCGAACGCTCCTTCGCCGCGCTGCCACTCCCTCATCGCCAGCGCCACGCCGACCGCCCTTATCAGCCCGTCCGTATTGGCCGCGTCGAGCGCGGTCGGGAGCACTTGCCGAGCGTCGTCCCGCACCTGCTTCGCCCAGTCGGCGGTCCGGATCAGCAGCACGGGGAGCAACCGCTGATCACTGCGCATCAGCGGCATATGCACCGCACGCTGCCTCAGCCGCCCGTCGCCCGAGCATGCGGTGAGGAGCAAGGCGAGTGGATTCGCGCCGGCCCAGGCAGCGGCGGTGATCTGCTGCCACTCGCCGCGAGGGTGGAAGAAATGGCGCAAGCTCCGTAGCTCGACGTCCAGCCGCAGCCAGGTGCGCGGGCGGACGGCCGACAGCATCCGCAGTGCTTCGTCGGCGTCTGCCCGTTCGACAACCACCCGTGCGAGGGCATTCGCGGTCTCGTAAAGGCTGCCTCCGCGATCCGCTTCTCCAACGGCGGCAGCCAAATCCGCGAGCGCGTCGCCACCCCTGCCGTTCGTCCCCACCGCACACCTCCCCTTGCTGCGG